>SXJR01000354.1 GCA_005779305.1 Myxococcales bacterium
AACCCGATCCCGACCCCGAACCCGAACCCGAACCCGATCCTGATCCCGAACCCGTCCCCGACTCCTTCTTCCCGCAACCCGCGGTCGCGAGCCCGAGCAGGAGCACGGCGCATGTCGCTCGTGGCGTCATCGTTCGCATGTTCACAACGTGTCCAGGTTCACGGCGAGGAGCCCGGCCAGGTGCAGCGTGCCGTCGGCGGCCCGCTTGACGACCCACAGGTCGTAGTACTCGGCCGGGCCGGCCGGGATGAAGTGCGAGATCACGAGCACGTGATCCTTGGCCAGCTTGGTGAGCTTGGCCTTGTGCTTCTTGAACGGACGGGGGAGCTTCTTCAGGTCGACGAGCGACCACTCGGCGTCGCCGTCGAGCGCGCCGGAGAACTGCGCCACTGCCAGGCAGCCGACGAAGTCAGGCAGCTTGCCCGCGGCCCGGATCGTGCCGGTCTTCTTCCACGTCTTCTTGCACGCCTTCGCGAGCTTCTCGCCCTGATCGTCCATCCCGCTGAAGGTGAGGCCGTCGTACCAGAAGGGCGCGTTCATCTTCGCCGCGATCGCAGCCTTCTGATCCGGCGTCGGAATGGCCATGCCATTGACCGGCTCGGTCAGCGAGAGCACGAAGGTCTTCACCTCGGCGACCTTGTCGGGCAGCCGCGGCGGAGCATCGGCGCGCGCGGTCAGCGGCGTGAGGCAGAGGGCAACGCCGATCACCGCGACGAGGGCGTGTTTCATGCGGCGATGCTACCGCACGATGAGGCGCGATCAGGCCGCTCAGCCCTTGTCGCGACTGACGGTGCGCGCCTCGGGGAGCTCGGCGCGGCCCTCGCCCTTGAGCGCCTTTGACTCGCGGCGCGTGCGCTTGCGGGCTTCACGCCGGCTCTCGCCGGGCATCCGGGTCTCGATGTCGACACCGCCCATGATGGCGAAGCCGGTGATGCGCAGCACGCGCCGATCCGGCTCGAGCTGCGCCGGCGAGCGGTGCATCTCCTCGAAGCCGCCGAGGATCGCGGTAGCGTCGCACTCGACCGACAGCCACGGCGGCACGATCAGATCGACGCCGCCCATGATGGCGGTGATGGACATCTCGGTGACACCGGGAGCCAGCTCGGCCTCGCGCAGGTCCACCTCGGCGCCGCCCATGATGGCGGTGATGGTGATCTGGCGCGGGCACACCCAGGTGCCGCGCTTCTCGAAGCCGCCAAGGATGGCGGTCAGCCGGCGCTTCTTGGGCCAGGTCGCGAGCGTGGCTTCGTCGACGCTGCGCGGCACCAGCGCGGTGGTCGACGGCGCGCCGGGCCCGAGATCGGCGACCAGCGCGTCGAGCGCGGCCACCGAGTCGGCGCGGTGAGCCAGGTCGAGCCGGCGCTCGAGCTCGTCGAGCTCGAACCTATCCAGGCTGAACTGTTCGGTGAGGACCGCGATCACGTGGTCGCGACGCTCGCGCAGCGCGACCAGCGGCGCCCCAGCGCCGGGGCCAGCGGCGAGGTCGGAGCCGGGGGACGCGGCACCAGGCGAGACACCGTTCGGTGTAGGCATGGACCACCCACCATAGTCACCCTGTGCCCCTGCGCCAGGGGTCCGCGAGCGATTTCGCGCTACCCTGCCCGAGCCGTGATCGTCGAGCTCCACTGCCACTCCACGTGCTCCGACGGTTCGGCGGCACCGGCCGACGTCGGTCGCCGCGCCGCCGAGCGGGCGCCGGCGGTGTTCGCGCTCACCGATCACGACACCTGCGCCGGGTTCGACGCCGCCGCGGCGGCGATGGCCACGGCGTGGCGCGCGCCAGCGGTGCGCGCCACCGAGCTCACCTGCAACGAGGATGGCCGCGCGGTGCACGTGCTGGTCTACGACGCCGCCGGCGACGCGCGTTGGGCCGAGCTCGAGGCGCTGCTGGTCACCCAGGTCGCCGCCCGGCGCGAGCGGCTGCGCGCGATCGCCGCGCGGCTGTTCCGGCTCGGCATCGTCCTCGACGTCGAGCCCATCCTGGCCGCCGCCCACGGCAAGGTCGTCGGTCGCCCCGACGTCGCCGCGGCGCTGGTGGCGCAGGGCGCGGCCGCGTCCCGCGACGACGCCTTCACCCGCTGGCTCCACGACGGTGGTCCCGCCGACGTGCCCCTGGCGCGCCTCGGCGTCGCCGACGGGCTCGCGGTGGTGCGCTCGGTCGGCGCACGGGCGTCGCTCGCCCACCCGCACCAGCACGGCGATCGCGCCGGCAAGCTCCTGCGCAAGTACGCCCGCGACGGGCTCGGCGGGGTCGAGGCGTATTACGGCCGCTACGACGCCGGCGAGCGCGGGCGCTGGCTCAACGTCGCCGACGGCCTGGGCCTGTGCGCGACCGGCGGCTCTGACTGGCACGGCGAGGACGGCGCCGCGCTCGGGGTCGAGATCCCCGACGAGCGCGGCAAGCGCCTGCTCGAGTGGCTCGGGGTTTCCTAGGCCTGCTCAGGACGGCGGCGGCGGCGCAGCAGGAGGAAGCCGACGATCCAGGCCAGGGCCAGGGCGCCGGCCGGGTGATCGGCGCGGCAGCCGCAACCGTAGATGCCGCGCACCCCCTCACAGTGGGGCTCGGGCGTGGGCTCCTGGGCCGCCGCGGAGGGCGTGGCGTCGCCGCATTCGACGCCGACCCGCGGGCTGGTCACCTTGCCGTACCACCCGCCGGCCTCGCAGCTCGGCGGCGGCGGCGCGCACACTGCCAGCGCGCGCAGGGGATCGCTGAAGTCCTGGGCGCCGACGGTGCGGGTGAGCTCGAGGATCGGCTCGCAGCGGGGCAGGGTGCCGTTGTCGTTGGCGATGGCGGCGGTGCCACCGTTGCACTCGCACACCGGCGTGCCGTTGCGATCGATGCAGCGGCCGGCGCCGCAGTCGAGGCCCTCGCAGGCGTCGGGCAGCTCGAGGCCGCCGGCGCCGAGATCGACCGGGGGCGTGGCCGGGATGCACGTCACCGACTGCTCGCCGTCGAGATCGAGGAAGCGGCGGGCCACGAAGCCGGCGTCGCACGCGCACGCCGCGCCGCTCTCGGTGGTCACGCACATGCCGGCGCCGCAGTAGGTCGCGGCGCAGTCCTGCTTGGCGTCGACCTCGGCGTAGGCGTTCTGGTCGATGACCCGGGTCCAGCAGCGATCGAGGCTGGCCTGCTGGCCGCGGGCCTGCAGGCGACCGAACAGCGGCGCGCCAGCGTCGGCCTCGAAGGTCGGATCGAAGCGCATCTCCTCGGGCGAGATGCGAGTGGTGATGCGGGTCAAGCGCTGGTACCGGTTCGCCAGATCGTCGACCAGCGCGACGCCCTCGAGGATGTCGCTGATCTCGCCGCAGTCGGTGGCGTCGAACTCGTCGCGCGGACACTCGCACTGGTCGTTGTTGGCGATGCCGCAGACGTCCCAGTTGCCGCCGCAGCACGGCGTGCCCTGGCCGAACTCGGGGCGGGCCGGCAGACCGCGGTACTCGACCGCGAAGCCGTCGCCGCCGGCCTCGTCGACGGTGCGGGCCAGCACCATCGGATAGTTGTTGCGGCCGTTGCGATCCTCGGCGATGCGCGCGGGATCGATCGTCACCATCGGGTGGCTCATCACCCGGAAGGGCTGGTTGGCGTAGATGAAGGTGGTCACGGTGAGGTGCGGCTCGGCCGCGACCGCGGTGAGCACCAGCGGGATCATCGGGAACGGTGCGCGGAAGCGCATGCGCAGCGGCTTGATGGCGTTGACCGAGGCGCCCGGCACCAGCTTGGCCGCGACGAACACCATGTTGGCCTCGACGTACGGCTCCATGTACGCGGTCGTCGTCGGGTTGACGATGAAGCCGTTGTCGCGCAGCCACTGCGCCGCTGCCGCTGCCTCGCTGGCGCGGAAGGTCACGGTCTGGTAGTCGCCGACCACCTCGGTGCCGATGACGGTGACCGGATCGCCGCCGCCGCCGGCGTCGTTACCCGACGACGCACCGGCGTCGGCGAAGAAGCCGTCATCGTCGGCGCTGGCGCCATCGCTGGCCGCCATGCCGCAGCCGCCGCCGCCGCCGCAGTCGGGCGCCGGGTGGTACTGGCAGGCCCACTCCGATACCGGACAGAGGTCCTCGACGTTCACCGCCACGTCGGGCGCGGTGATCTTGTCGAGGAGGCCGAAGGCCGACACCGGCGACAGCGACAGCTCGGGGGCCTCGGCCACCGGCACGATCCACGCGAACTTCTCCGGATCGCCCGAGTACTTGATGAGGACGTGGGCGGTGATCCAGTTCTGCTCGACCTCGAAGATGATCTGCTCGGCGAGCTGGTTGACCGCGTAGTCCTTCTTGCCCAGCGGATCGGGCAAGGGCGGCGACACGCACCCGCAGGCGTCGGCGACGCGGATCCCCGCGACGGTGACCGAAAAGGCGGCGACGAGCGCGACGGCTGCTTGGAGGGCCCTCATGGAGTGCCCTATTCCATGCAACGGGCCAGATGCAACACAGCAAGTCCGGAGGGTTGCGGGGGTGATCAACCGTGAAAATCCGCGGATCGCGACATCGGTGTCGTGATCGGAGCACTCCGGAACGGCTACGGCGTGAACGTCTCGTGGACGTCGGTGGCGCCGAGCGCCTGCGTGATGCCTCCGGCCGGCACGTAGAGCACGCCGTCCCAGACCGCGGCCTGCATGCCGTGGCGAGGTGTGCGCATCGGCTCGAGCGTCTCCCAGCTATTCGTCGCGGCGGTGTAGGCCTCGCTTTCGGGAAACACGCCGCTGGCGGCGTCGGGGTTGCCCTCGCCGCCGACGACGATGAGGCGCCCATCGATCACGCCGCAGGCGGTGCCACCGCGCCCGGTCGGCATCGGCGCGCGCGCCGCCCACGGGCTGCCGGGCGTGAGCTCGAAGACGGTGTCGGTCGTCGAGCCGATGCTGGCCATACGGCCGCCGGCGACGTACAGCTTGCCGCCGATCACGCCGCCGCAGCCGTGATCTCGCGAGCTCGGTAGATCGGCGACCGCGTCGTCCCAGGTGTCACCGACCGGGTCGTACGACGAGACGTCGGCGACGGCCGTGTTGCCGCGGAAGCCGCCGGCGACGTAGACGAGGCCGCCGATCACGCCGACGATCGACGCGCCGCGCTGGGTGCCTGCAGGCATCGACGTGCGCGCTACCCAGCCGGTGTCGACGCCAGGCGTGTGGCGCCAGACGACGCCGCTGGCCGTGAAGTTGGTCGACAGCGTGCCGACCACGTAGATGCTGGTGCCAACCACCGCCGCGTTGGCGTGGTGCACCGGCATCGGCAGATCGGGACCGGCGGACCAGGTGCCGGCGGCGACGTCGTAGATCCACACCTTGTTGCTGTAGGCGGTGAACGACGTGAGTCCGCCCAGCACCCACACCCGGCCGTCGAGCGCGACCGCGGCCGTCTCCTGGATCGGGCCGCCGGGGATCGACGTGGCCGGTGCCCAGCGGCTGGCGGTACCGTCGCTGCCGGCATCGCCGCCACCGCCGCCGTCGTCATCGCCACCACCGCCATCGTCACCACCGCACGCCGCCGCGGGGACGATCGCGAACCAGCCGATCGCGAGGTGGACCATCCTCATGGCGCGCAGCGTACCGCACCGCCCGTGCGCGCCGGTGTAAACTCGACCCGTGCCCCACAAGGCGCTCATCCTCGTCGATCTGCAGTACGACTTCTGTCCCGGCGGCGCGCTCGAGGTGGCGCGCGGTGACGAGACGATCGCGGTCGCGAACCGCGTCGCGCGTCACTTCGAGCTCGTGGTGGCGACCCAGGACTGGCACCCCGCGGATCACGGCAGCTTCGCCGCTAACCACGAGGGCGCCGAGCCGTATCAGGTCATCGACCTGAACGGCCTGCAGCAGGTGCTGTGGCCGGTGCACTGCGTGCAAGGCACGCGCGGTGCCGCGTTCCACGACGACCTCACGGCCACCGTCACCAAGGTGTTCCCCAAGGGCACCGACGCGACCGTCGACAGCTACAGCGGCTTCTGGGACAACGGCAAGCGTAAGCCGACCGGCCTGGCGCCGTGGCTGCGTGAGCAGGGCGTGCGCGCCGTGTACGTGCTTGGCCTCGCCACCGACTACTGCGTGGAGTTCACCGCCCTGGACGCGTGCGGCGAGGGCTTCGCCACGTTCCTGATCGAGGATGGCTGCCGCGCGGTCAACCTGGTCGCCGGCGACGGCGAGCGCGCCATCGACGACATGCGCTCGTCCGGCGTGGTGGTGGTCGAGAGCGCCCAGATCGCCTGAGAGACCGTGGGCTTGCGAGCCTGACGATTTCTCGTTAACGGTCCCCGCGCGCCGCCGTCCTTCTCCCAACCACGGAGAAGGCCCCATGCAAAAGCGCAAGATCATCACCATCGCTCTCCTCTCGGCGTCAGCCGGCTGCGGCGCGTCGTCGTCGAGGTCGGCGGCGCCCGCCCCCCAGCCCGGCCGTCTGCCGGTGCCCGAGGTCGCGGCCGCGCCGCCGACCTCGACGACGACCCCCATCGCCGGCGTCGAGCTGGTCGGATTGCCCGCCGCGGCTCCACCCTACGTGGCGCCGATCCCGGCCGCCGACGCGGCCCAGCCCCGGGAGCGACTCGAGCTGCGCAACGAGCTCTATCAGGCCGGCAACCACGACCGCGCCATCGGCGAGGCTCGGTTTCGCGCCCTGTGCGACGAGCACGGCTATCCGCTGGTCGGCAACGTGTCGGGCAAGAGCATGCGCTACGACGTGAGCGCCTACTGCACCGACGTCCGCACCGAGATCCTCGCCAAGAACGGAGCCTGACCGTGTGCCAGGGCTTCGTTCCGTTCGAGCTGTCGACCATCGGTGGGCCCTGGGGCCGCCGCCTCGCGCCGCGCCGGGCCTGGATCGACGAGCTGCCCTGGGACGAAGCCCTGCCGTCGTCGCCGGAGGCGCGGCACGTGTGGACCACGACTGCGTTCTCCGAATATGCGTCGGCGGCGGCGTTCGCCGAGGTCGCGGCGGCGATGCTGGCCTGCGGCGCGCCCATCGATCTCGTGGCCGCCGCCGGTGACTTCGTCGTCGACGAGATCGTGCACACCGAGCTGGCGGCGCGCGTCGCGGCCGCCTTCGGCGGCGCGGTCACCCTCGAGGTCGATCTCGGCAAGCTGGTGCGGCCGGCGGTCGCCGCCGATCCGCTACTGGCCGCGGCCGAGATCGTGGTGCGCACGTCGTGCGTCGGCGAGGCGCTCACCGTTCCGATCCTCAAGCTGTCGCGGCGGCTGGCCGGCAGCTCGCTGGTTGACGCCGCGCTGGCCGCGGTGGTCGCCGACGAGGCGAGTCACGCCCAGCTCGGCTGGTGGTTCCTCGACTGGGCCGACCATCGTCTCGACGACGCGGCCCGGGTTCACCTCGGCCGGGTCGCCGGCGCCGCCGTGCGCGCGTTCGCGCCGCTGCTCGCCGTGTCGTCGTGCTCGCCGAGCGGCCTGGGCACGCTCGCCTGCGACGACTACGACCCGGCCTTCGTCGCCGCCGCCGAGCGCTCGGTGGCGCGCCCGCTCGCCGCGCGCGGCATCGTCGTCCCCGCCGCGGATCTGGCGGCGGTCGGCGCCTCACCGCCGGGAGCGACCGCGATGTCAGGCGGCTGATGCACGCCTTCACCGTGCTCGCGGCGGTGGCCACGGCCCTTGAGGTAGGCGCCGCGGTGACGCATCGTCGCCCCGTGGAGTCCCGCGACGCGACCGTCGCCGAGCTGGTGATCGCCGTGCAGGGCGGCAGCCGCATCGCGTTCACCGGGCTCTACGAGCGTTTCCACCGGGTCGTGCACGCGGTCGTGCTCGCTCGCGTCCACGCCGGCGACGCCGGTGACGTGGTGCAGGACGTCTTCGCCGACGTGTGGGTCAAGCTCCCGGACCTGCGCGAGCCCGCCGCCTTCCCGGGATGGATCCTCGCCATGGCCCGCAACCGCGCCACCGACTTCGTCCGCCGCCGCCGCCCGATCAGCGACGACACCGCCGATCTGGCCGTGGCGCCGCCGCCCACCGTCGAGGCCGCCGCCGCCCTGCGGGCCATCCGCACGCTGCCCGAGACCTATCGCGAGACGCTCATCATGCGTCTCGTCGAAGGCCTGAGCGGTCCCGAGATCGCCGAACGCACCGGGATGACGCCCGACTCGGTGCGGGTACACTTGCACCGAGGCATCAAGCTCCTCCGGGAAAGACTTGGAGGCGGCGAGCCATGAGCGACGACGCCAACAAGCCCGACTACCTGTGGGACAGGTCCGGCGACGATCCCGAGGTCGCCGGCCTCGAGCAGCTGCTCGGCGGCTACGCCCACCAGGCGCCGCTGCGCGAGCCGCCGCCCCGCCGTTCGCGCCGCAACGCCGTGGTCCTCGCCTCGGTGGTCGTCCTCGCCGCGGCCGCCATCCTCGCCTTCGTCATGCTGCGCAAGCCCGCCCCGCACGGCACTCAGCTCGCGTTCGGGCCCGACGCCGGCCCGAGTAAGGGCTTCGCCTTCGCGGTCACCGGCGGCGCCGCCATGTGCGACGGCAACCAGGCCCACGACGGCAGCAAGGGCGTGCTCCGGGTCGGCGGCTGGCTCGAGACCGAGCCCGGCGCCGTCGCCGACGTGCAGATCGCCGACATCGGGGACGTCAAGCTCAAGTCCAGCTCGCGCCTGCGCCTGGTCGAGACCGGCCCCGACCAGCACCGCCTCGAGCTCCAGCGCGGCAAGCTCAGCGCTCGGGTCACCGCACCGCCTCGCCTGTTCGTCATCGACACGCCGGTCGCCGCCGCGGTCGACCTCGGCTGCGCCTACGACATGGAGGTCGACGAGGGCGGCCGCACCCACGTGCGCGTGACCTCGGGCGCGGTGTCGCTCGAGGGTCACGGCCGCACCTCGTGGATCCCGTACGGGCACGAGGCCACCGCCGACGGCGGCCGTGGTCCCGGCACCCCGGTGCGCAGCGACGCGCCGGTGGCCTTCCGCGACGCGGTGGCCCGCTTCGACGCCGGCGAGGGCGCCGGCGGCTGGAGCGTGTCGCCCCTGGCCAACATCGTGGGCGACGCCGGCGAGCGTGACGCGGTCACCCTCTGGAACCTGCTCACCCGGACCGAGGGCGCCGACCGCGAAGCCGTGTTCAGACGGCTCGACGAGGTGGCGATCCGACCCGAGTGGGTGCTAGAGGATGACGTGCTCGCCGCGCAGCCCCAGGCACTCGAGAGCTGGCGGGAGAGTCTGGAAGGAACCTGGATCGTTGGGCCGTGACCGCAAGAAGCGCCGCCGCACCTCCACGCCGCCGCGACGTAAAGGCCCGACCTCGACCGGTCGTGGCCGTGCGCCTGTTGCAACGTCGCAATTGATTCCTGCGGCCGGGCGTTTACCCTCCCAGGGCTCCGTGCACGCCGTTCGCCACCAGGACTGGACCATCGCGCCCGCGCTGGGTTGGTGCGCCCTGGCGCTCGTCGCCGTCTTGCTGGTGCGCGAGGGCTCGGTCGCGGCGATCACCGATCTTCTCACCCACGCACCGACGACGCCGAACACGGCAGGCCCAGCCTTCGCCACCACCGATCCACGCGCGCCGACCGACGTGGCGCCTCCGCTCCCGGCCAAGCCCGATCTGGCCCCCGGGCCGCGTCAGCCCGGCGGCGGAGGAGGTGCGCCCGAGAGCATCATCGGCAAGACCGTCGAGGACGTGTGCGTCGATCCGATCGGCGCCACGACCGGGTGCAAGCGTTGGTCGATGGACGGCTTCTACGCCTCGCTCGCCGCGGCCGAGGGCGGCAAGCCCGACCGGCCGGTGCGGGTGTCCTTCTACGGCGACTCGGTGTCGGCCACTGACGCGCTGCCCGGCCGCCTGCGCGCGCGCCTGCAGGACGTCTTCGGCGACGGCGGGCCCGGCTTCCTCCACGCCGTCCAGCCCCACCGCTACAACCACACCGAGGCGGCCGATCGCCGCTCGTCGGGGTCGTGGCGGAGCTGGAACGTGGCGCTGGTCAACGTCGGCGATCACCTCTACGGCGTCGGCAACGCCACCGCCGAGGGCAGCGGCCGGATCCGCATCAAGCCCAAGACCCCGACCGGCAAGATCTCCCACGTCGACGTGTACTACCTGGCCCAGCCCGGCGGCGGGACGGCCGACGTCACCGTCGGCGGCTCCGTCACCACCATCGACACCTCCGCGACCACCAAGGCGGCGCGGTTCCAGACCCTGGACGTCGCCGACGGCGCCCACACCGTCGAGTTGACCGCCCGCGGCAAGGTGCGCCTGTTCGGCATGGCGCTCGAACGCGACGCCGGCATCGTCGTCGACAACCTGGCGTTGGTCTCGTGCACGGCCAAGACCATGCTGGTCAACCTCGCCGACCACTGGAAGAACCAGCTCGCCCACCGCGAGCCCGACCTGGTGGTGATCATGCTCGGCACCAACGAGGCCCAGTGGCTGGCCGGAGCCTCGGCCATGGCCGAATACGAGGAGACGTGGAAGAAGTTGCTGGTGCCGGTGCGGGCCGGGCATCCTGGAGGCTCGTGTCTGGTGATGTCCCCGCTCGATCAGGCCGAGGCCAAGGACGACAAGATCGTCTCGCGCCGGGGTGTGCCCAAGATGGTGGCGGCGCAGCGCAAGGCGGCGCAGGCTGCCGGGTGCGCGTACTGGGACACGTTCACCTGGATGGGCGGCGCCGGAGCCGCCCTCACCTGGCAACGCAAGGGCTTGCTGGGCAGCGACTTCGCGCACATGTCGCGGAAGGGCACGGCCAGGGTCGCCGATGGACTGGCGGACGCCCTCTTCAGCGGCTACAAGGCCTACAAGAGCCGTTGACGCACGCTGGTTCACAGATCCTGCAGACATGGATGGCGCCGCTGGTGCTCGCGGCGGGGCTGGGCAGCGCCGCGCTCGTGGCGGGCTGCAACGGCCCGTCGGTGGAGGCTCAGCCGCGCGCGCCGGTGGTGGTCGAGGCCGCGCCCATGGAAGGTCCCACCGACGCTGGCGTCGGCGCCGTCACCGACGCCTACGACGGCTTCACGCCGCCGCCGGTGCTGGCGTGTCCCGACGGCGCCCTCGATCCGTTGTTCGCGGCGCTCGATCGCGCCGAGCGCGGCGATCCGGCCGGACGCGCCGGGATCGTGGTGTTCGGCGACTCGCACACCGCCGGTGATCACCTCACCGGCAAGCTCCGGCGCGACCTCGGCGGCCGCTTCGGCGACGCCGGGCGCGGCTTCGTGCTCGCCGGCCGCCCGCCCATCCGCCACTACTATCAGCGCGACGTGCTCTACGGCTCCGACGGCAAGTGGGCCGCCGAGCTGGGCGGCAAGCGCGACGCGGTGCCGCCGTTCGGCATGGCGGGCGTACGCGCCCACGCCGTCAAGAAGGACGCGACCGCCTGGGTCGAGAGCTGCGAGCAGTGCGGCAGCGATCGGGTGGCCCGCTTCGATGTCTTCTACCTGCGCCGGAAGGACTCGGGCGCGATGGCCTACCGCCTCGACGACGGGCCCTGGCAGAAGCTGGCCACCAAGCTGGACGCCTCGGCGATCGAGGAGCGGACTCCGGCGGTGCTTTCGGTGCCCGCGACGGGGGCGCGTCACAAGCTTTCGGTGCGGCCGGCTGGCGGCGGCGCCATCGACCTGTTCGGCATCGCGCTCGAGCGCGACACCCCGGGCGTGATCATCGACGGCCTGGGCGTGGTCGGCCGCCGGCTCGGCCACCTGCGCAGCTGGGACTGGGACGTGATCGGGCCTCAGCTCGCGGCGCGGGCGCCGGCGCTGGTGGTGCTGCAGTACGGGACCAACGAGGCCGACGATCCGACGCTCGATCTGGCCGCCCTGTCCCGCTACCACGACGAGGTCATCGCTCTCATCCGGCAGTGGACGCCGGGTTCGGCGATCCTGGTGCTCGGGCCGCCCGACATGGCCGAGCGCGAGGCCGGCAAGGCCTGCGACAAGATGCCTCCGCCGCCGCCCGTCGACGAGTACGGCGACGGCGGCGTGCCGATGGAGTGCCAGTGGCACACGCCTGGCCTCCTGACCGCGGTGGTCGAGGTCCAGCGCGAGGCGGCGCGGCGCAACGGCGTGGCCTTCTTCGACAGCCTGGCCGCCATGGGAGGCCCGGAAGAGATGGACGTTTTCTTCCACATGGACCCGCCTCTGGCGTATTCGGACCACGTGCACTTCACGGCGCCCGGTTACGAGCTCTGGGGACAGCGGCTGCTCGATGCGCTCCTGACCGAGTACGCGGCCTACAAGACGCGGACGACTCCTGCGGCCTCCGGGCGTTTGCCCTAAGGCGCGATGCTCTTCACGAGCCCTCACTATCCGCTGTTCCTCGCGGCGGTGTTCCTGCTGTACGGCCTGTCGCGCAGCAGCGCCTGGCCGGGTGTGGTCGCGCGTCTGGCGCTGATGACGCTGCTGGGCGACGTGGTGTTCCTGCTGCTCACCCACGACGTCGCGTCGCTGTGGGATCCGCTGGGCGCGATCATGTTCGGCGCGCTGCCCGACGCGACGGCGCCGGTGTGGTGGCACCTGCCGATCGGCGCCGCCGTGCTCGCCGGCTCGGTGGTGGCGGGCGTGCGGGGCGCGAGCTGGCTGTCGGGGCCGGGGCAGCGCGTGCTGGCGGCCGGCACGCTGGTGACGGTGCTGGCGCTCGGCGCCGCGGTCGCGGCGCTGGCCGCAGCCGGCGAGTTGACCGACCTGACCCGCGCGCTGTCCGGTGGCGGGCACCTGTTCTGGCTGGTCGGGCTCGGCGTGGCGCTGGGCGCGGCGTCGACCGATCACGGCCGCGCGCTCGGCCGCGTCCTCATCCTGTTGCTGGTGAGCTGCGTCTTCTATCACGCGTGGGCCGCCGAGCAGCGCGGCGCCTACAAGTACCTGCTCGCCCTCATCGTCTTCACGATCATCCTCGACTACTACCTCGCGCTCGCCATCGAGGCGTGTACGACGCCGCGGCGCAAGAAGCTGCTGCTCCTGGTCAGCCTGGTGTCGAACCTCGGCATCCTGGCGATGTTCAAGTACGCCGACTTCTTCACCCGTGACGTGATGCAGCTCGGCGTGTCGCCGCTGGCGCTGCTCTTGCCGGCGGGCATCTCGTTCCACACCTTCCAGTCGCTTTCCTACACGATCGACGTTTACAGGGGCCACATCAAGGCGACCCGCTCGATCACCGAGCTGGCCACGTTCGTCCTGTTCTTCCCCCAGCTGGTGGCCGGCCCGATCGTGCGCGCCGCCGACCTGTTGCCCCAGCTCGGGCAGCTACCGCCGTTCGATCACGTGCGCGCCGCCGACGGCCTGCACCGCATCATGATCGGCCTGTTCAAGAAGATCGCGATCGCCGACTTCCTGGCCACGGCCCTGTCCGATCGCGTGTTCAAGGACCCGTCGCTGTACTCGTCGGCGGAGGTGACGCTCGGGGTGTACGCGTACGCCTTCCAGATCTACCTCGACTTCTCGGCCTACTCCGACATCGCGATCGGATCGGCGCAGCTGCTCGGCTTCACGCTGCCCGAGAACTTCCGCACGCCCTATCGCTCGGGCAGCCTGCAGGAGTTCTGGCGGCGCTGGCACATCTCGCT
>SXJR01000051.1 GCA_005779305.1 Myxococcales bacterium
ACCCTCGCGCGCGGGCTCGAACGCGCGCGCACGATCGCCGGCTGCCTGCGCATCGCCCACGCCGCGGCCAGCCACCTCGACCCCAACCAGCCCGCGGACCGCCAGTTCGTGCGCGCGTGCCTGGACCGGGCCGAGACCCTGGCCGCCACCGCCAGCGACTGGGTCGAGGTCGCCGACGCGTGGCACGAACATCACTTCGAGGCCGGCGCCATCCGCGCTGCCCTCGAACGGGCGCAGGCCGGCGATGGGGACGCGCCGGCGCTCGCGCGGATCGCGCATGGCTACCGCCACTGGCTCGGCGACGCGGCCACCGCCGATCGGCTGGCGCCGCGCGGCCTGGCCCCGGCGGCGATCGTCAACCACCACCAGCGCCTCGACGGTTGGGACCCGGATCCGGCGGCGCTGCTCGACTGGCTCCGCCCGCAGCTCACCGACCGCGCGCTGCGCGCGATCGCCGGCGGCGACTGGGGCAGCGACGGCGACAAGCACCTGGCGGCGCTGGTGGACATCCACACCACCGGGCTCATCCCGCAGCCGCTGGCCTGGCACCCGCGCGAGGTGCTCGAGCTCTACCGCTGGACGCAGGGCGACCAGACCGACCACGTGGCGCGGGCGTTCGCCTGCACGGTGCTCCTGCTCGACGGGGTCGGGCCGGCCTACCGCGACGGTCACGAGCAGACCATGGCGGTCCTGATCGACAGCTGTCTCGTCCTCGGCGACGAGGCGCTGGCCCGGGCGGTGGGCCTCCTGGTGACCGTCGCCGACGGCTGCCACGACTACTACGCCGAGAGCCTGTTCGCGCAGCTCGGCCTGCTGATGGCCGCGGCCGCGCGCGACCCGCGCGATGCCCGCCTGCCGGCGCTGGCCGAGCGGTTGATCGCCGCCGAGCGGGCCCAGCACGGGGAGCACGGATACCGCGGCACCGAGTGGGGCTGGCTGCTCGGTCGCACCAACTTCGATCAGCGCCACAAGCTGTGGCGGCGGCTGGGCCAGCAGCTCCTGGCCGAGCCCGCCCGCGCCGATCCCTCGCTCGCGTACCTGGCCGACCTCGCCGAGCGCTTGCGCCGTCCTCCCGGCTGATCCACGTCGCGGGTCAACGCGACGTGGCCGCCGCCGCGCCGCACGCGCCGTCGGCGCAGTTGCCGTTCGCGCAGTCGCCGTCGTCGATGCACTGGCGGCCGTCGGCGCAGCCGGGGCAAGGCCCGCCGCAGTCGCGGTCGCTCTCGAAGCCGTCGCGCAGGGCGTCGCTGCAGCTCGGCGCCGGGCAGACGTTATTGGCGCAGGCGGCGGTCTGGCAGTCGGCCGGCACGAGACACGCCAGCCCACCCGCGCACGGCTGACACGAGCCGCCGCAGTCGACGTCGGTCTCGTCGCCGTCGCGGACCCGGTCGCGGCAGCCATCCTCGGGCGCGGCGGCGCTGCACCGCCCGGCGGCGCACGGCGTCAGGTGGAACCCGATCGCCAGCGACACCGAGTCGGGTGTCGCGTCGCGGCCGCGCGGCGCGTAGCGTGCGCCGTCGAAGAGCTGGATGTCGGCGGTGACCAGGAAGGCGATCACCGAGGCGTCCAGCTCGGCCGGGCTCATGACGCCGTCGCGATCGGTGTCGACCCCGCGCAGGAAGGTCTGGTGGCGCTGCGGCTCGGTGGCGAACATCTGGCGGAGGCCGGCGTAGGCGGCGTCGCGGGCCGCTTGCTGGGCGAGCCCGCCGCGGAGGATCGCGTCGTAGCCGCCGCGCCCGTCGGGCTCGAGGTCGAGCTCGAGGCCGTCGAGCGTGAGGCGCAGCGGATCGGCGTTGGTGAAGACCGGCAGGTGGAGCTCGGCCTGGCCCGGCACCCGGGTGGTGGCGGTGCGGTTGGAGCGGAAGCTGCCGCTGACCAGCACGCCGCCGGCGACGGTGGCGGCGGCGCCGTCGGCGCCGAAGTAGGTGACGCCCACCGAGTCGTCGTCGGTCGGGTCGTCGGCGACCAGCTCCACCGTCGAGGCCAGCGCGCCCGACGCGATCATGTCGCGGCCGTGGATCGACAGGTCGCCGACCGAGGCCAGCAGGCCGGTGATGGTCCCGAAGTGGTTCTCGCGGGTGCCGTTGCCGTCGAGGTCGGCGGCGATCGCCATCGCCATGGTGGCATCGACGGCGAGGGTGAGGTCATCGACGACGAACCGCTGCGTGGTGCCGGTGAACGGACCGACGACGTCCGAGCCAGCGTCGCCGCCGCACCCGGCCACCACGATCGCGATCCATCCGAGCCTCACCGGCCGAGAGTACAATCACTCATGGCCGCGAAGCGACCACGCACCCAGCGCCGTGCCGACGCCCGGGCCACCAAGAAGCTGGTCCACGATCGCGAGCGCCTGTGGCTGCTCTCGCCCGGCGGCTCGGCGGTCCGCCCCATCACCGTGGTCTCGCCGGCGGTGATCGACGCCCGCGTCGCCGCCATGCGCTGCCCGCAGTGCGAGAGCGACTACGCGGTGCGCGAGCAGGAGGCCACCCGCACCGGCGACCGCGTGGTCTCGGTCCGCTGCAAGCTCTGCCACGTGCCCCGCCAGATCTGGTTCCGCCTCGGTTCGGCCGCGGCCAACTGATTGGCAGAGTTTGCCAAGTCGGCTAGCATCCTCGGATGCCCACCCGCAACATCAGCCTGACCCGCGAGCAGGATGCGTTCGTGGAAGAGGTCGTCGAGGCCGGCGAGTATCAGAATGCGAGCGAGGCGGTGCGCGACGCGCTGCGGGCACTCCAGCAGCGAAGGCGCGAGGACGCGCTGAAGCTGGACGCGCTGCGCGCGCAGATCAAGCTCGGGGTTGCGGCGCTCGCGAGTGGGGACGCCACCGACGTCGACGCCGCAGACCTCGAGACCTACCTGTCGCGCCTGACTCCAGCAAGCGCCGGTGCGGCGAGACGCAAGCGCGCGCGGTGATGGGATGGCGCGGTTTCGCATCTCGACGCCGGCGCGAGCCGATCTCGCGGCGATCCTCGCGACGAGTCAGGAGCGATGGGGCGACGACGGTCGAGCGCGTTACGCGGCGCTCCTCGCGGCCGCGTTGCAGGCGATCGGGCGCGATGCGACCGGGCCGATGACACGCGATCGCGACGAGTTGCTACCCGGCATCCGGAGCTATCACACGAGGAACGTGCGGAAGACTCATGGCGTCCAAGGGCCCGTTCACGTCGTGTTCTATCGCGCGACCGGGCCGCTGATCGAGGTCGTGCGCGTGCTGCACGAGCGGGTGGAACCAGCGTTCCACCTGAATCCTGCGAGACGCTCGACGATCCGTCGTCGCGGCAAGTAGGCCGGGCTCAGCCGTAGGAGAACGGCAGCAGCGGGGCCACCCGGTGGAGGCCGTTGTGCACGTCGTAGTTGAACGGCTCGTACTGGATCGGCCACGGCACCGCGCGCGACTCCTCGGGGCGGTGGTGGATGGTGAGCGCCATCGGCGTCACGCGCCGGTACGAGGCGTCGGGCGGCAGGTCGTTGTTGTCGTGGCCGCCGGCGGAGAACAGGTTGAGCAGCAGGCGATCGCCGAGCTGATAGACGGCGTCGAAGCCGCGATCGATCTGCTCGTGGCCGCGGATCATGGTGTGGCAGCCGATCCGCTCCATGAAGGCGCGGAACTGCTGGCGACCGAAGCTGAAGCGCGGGTTCTGCCGCTGCAGCTCGACCGGGACGTGGTCGGTCTGCTCGGGATCGCTCCACATCATCTGGAAGCGAAGGTCGGGGTCGTTGAGGCTGCTCAGGTCGCGGTAGCGCTCGGCGAAGGTGTCCTCGCGGGGCACGCCGCCGTGGACGAAGATCGTGCGGTCGAGCAGGCAGGTGGTCGGCATCTGCTCGAACAGCACCCGGTAGGCGTCGAGCATCTCGAATGGCACGTGGGCGCTGAGCGAGGCCAGGGCCTCGGCCGGGTACACGACGCTGTACATCTGCGCGTCCTGGACGCGGAAGTGTTCGTGGTTGCCGCGCAGCACGATGACCTGCTCGGGGAGCGTGACCAGCAGGCGTAGCACCGCTCGCAGCACGCCGTCGAAGCTGAAGCGGCCGCGGTCGATGTAGTCGCCGAGCAGCACGAGCTTCACGTCGGGATAGCGGCCGGGATCCCACTGGTGGGCCCAGGCCCGGTTGATGAAATCGGACTGGAGCAGCGCCGCCTTCAGGCAGCCGTAACAGCCGTGGAGGTCGCCGAGGACGATCAGCTCGACCGCACCCGCGGGCCGCAGCACGTGGACGTGCTGATCGAGGAACCGTGTGCCCGGCGTGAAGCGCGCGATGTCGGCGACCCCGTTGAGGCGGCCGTTGCCGGCGGCCCGCAACCGGTTCCACACCTCGATGGACTGCATCACCAGCTGGTGATCGAGGGCGACCTGGGCCTGTCGCTCGACCGGGTGCGGCGAGTAGGTCTGCTCGCCCGGATCGAGTAGCGGATGGCCGACCGCCTGCAGCTCCAGGTGCTGCGCCGGCTGGACCGCGATGGGCTTCGCCGCCGTCGTCGCCACCTGGGCCGGCACCTTCATCTCGGTGGCGGTCACCGCGCCGGAGACCTTGGGCTGCGATCCGGTGAAGTGGCCGAGCAGTTCCTGGTACAGCTTCTGCTCGGGCTGGCTGACCAGGCCGTCGGCGTGCATCAGTCCGCGGACCAGCTCGAGCACGGTGGTCTGTTCGGAGGGTGCGATGCTGCGGAACAGCGTCACCGCGCGGACCTTGAGCTTGGTCGGCACGAACCCGACCTCGCCGCTGGTCGTGACCTCGTCGGCGAGCTCCGCGATCTCCTTGTCGAGTCGGGCCAGGGTCGCGTCGAGCTTGGTCTTGTACTCGAAGCGCACCAGGGCCTGCTTGTCCGGCGCGGCGCTGCGCTCGACCAGCGCCACCACCGAGTCGAGGTAACGGCGGATGAAGGCCTGCTCGCGGTGATGGAACAGGCCGTCCACCCAGCCGACCGTGAGCAACAGCTCGACGATCTCCGCGGTGCGGGGGACGCCGGTCTCCTGACCGGCCGGGCGATTCACGGCGACTGACAAGCGGAGAGCTGAATGTACGGCATGTCGACGGTCGTGGGGGTCGCCGTGGCAGTCGCGGCGTGAGTTCCTGCGCCGCCGTAGTCGCCGGCGCAGCAGCCGCTGGCCAGCGCGATCCCGTGCGAGGGCGCGACCACCGAGGCGCTCACCGGGTGGGTGTGGGTGCGCAGCTCGCCCGCGGCCAGAGGCGCGCCGCCGAAGCTCGCGGCGGTGGCGCCGGCGGGCGCCGCTACCAGGTAACGCCCGTGGAGGCTCGACGCGACCGGCGTCCACGCCTGGGGGCAGGCGCCGTCGAAGAACGCGATCACGCGCGGTGGCGGCGGGCGGTCGCCGGCATCGGCCTGCTTGCGGCAGATCCGGAGCTGGGCGTAGGGAACGTCGGCGGTGCCGTCGCCGGTCGCCGCGGTGCCGGTCACCGACCCGCTGCGTGCCACGCCGTGGTTGGCCTCGCCGGCGATGCCGGCGTAGCTCACCGAGGGCAGGTCGACGCCGACGGCGAGATCGTGACGATGGACGCGCTCCTCGTCGGCAGCGAGGGCAGTGCCGGCGGTGTCGCCGGCGTCGTCCGCGCTCGCGACCGGGACGATGGTGCGGCCCACGGCCTCGCCGTACGGCATCCAACCCGACGGACACAGCGTGCTCAGGAAGAACGAGATCGCGCCGCTGGGGAACCCGTCGCCGGCGCCCGCGGCGGCGTCGATCGGCGGCGCCTCGGCGGCGTCCACGGTTGCGCCGCCGCCGCCGGAGCTGGCGCAGGCCGTGCTCAGGGCGACCGCCGTCGCGACCGCCGTCGCTCGCGCGTGCGTCACGGCGACACGCACGCAGTGAGCTGCGCGAAGGGCAGCCCCGAGGCTGAGTCCTCGACGGTGCCGGCCAGCGGCTGCGGGCCCGAGGCGGCGCCGGCCTGGTTGCCGCCGTCGGCGGCGGAGATCGACTTGTAGGGCAGGGCGAGGTTGGCGCCGGTCAGCCCGTGACCGTGACCGCGATCCTCGAGCGCCGCGAGCGGGGTCCCCACCACGTGCCCGACGGTGCCTGCCTGATCGGTGCCGACCAGCAGGCGCCCGGCGGCGAGGGTGGCCGGCGCCCACCCGGGCGGGCACGCCGCGCCGTCGACGAACGCGACCATGCCGCGCGGAACGTCATCGGCGGGAGTCGGCGCCGGTGTGTTCGCGGGCACGTTCGCCGTCTCGGCTGCTCCGGGGGCCTCGGCGCGGCTGGGCGGCGTCATCGTCCACAGCCCGAAAAGCGCCACCGCCAGGCCCGCGCCGGCGATCGCCAGCCGCCCCGCGCTCACGCGCGCCCCCGCCGCCGACGGAGCGCGCGTAGCATCAACAGGGCCGCGCCCAGCCCGGCGCCGCCGGCGGCGTCGCAGCCGCCGCTCGCGGGCGGAGCGGTCCACGGCTCGCCCTCGTGCGGCGTCGGATCGCTGGTCGGGTCGCGCGGTCCGCTCGCCGGGCGGGTCGTGAATTCGAACGACCACGGCTGGTCGTACGTCAGGTTGTCGACGGTGGCGATGCCGGGCAGGAGCTCGACGGTGATGGTCTCGTTGGCGGCCCACGGCTCGGTGGGCCGGATCGCCACCGCGTTGGCCTCGCTGTAGAACGGCCGGGCCGTGAAGCCGTAGACCTTCCCGGTCGGGTCGGTGATGCGGATCTTGGCGGCGACGCCAGCGGCGATGCCGTGCCCGAACACCACTACCACCTGCGCCTCGACCAGCCGGTGATCGGTCGGGTGGCCGTCGGATCCGGCCGGTGGGTACGTGGCGATGATCTGGTTCTGGGGACCGTCGACGCCGTGGAGTCGGTCCCACAGCGTCAGCCAGTACGCGGCGACCACCTCGCCCTCGCACGGCGGCGAGCCGGGCTCGTGGGGATCCATGAGGTGCGCCGAGGCCCATGGATACTGGGCGCGGTAGCGCATCACCGCCGCCGGATCGCGACCGTTGGCGGCGCCGTAGGCGAGCACGAAGGTGTGCATCGCGTTCTGGGCGTCGAGCAGCGTGGAGCTGTCGACGGTGATGCCGACCTCGGCGAACATGCCGGGCAGGTCGTCGGACGGCAGCCACTGCTCGGTGCCGCGGTAGTCGACGCCGGTGGCATCGACCAGCATCACGTCGGTCGCGGTGTCGAAGCTGTCGAGCAGCGTGTCCGACCAGTTGGCGGCGTCGTAGCCGCGGGCCGCTTCCATGAACATCGAGTCGAAGATCTGGTCGGCCATGCCGTGCGACCCCAGGCCCATCAGGAACGCCACGTGCCGTCGCGCCTCGCCGCGCGCGTACGGCTCGGGCAGGTTGGCCTGCATCCAGCGGATGTACGCGGCGTGGAACGGCCCCCAGTGGGCGGTCTCGCCGAACTCGCTGTCGACCGCGTACCCGCCGTCGGGAAAGATGCTGCCGTTCACGATCATCGCGGCCAGCGTCGGGTCCGCCAGCAGCCGCTTGAGCTCGCCGTCAGGCAGGTGCTCGATGGCGTGAAACGAGATCCAGGTGTGCGTGTTCACCCCGTTGGCCTGCCCGACTCCGGGATCCGCGACCAGGCCGGCGGCCACCACGGCGGCGAGGACGGGCGCAGCGCGTCGCATGTCCGACATCCTGGCACAGGAATGAAACATGTTCTACGTCGTTCTCGGGATACAAATCCGGATCGATGAACGCCACCGCCGTTCGCCTGGGGCTCGCCGCTGCCACGCTCACCGCCGCCAGCTGCGCTTCAAAGCCGGCGCGGTTCGAGGTCACCGCCGCCTGGGATGACCAGCATGCGGACCCCGGCTGCAAACGGCGGATGCTGCGGATCGAGGTCACGACCGCGCCGGGCGCGACGGTCACGGCGGCCGGCGTTCGCGCCACCGCGGGCGACGACGGCAAGGCGACGCTCGAGCTCCGCGCGCGGGCAGTGCCGGCGACCGGGCCGCTCGTCGTGGAGCGTGACGGATCGGTCAAGAAGGAGGTGCCCGTGCCCCCGCTGCCCGAGGCGCGCGCGGTCGAGCTCCACGGCGATCGGCCCGACGACTGGGCATGGGCTGGCGAGATGGCCGGCGCGGTCCTGTACTCCAGCGTCGCCGACGTCTATGGCTCCATGGACGGCGCCGAGCTGCGCTTCACGTTCACGGGCTGCGACCTGCGCGGCGGCACCGCGTCCGGCGGCACCGTCGTGAGCAAGGATCCCGACACCGTGGAGGCGAGGTTCCCGATCGCGGCGCACCTGGGCTCGGTCAAGACGGTGGGTGGGTTCCCGCTGGCGTTCGAGCTCGACGTCGAGAATACCGACGGCGCGCACGGCAAGCTCACGCTGACGGGAACGCTCTATGCGGCCAGCGCGCTCGCCGCGGTCCATGCGGCGAGCGGCGGTGCGCCGGTGCCAGCCGCACCGCCGTGGCAGCCGGGCGCGGCCAACGCGATCGCCGTGACGGGGCCGAGCCTCGGCGTGCCCGATCGCGCCAACGCCCTCCTGCGCGGTCAGCCGCTGGATCGCGCGGCCGGGATCCTCGTCCTCGGCATCGAGCACACGCCGAGCGAGAAGATGTGCACCGGGTACAAGGACGCCCACGGACACGCTGGGCTGCCGAAGGGCGCGAAGACGCTGCGCGCGATCATCAAGGCGAAGCTGGTCGCGCGCGCGACCGGCGCGGTCATCGCCGAGCAGACGTTCGAGAACGAGGCCGAGTGCCCGTACTCGCTCACCGAGATCGAGGGAAAGATCGAGCCGGTCAAGGCGTCGCCGGAATGGGGCCCGATCCTCACCTGGCTCGAGCAGCAGGGCGCCGCGACCAAGCCGGGCTGATTCGATCGCGAGGCGATGGGCTCGTCACGGGGGCCGATGGCACCTCGGGGCGGCCAGAATGAACAGGATCGCGCGCATGGAGGCCACTCCTTCGGTCGGCCGGCCTCTCGATCGTACGGTCCAGCGCCTGCCCCGGTCTATCAAGTTGTCTGGGTCGACCAGCCGGTGACCCGCCATCGGGTGGCGTCGATGCGTTCGAGCGAGACCTCCAGGTTCGCGAAGTCGCGTCCGGCGAGCTCGCGCTCGAGGCGGCGCAGTGCCCGGTCGCGGACCACCTCGAAGCTGTCCATGTAGTGCTGCAGGCCGCCGCCATCGACGCGCGGGTAGGAGAGCGTCAGCACCGTGCGTTTCCCATCGCGCTCGAGCGATGGCCACACGCCGACGACCTTCTGCCGCGTGAACACCGCCGGAGCTCGCTCGCCGGGGCTGCCGCACGCAACGGCGACTCCGATGGCGGAGGTGGAGAGCAGGGCGGTGAGCGCGGCGACCAGAGCGATGTTCTTCATGTCCCGAGAACGCCGCGGCGTTGCCACCGGCGCACGAGAATCGGCACCGGGGTCTGGCGCCAGCCTTCACGCCAACTTACCGACGGTAGGCCGAGCCGTGACGCGCTCGGCGCGTCGTGGCCTCGGGCACGGGCACACCGGCTGGCCGAGGCCACCGCCGTGCCCTGCCGTGCCGGCACCTTCGGGCCGGCCGGACCGCCGTGGGGACCGCCGGATCAAGTGGTTGCGCGCCGGCGCCGCGCTGGTGCTGGCCTTGCTCTGAGACGCTGCCATGAGCGACGCAGCGTTCCGCACCGACACCAGCGTGGATCACGAAGGCACCGGCGGCGTTGGCACGGGCGGCACTGCGCCGGGCAAGCGCGCGCCCACCGACCAGCTCCAGCGCAAGGCCGAGGGCACGTCGCCGCCGGCGCTCACACAGACGCCGCGCGCCGACAACCCCGCGCCCGTCTCCGGGCAGAGCTACGTCGACAGCATCGTCCACGGCGCGGTGGATCCGGCGAAGGTGGTCGCCGAGCAGATCGCGCACGGCATCCACGACGAGAACAAGATCACCGACGAGGTGCTCTGGCAGATGCGGCCCACGACGCGAGGCAAGAAGCTCAGCGGCGGGAGCGCGGACGCGGCCGAGTGGCTGCGCCTGCGTGACGAGGTGGTGCGACCGGCGCTGACCCACGGCGACCGGGCGCGGGCGCCGGCGCCGCCGATCGAGAGCCACGATCTCAAGGCCACCCCGGCGCCGGCTCGCGACGAGAGCGCACCGGTCTCGGGCGATGCCAAGATCGACGCGCTCCTGGCGTCGGTTCCGCCCAACGGCTCGCCCAACCAGGTCGAGGCGGCGTGGCTCCTGCGCGCCCTCGCGACCGGGCTGGTCAGCGCGTCGGCGAGGTCCCAGCCCCAGCTCGAGCAGCTCGCCAAGGGCGAGACCTCGTTGCGCACCACCGAGGGAGAACCCGGCGCGTACCAGCTCAAGCGCGGGCTGGCCGCGCTCGAGAAGAAGGACATCCACGTCAAGCGCCTCGAGGCTGGCCACTACGAGGTCGAGTCCGGCCGGCTGCCGGTGCTGGGCGTGATGGTGGATCTGGCGGCCGGGCGCATCCGCGAATGGGTCAAGGCGGGCAGCAAGAACCGTCGCCCCCTGTTCATGTTCGGCGACATGGTTCGCGCCGACGCCGGCTTCGCCACCGACGCGGCCCACAGCCAGCACACCAGCGGCAACGCGATCGATCTGGGCGGCATGTCGTTCAACAACGACACCGACGTGGTCGCCGTGCTCAGCGGGCTCGACCCCGGCAAGATCAAGATGGTCTTCCCCGATGGCGGCGCCGACGGTGTCACCGCCCACGTCCACCTCGCGCTCACCGACAACAACCTGTACGAGCTGGGCGTGCCGTTCAGCCCGGCCTTCTTCCCGCTCTCCGAGCACCTGGGCAAGGCCAAGCAGGCGGCGCAGAAGCAGGCCGGCGTCGATCCCGCCGTCGGCACCACCGCCACCGCCCGCGGCGCGATCATGTGGCACCCGTACTGGTACGAGAGCACCGGCACGTACCAGGGCGGCGGCACCTGGAAGTGGGCCGACCGGGGCGCCGGCCTCGCTCGCGATCACATCCACAGCGCGCCGCTCAAGAACCTCCTGCGCAGGCTCGAGACCGGCACGCCACCGAAGGTCTCGGTCGACGCGGCCAGGGAAGACGGGGTCAAGCCCAAGGCGCCCGACGAAGGGCACTGACCGGAACGAGGGCCCGCGTCAGTGCACCCAGCGGCCGCCGAGCGGCGTGTCGGGTGGGCGCGCCGGACGTGGCACCTCGTTCAGGTAGTCGGTGACCAGCGCCGACCGCGCGGGCAAGAGGCTGTCGACCAGCGCCGTCGACAGCTTGAAGCGGGTGACGCCGTCGACCACCTCGAGATCGACGTCGCGCTCGGAGACATGGGTGAAGCCGAGCGAGGGAGGCCACACCAGGCCGCCGCCGAGGTCGGCGTTGTTGCTGAAGCGGTGGCAGCCGGCGCACGACATGGCCTGAGCGCGGGCGACGACGTGATCGGGCGTCAAGGGGCTGGCGAGCCCGGTGAGCCGGGCCTGGAGCGCGGCGCGAAAGCCGGGCGGGCCGGCACCGAACTGGGCCACGTAGTTGCTCTCGGGGGTCGAGGCGGAAGCCTGGCTCTGGCCGCTGTTGAACACATCGGAGACCTGCAAGCTGATGCCGGCGATCGACGGACCGGCCAGGCCGGGGACGCGATCGACCAGCTCGGCCTGGAACGCGGCCGGGTTGCCGCCCACCAGCGCGCCATCGGCAGCGAACAGCGGGCCGAACGGATTGACCTTGTCGGTCACCGGGACCCAGCGCAGCGTGCACGCCGGCGCGCACACCCGTCGCAGCTTGAGCTCGCGCAACGACCAGATCCGGGGGCTGATCGTCGTCGGCTGGACGAACTGGTTGGTGCGCACCTGGCCCGCGTCGTGGGGGTTGTCGCCGAAGTTGCTCCACAGCACGACCGGGTCGAACTCGCGCCAGCCATCGAAGTAGATCTCCTCGAGGAGGTCGGCGCGCTCGGCGACGCTGGGCTCCTCCGACAGCTCGGCCCACGCCCGGACCAGCTTCTGGCAGCCGCGCACGCCCTGGTTGAGGTGAGGGTTGCGCATCGCCGCCTCGAAGATCACCAGCGCGCGGTCAGCGCCGTCGGTGCGGCCGGTCGCCTTGGCGTAGACGATGCGGTACTCGCCGCAGTGGCCGCCATCCTCTCGCGCCAGGTCGAAGCGCATGAACAGGCCCACGGGGATGTACGCGCACGGGCTGCCAGCGACGAACGGATCGCAGGTCGCCTGTCCACCCTCGGCCGGCGCGGGCCGGCAGGTGAACGGGTAACCGTTGATCGAACCGATGCCGCCGTCGCCGACGGCGTCGTCGCAATGCGGGCCCAACCCCAGCCCGGGGCCGGGGTTGAAGATGTCCCACAGCTGCCGCCACAAGCTGCTGGGGTCGGGCCCGGTCACGCCGGGACCGCTGGCCAGTTGCGCCAGCACGCGCTCGAGCGGGAAGCGGGCCAGGATCGGCGCCTCGGTGATGGCCAGCGATCGCCGCGCGTCGATGACCGGTGATGGTTGTACGGCTTGCTCCAGCTCGCCTTGCTCCGGCGGCTCGACGGCGCACGCCGCCAGGGCGGTCGCCGTCAGGGAGAACGACCACAGATGGACATTGGACATGTGTCTCCTTGGTCCTGGGAGGAGGACCGCCAGCGATGACCCGCACCCGCCCACTGCGCGCAGCATGAATGCGCGCGCGCGCCCTGCTCAATGTGGGAATAAGGCGACGCATCGCGACGCGTACGCCAGCCCACGGCTGGCCGCGGCGTTCACAGCTGGGAGGTGAGATCGTTCGCGCTACACTCGTCCAATGCGCGCCTGTTCGATCATCGGTGTGGTCCTGGCCGGAGGCCTGGCGCTCGCGAGCTCGAGCGGGGCCGACGCCGACAGCGAGCGCCTCGTCATCTCGGTCGGCGCCGACGCGCTGCCGGCGGCGCGGCTGGCGATGGCCGGCGACGCCGGCTTCGAGGTGCTGGCCGCCGACGACGAGGTCGCGGTGCTGTCGGTCGACGAAGCGGCGATCGACGCGCTGAGCGAGGCCATGCACGCCCAGCACGGACGCTGCGGCGGCTTCATGGTGCACGACTCGCTGGAGGAAGCGCTGGCGCCGGCGGTGGTTCGGCCCGCCGACGGCCCGCCCATCGATTACCGGCTCGATCGCCCGCAGGTCGTGCGGTCGGTGCTTCCGGCGATCGAAGCGCCGCAGCTCCTGGCCACGATCGAGCGGCTGTCGGGCATGAAGAACCGCTATTACCGATCGGCGTCGGGTGCCGAGGCCTCGATCTGGCTCCGCGATCGGTGGCGGAGCTTCACCACCCGCACCGACGTCACGGTCGAGCTGGTCGATCATGGCTACGCCCAGCGCTCGGTCATCCTCACCATCCCCGGCACGACCCGGCCCGACGAGGTCGTGGTCATCGGTGGCCACCTCGACTCGATCGCACCGGGCGGGAGCAACAGCCAGGCCCCGGGAGCTGACGACGACGCCTCGGGCATCGCCACCCTGACCGAGGTCGCGCGCGTGCTACTGGCCAGGGATGTCCGGCCGGCGCGGACCCTCCAGTTCATCGCCTACGCGGCCGAGGAGGTCGGCCTGCGCGGCTCGCTGTCGATCGCGCGCGACTATCGCAAGCGCGGTGTGCGGGTGGTCGGGGTCCTCCAGCTCGACATGACCAACTACCAGGGCTCCGATCGCGACATCTGGTTGATCGACGACCACACCGACCCGGCCCAGAACGCGTTCCTCGGCCGGCTCATCGACGCTTACGTCGGGGCCACGTGGGGCACCGATCGCTGCGGGTACGCATGCTCGGACCACGCGGCCTGGCACCGCCACGGCTTCCCCGCGTCGATGCCGTTCGAGGCCCGCTTCCGCAATCACAACCGCGCGATCCACACCCACAACGACACCCTCGAGCGCAGCGACAAGAACGTCTCGCACGCGGTCAAGTTCGCGAAGCTCGCCGCCGCGTTTGCCATCGAGCTGACCCGCGCCGAGCTGGGCCCATCGCCCGCCGTCGCCCCGCCGCCGCCCACACCCGGCGCGGCCACGGGGCCCGCGGTCTGGCTGGCGATCGCCGTCGCGGTCCTCGCGTTCGTCGCGTCCCTCGCGTTCGCGCTGGCGTTCGGTCGGGCCCGCGTGCGTCGCGGCGGCGTCGCTCCCTGATCAGCTCGGCTCGCCGGCCCCGCCGCGCGAGCGGCGAGCGGCGAGGGCGCGGCGCAAGATCAGCGTGTCGACGACCTGGACGACCAGCATGATGACCAGGCCCAAGGCGGCGATGGCGATGCCGCGCAGGCGGCGGATCAGGCTCACCACCAGTCCGTCGCTGGCGCTGGCGCCGAGCAGCCGGAACATCCCGGCCAGGCCACCGTCGTAGAGGCCGATGCCCATCGGTACCACGGCGGCGATCGAGCCGAGCACCATCGAGCTGCCCGACACCACGATCACGAAGGGCAGGGACGGATCGGCGCCCAGCGCGACCAGGGTCAGCCATAGATCGACGAAGCCCAGGATCCGCGAGGCGAACACGTAGAGGATGGCGGAGCGGTACAGCGGCGCGTGCAGCTCGGCCACCGGCTTGAGCTGCTGGTCGAAGTCGGCCAGGCGCTCGACCATCCACTGCCGTCGCTGTGGCGAGATGAGGTGCAACGAACGGGCGAAGCCGGCCAGGCTGCGCAACAGGCCGCGGCGGACCATCACCAGGAGCCCGACGGTGATGACCAGGATGGCGACGAAGCTGATGGCCAGCATCAGCTCGACGTCGGGATGGACCTCGAACGCCACCAGCGAGGTGGCGATGGCGAGCAGGAGCGAGCCGACGCTGGCCAGGATGCCGATCAGGTTCTTGAGCACCAGCGCCGACACCGCGCGGTAGCGCGGCGCGTGGGCCACCATCATCGTCACCTTCACCACCTCTCCCAGCGTGCCCGTCGGGGTCACCGTGTTGACCGCCTGCCCGGCGAGCTGCGCGGCCAGTACGCGCGGATACGAGATCATGCGCTGCTCCGGGCGCATGAACACGTGCATGGCTCGCGCGTCGAGCGCCGCCTGCGCCAGCGCCAGCGCCATCATCAGCCACACCCAGTTGCCCAGCGACCGCAGCGCGATCTCGATCTCGTCGACGCCGACCTTGCGCACCATCCAGACCATCGCGATGAGGCCGATGGCGAGGAAGCCCACGTTCAGCAACCGCACCCACGCCGGGCTCCGCTTGGGCTCGGTCACACTGGCAGCTTAGCCGGCAACCCGGTCGCTGCTACCATCGCGGGATGCGCTTCCCTGCTCTGACCCTGCTGGCGCTGGCTGCATGTGGTGGCGGAATGACCTTCACCGATGCCGGGTCGGATGGGGAGCCGCCCGACGCGGCGGCGCCCGACGCCGACCTCGCAGACGCCCCCACGGACGCCCCCACGGACGCCACCCCCACCGACGCGCCGGTCGTGCTCACCTCCGCCGTCGGCTTCTCGCCCGGGCTCGGCTCGCTCTGCGGCGCCGCCTACGATCACGTCACCCAGCGGGTCTGGCTCCATCCCTGCAGCGGCGCCAGCGTCCACGCCTTCACCGTCGGCGGCACCGCGGCCGGCACCCTGGCCCGGCCGGGAGAGGCCGCCAACGACGTCGACGTCGCGATCGCGCCCGCGGCGATCATCGTCGGCACGAACGCGGTCGCCGCCGGTGGGATGTTGTTCATCAACGGCGAGACCTCTGTCGCCGAGGTGCACCTGCCCGACACCGCCAGCTCGACTCCGCTGGTCACGGCGTTCGGCGCAAGCCACGTGGTCGGCGGCGGCTACCACCTGGGCCGTTCGACCCTGTTCCTCCTCCAGGACAACGTCCCGGCCACCAGCGCCAACACCGTCGCCGAGCTCGATCGCGTCACCGGCGCCGTCGTCAACAGCTTCTCGATCGCGCCGGTGTTCAACGTCAGCTACGGCGATCTCGAGGTCTGCGCCTCGTCCGGCAACCTCTTCCTGGTCAGCAGCGTCGAGACCACGATCGCCGAGCTCACCCCGTCCGGCGCGCTCGTCGCCGAGTACCCGCTGCCGACGAGCGTGAGCGCGGTCAGCGGCCTCGGCCTCGGCCCCGACGGCCAGGCCTGGCTGGTCGGCACCAGCGGCCAGGTCTGGCGTCTCGACGGCCTCCCCTGCGCGGCGCAGTGACGCTCGGTGTCACCGCTGGTGGACCGCCCCGATGGCCGCGATCCGGCCCGGGCCGTGGCAGATCATGCACTGCTCCTGCGAGGGGCCCTGGGCCAGCACCGTCGAGCGCGGGCTGTAGAACTGACCGCCGTTGAACAGCATGTGGTTGACGGCGATGGTCGAGTCGTGGCAGGAGGCGCAGGCGCCGGTGATGGGTGACAGCACCAGCGTCGTGCCGGCGGCCTCCCGGGTCCGCAGGTTGTCAGCGATGGGCGTGAGGGTCGAGGCGTTGTACGAGAACCCAAGACCGTAGTCGTAGACGTTGTCTGCGACCACGTACGGCGACAGCGTGTAGTAGGTCGAGTTGGTCAGCGGGTCGGAGTTGTACCGGCCGGTGGCCACGGTGGTGAGCTGCATGTTGGCGACGGCGTTCAGGTTGGTCGTGCTGGTGAAGTCGTAGGTGCCGGGGACGTGGCAGGTCGTGCAGGTGTTGAGCGTGCCCGGGAACTCGATCTCGTTGTAGCCGGAGCCGACGGCGACGGCACGCCACGTGAAGTCCACATCGCGCTTGCGACCAGCGTGGATCGCGTGGACGAAGTACTTCGAGCCGGCCGACCAGCCGGCGCTGGTGCGGTTCGGGTTGTGGCAGAACGAGCAGGTTGGGCCGTCGTTGCGCTGACCGGCGTGGAACGACGGGGTCACCCCCAGGGTGCCGTGGCAGCTCTTGCACTTGGCGTTGTCCACGATGGGGCGGCGGCCGGTGTAGCCGGTGGCGACCTTCCAGACGTTGGGCGCCGGGATGCTCAGACCGCCCTGGGCCTTGCCGTCGGCGGGGACGTTGGGCGTCCACGGGTAGCCGGCCACGTTGGTCTGCACCAGCGGCGGCGCGCTCGAGAGCGAGTACAGGTAGCCGAGGCCACCGGTGAGCATGGTCGCCGTCGACGGAATCGCCACGTTGGTGAGCTTGATGGTGTAGTACCCGCTCGAGTCGGGGCCGGTCATCGTGCCCGCGCCGGTGGTGCCCGCCGCCGTGCCGTCCCAGATCTTCTTGATGTAGCCGCTCACCGAGGCGTTGAAGTCCGAGGGGGTCGGGTTGCCGTCCTGCGGCACCGCGAACGCGAAGTAGACGCTCGGCGCGCCGACGAAGTTGGGAATGAGCTCGGTCACGGGCGGAATCGCCGTGGGCGCGTAGGTCGGGAACGCGACGTCGACACCGTCCTTGCTGAGCTTGAACGTCATCTGCGGGCGCAGGACGTTGGGCGTGACGCTGGTGTCGAGCACGGTCGAGACCGACTTCAGGTCATAGGTGATGACCTCGGCGCCGGCAGGGACGAAGCCGCCGGCCGACAGGTAGGACGCGTGGGTGTTGTTGTTGGTCCCGCCGACGCGCCACGCGTTGTTGGGATCCGGCACCGCGACCGGCTTGTGGAACCTCGAGGTCGCGAACGATCCGGTCGGGCCGTGGCAGGTGCCGCAGGCCGAGTC
>SXJR01000052.1 GCA_005779305.1 Myxococcales bacterium
AATCCTCCGCATCCGCGCTGCTACGGCGCCTTTCCGCGCGTCCTCGGCCGGCTCAGGCGCGAGGTCGGCAACCTCACGCTGGAAGCGATGATCCATCGGATGACCGACCGCCCGGCCCGGCGCTTCGGGCTCACCCGCCGCGGGCGGCCTTGGCCAGCTGCTCGCGCAGGCTCTCGATCTCCCACGACGTGACCAGCGGCGGCAGGAGCCGCATCTCGGTGACCACGCGCTCCAGCGCCGCAGCGTCGGGATACTGCACCTGCTGCTGCGCGGCCTTGGCCTGCCACGACTCGGGAGTCCACGACATCTCGGGCGCAATGTACCCCATTGTGTCGACGACACCATCGGTGACGCCGCTTCGCTACCTGGCGGCGACCCAGATCAGCAACGCGACCAGGCCGAGCAGGACGGCCGACAGCGCGGGCAGCGACGAGCTGGACCGGCGTTCGGACGGCGTGGTGCGCGGCGGCTGCCAGGCGCAGCGCGGGCAGGTGCCCTGCTCGGTGCCCTCGACGAAACGACGGCAGACCAGGCAGCGAAAGCGCGGCCGGACCTCAGCGCGCTCCTGGTACATCGGTCGCTCGGCCACAGCTCGATCCTGGAGGCGACGCGGGCGCCCCGCAAGCGAGTATTATCGAGCCGTGGCCGCGCCCGCCCGCAACGTCCTGCGAGATGCCTGGAGCCAGGTCGGGCGCGTCACCATCGTGCCCGAGGGCGACACCGTCGCGGCGCCGTGGCCAGGCGCCCTGGTGGTCGCCACCGGCATCGCCATCGGCGCCGGAGCGTGGCTGTGCGCGCGGCTCCTCGCCGCCATTGGCGTGGCGCCGGCGCTGGGGGCCCTGGTCGCCGCGGTCGGCGCGGTGGTCCTGGGCGCCGCGATCGTCGAGCGCGGCCTCCACGCCGCCAGCGAGCGCTGGCTCGGCGCACGCTGGGCGTCGCTGGTGGTGGGCGCCATCGTGCTCGGCCGCGTGGTCGCGATCTGGTCGATCGCACCGGCGGTGTGGCTGGGCGCCTTGGTGCTCTCGGCCGCCGCCAGCCGCTGGGCGGCGGTCGCGCTGCAGCGCCTCGGTGACGTGGCCGCGCCCGGCCGGGGACGGACGTTCGTGGTCAGCGGGATGGGCTGGCCCGAGCTGGCGGTCACCAGCATCGTCGTCCTCGCCCTCGCCGTGCTGGTCGCCGGCTGGGCCGGCGTGGCCATCATCATCGCCGCGGTCGTGGCCGCCGTCGCCATGGGACTGGGCGTGCAGATCCTCGATCGCGAGCTGGCCGGCGACTCGCTCGCCGCCATCGCCGCCGTGATCGAGCTGATCGTCCTGGTCGGTCTGGCCGCGACCGACCCGGCGGCGCTGTCGCCGTTCGTGCGCTGAAGGATCTTCGATCAGGACGATCAGCCGCGCGGGACCGGTACGACCAAGATCGTGCGGGACTGCCCGGTCAGGCCGGCCAGCCGGCGTCGGGCAGGAGCACCTGGGTGCGCGCGCGAAGCTCGGAGGGTAGGCGGGCGTCGAGGATCGGCGACACGTCGGCGGGCTGGTAGAGCTGCGAGATGTGCATCATCACCAGGTGCGGCATGGTGAACATGTCGGCGTGCTCGATCACCTCGTCGAGGTGGATGTGGCAGCCGGCGCGCGACGCCTCGAGCGACTTGCGGGCGTCGAGGAACGTGGTCTCCATGATCAGGACCTTGCTCTTCAGGAGCGCCGGCGAGTGCTCGAGCGCCGAGATCAGCGTATCGGTCACGTAGGCCAGCTCGGGGTGCTCGACGGTCTCGAACAGCTCGTCGGCGGTGCCGGCCTTGCGCCTGGCCCCGATCTCGGCGCCCGGCATGCCGGCGTGCTCGGGCTTGAGCTTCTGCACCCGCCGCACCACCTGGTAGGCCAGGGACGGCACCGGGTGGAACGTGCGCAGCGCGCGGACGCTCAGGTCGCCCTTGAGCGGCACCACGTCCCCAGGCTCGACCCCGATCGGCTGGATGTCGAGCGGCCAGCGCTGCAGCTCGGTCATGGCGCGGAGCGCGACCAGGAGCGTGTCGACGATCTCGGCCGGCATGATCACGCGCAGCGGCGCCTTCACGCCTTGCAGCCCACGGATGCCCAGCAGCGCGTTGAGCGCTCCGATGTGATCGGCGTGGGCGTGCGACAGGCACAGCGTGCCCACCCCGGCCGCCGAGCGCAGCGGCACGCCGCAGTCGAACGCGACGTCGAGCTCGGGCACGTGCAGCGCGGTGTAGACGCCGCCCAGCGAGAGGCCGCGGACCGAGTACGGACCCGCCTTGACGGTGGTGATCACTGGACCTCGATCTGGACCGCGCGCCACGCCACACCACCGCGCCCGTCGCGGACCACGACGTACAGCATGCGCATGCCGGGCTCCTCGGCGGCGATCATCTCGGTGGGCGTCGACTGGTAGTACGCGATCTCGCCGGCCGACGAGTACCAGGCAAAGCGAGCGTCGTCGCCAGCGGGCGGATCACTGGTGACGGCGAGCGCGACGGCCGCGCCGCGCGCCACCGTGACCGGCCCGGCCAGGGCGTCGCCGTCGCCGATGGTCAGGCTCGCGATGGTCGGGTTGGCGGCGGTGGTCGGCAGCACCGCCATCACCTTGATCGCGGTCAGCGTCCCCTCGGGGCCGTCGATCGCGACCGAGACGCTGTCGAGCGGCGGCGCGTTCCCGGGCAGGGGCGGCACCGGATCGGGCGCGATGTAGCGGGCGCCGCCGGCGTCCTCCTCGATCCGGCCGATCGGCGGCACACCGGGGTAGGTCTCGATCAGGGTGTGGCGCGTGGGCAGCGGGCCGAGCACGCCGTTGGCGTCGACGACGATGGTCTCGAACGTGGCCTGGGCGCCCGGCTGTACCACCGGAGGATCGGCGATGACGGCCAGGATGGTCGGCTTGGTCAGCTCGGCGGGCGACGCGAAGTCGGTGCAGGCGGCGGCGGCGAGCGCGATGGCGGCCGCGGTGCAGGCGAGGAAACGGCTCATGATCAGGGTGAGTCCTTGCCCACGCTCCCAACCGGCGGTGCAGAAAGCGATGCACGCATGCTGAGCATGGACGGCCCCAGTATAGCGGCCAACGCGGGGTGCGCTCGTGTACCATCGGCGGCCGTCATGATCTGGTACGTCCTCGCCGCGCTGGGTGCGCTCTTCCTCCTCTCCATCGCGCTCCCCGTCCCCCGGCGGATGTGGGTCTTCACGCTGACCGCGTGGAAGTACATCGGGCTGTGGCTGCTCGACGTCACCCGCCTGCGCTGGATCACCTACAAGATCGCCGGCTGGGAGTACCGCCGCCTCGAGCGTCCGGTGTTGCTGCGCCGCTTCTGCGAGGACATGGGGCCGACCTTCATCAAGTTCGGCCAGATCATCGCGTCGTCGGCCGGCCTGTTCCCCGATCGCTACGTCAAGGAGTTCTCCAAGGTCCTCGACCGGGTGCGGCCGTTCCCGTTCCAGCAGGTCCAGCAGATCCTCGCCGAGGATCTCGGCCCCGACCGCGCCGCGCGCATCGTCAAGGTCGAGCCCAAACAGCTCGCGTCGGCGTCGATCGCCCAGGTCCACACCGCCGAGCTCGACGACGGGACCAAGGTCGTGGTCAAGGTGCAGCGCCCCGGCATCATCAAGCGCTGCGAGTCCGACATGAAGATCATGCGGTTCATGGCGGTGATCCTGTCCAAGGTCCGCCGTGACGCCGAGCTGGCCAACCCGGTCGGCGTGATCGAGGACTTCACCGCCACGCTCTCCGAGGAGCTCGACTTCCGCAAGGAGGCCGCCAACCTCGATCGCTTCAACGAGATCATGCGCGAGCTCGGCCACGAGAACATTCGCGCGCCGGTGCCGCACAACGACCTGACCACGCGCCGGGTCCTGGTCATGGAGCGCTACAGCGGCATCCGTGTCGATCAGTACGACGTCATCCGCGAGCGCGGCATCGACGGCGAGCTGAAGCTGGTGGCGGGCCTGCGGGCCTGGTTCCAGTGCGTCGTCTTCTACGGCTTCTTCCACGGCGACGTCCACGCTGGCAACTTGATGCTGCTCGACGACGGCGACATCGGCTTCCTCGACTTCGGCATCGTCGGACGCTTCGACGATCGCCAGCGCTTCCTGGTCACCGACTACATGATCGCGTTCTCGTCGGGCAACTACCGCAAGCTGGCCGAGGTCATGATCGAGATGGGCGGCGCCGAGGCCGAGAAGCTCGACATGGAGGCGTTCGTGAAGGACCTGGGCGAGACCTACTCGCCGCTGCTCAAGCTCTCCTTCGGGGAAGTGAACTACGCCGAGTTCCTCCCCGGCATCCAGAAGACCGCCACTCGCCACCGGGTGAGGATGCCCAAGGAGTTCATCCTGATCACCAAGCAGCTGCTCTACTTCGATCGGTACGCCAAGGCGCTCGCGCCCAAGCTCAACGTGTTCACCGATCCGCGGCTGATCTTCTCGCTCATGGCCGACATCCAGAAGGTGCGGGCGAGCATGCCGGCACCGGACCCGGCGGCGAAGTCAGCCGCGAAGGCCTGAGCTCGAAGGTTCAGGTCGAGTGACCGAAAATGTGAGAAGGCGGGTGTTCGGCCCGCCTTCTCTCGTGACACTGCGCATGTTGTTGGTGACTCAGTCCCTTCCTCAGCTGCTCGTGTCGCGTAACCGGTCCATTCACCGCATTCGACCGCTGACGTCAGGTTGAACCTGATCGACGCGCACCGGGACAAGACCCGTAGACGTGATCCCGACCGATGGTCTGGGGATCTGCTGGGCTGGCGCTGGGACGCGCGGCCTTGGACCTCTCACGTTCGTCGTTTCGAAGTGATGGTTGCCCGACAGCTCTCGCTCCGCCGAACCTCCTGCTGGTGCCCCGTGCCGTGGCTTCCGTTGCGAGAGCTTCTATCGTCGCTGGCAATAAAACCCTAAGCCTCGCCGCAGAGGCTGGCAATGGAAAAACACCGCGGCAGCTAGTCGCACTTGTCCTGCGCGCAGAAGCACGCACCGGAACACTCGTTCCGAACTTCGCCGGTCTCGAAGAAGTGCTTGATCTGACGGCGTGACGCGGGCTGACCACGGGTGAGGTAGTGCATGCCGGTCTCGGGAGCGGGCTCGTTGGTGAGGGGTACGGGTGGGGCACCACCGTCCATGATGACGAGGGCCGAGCCGTTCGCGATCGGTCCGGCCATCGCGGTCATGCCGTAGGGGACGTAAGGACTGGGGTCGAGGACGGGGATGCCCATGGTGCGGGCCTGCCATTCGGTCGCGAGGTTGGGCACCTCGTCGTCGCCGATGGCCATGTGCAAGAGCATCTGACGCGGCGTGACACCGAGTGGCTGGCCGTCGAGGACGACGCTGGAGACCCCCGAGGTCTCGGTCAGATCCCAGCGGGCCTGGCACAGGTTGATGGCCAGCACCACGTCGAAGTGATCGGGATACGCGCCCTGGAGGATGGTCTTGTAGGTCGGCCAGTCGGTCGAGCGCTCGAGCATGACGCTGTAGTTGCCGCCGCCGACGCCGACCACGCCGCGGCGGATGTTGGGCGTGTACGCGACCACGGTGGTGCCGAAGATGTGGCCCTGCGAGAGGCCGTAGTAGTAGAGCTTGGTGGGATCGGCGAGTCGGGCGCCAGTGGTGCAACCGGTCGCGGTCGCGTCCTCGGCGCGGCACAGGAAGAGCTGGGTGGTGAAGGTGGTCTCGAGCGCCCGGCCGAGCGAGACGTGATTGGTGATGCCCTGGATCAGGGTGTCGAAGATCTCGGCTGCGTTGTTCAGATCGGTGAGCGTGCGCGCGATGTTGCCGATGTCGCGCTCGCTCATGCCGCGCATGTCGGTGCCGGCGGTGATCACGCAGGCGGCGGCGGCGGTGTCGCGGATGGCGCCCGACGCGGCCTGCTCGCCCGAGCCGTTGAGGCCGTGGCCGTAGATCATCATGCCCACGGGCGCGGTCGCCCGGTACGCGCAGTCGGGGATGATCACGGTGAACGGGATGTCATACATGCCGTGGGCCACGGCATCGCCGGCGGCGTCGATGTCGAGCACGGTGCCGGGCGCATAGGCGCCGCCCTGAGTGAGGAACAGCGGCACCTTGAGCGTGCCGTCGATGCGGCGGCGGATCTTCGAGCCGTCGTCGACCGGGCCGTCGCTGACGACGGTGTAGGTGGCGGGCGTGGCGTCGAGCAATTGCAGCGCCTGATCGCGCGCGCTCAGCATGGTGCGGTGCACGTGATCGTCGGAGGCGACCGTGAAGTCCCAGGCCAGGGCCAGGTCCTCGCGCGGGAAGCCGGCGGTGGTGAGGGCGTCGAGGGCCTCGACCAGGCGGGGCCGCGCTCGCTCGAGCAGCGGGTGTGAGGTGGTCTTGCCGTCGAGGATGGCCTGGAAGCCGGGGCCGACGGGCAGATCGCCGCCGGCGGCAGACTTGACGGCCTTGCGGATGGCCACGGCGTAGCGATGGCCGGGCGTGAGTCGGGCCGCCGGCCGCATGTAGAGGGCCTGCCGATCGGGCGTCGCCTGCGCGGTCATGTCGACCTCGGCGAAGTGGGCCACGCGCTCCATCGTGGTCATGTCGAGCAGCACCGTGGTCGCGCTGGCACCGAGCGAGTCGGCGAAGCGGGTCTGATCGATCAGGGTCCGGCGATCGACGCCGCCGGGGAAGATCGCGACCATCGGCGCCGCGGCCGAGAAGCCGTCCGCGCGGTTCCATCCAGCGGGATCGATCGGCGCCAGGTTGGCGTTGGTCAGCAGGCCCCCGGCGGGGATGGCGAGCTTGCGACCGGTCGGCGTCGATGGATCGGCGACCTCGTACACGCTCGACGGCCACGGCGCCATGCAGGCGCCGGCGCCGAGCGGGTTGCACTGGTCCTCGATCGGGAAGCCGGGATCGTCGCTACCGCAGGCGGCGAGCGTGAACAGCGCGAGCGAGGCTGAAGACAGGGAGACAGCGATGGCCCTCATCGCCGGGGACGGTATCAAAGCGAGGGAGGGCGGGAGCGGGAAAGCGGGGCGCGACAGATCATGTCCATGCGGGGCCCAGCGGCACGGGCACGGGCAAGGGCAAGGGCACGGGCAAGGGGCCTGTCAGGTATCAGGGGGTGGTCGCGATCGGGGTCACGGCCTGGTCGCCGCCGGAGAGTTTCGCGGCCCTGGCGATGAGGTCGACCAGGGCCCGGCGGCGCGGGCTGCCGCCGGCCGAGGTCGCGGCCAGCTCGTGGGTCGCCTTCCAGGTCAGGCCGCCCTTGTGCTCGGAGTTGCGCAGCATCATCCCGAAGCCGGCCAGGGCAGCGGCGAAGCGGAAGTCGGCCGAGGCGTCGGCCATGCGGGCGGCCCCGGGCAGGACGCGCTGGGCCAGCTCCTCGCCCTTGTCGTTGCCCGGCCGCTTGAAGCGCACGTGCACGGTGAACAGCGCGCCCGAGTCGCTGGCGTCGGTGAGCGTGCGCCCGGTCTGGTACTCGAGCGCGCCGGCGGTCGCGTCGGCGCCGGCCGCGGGCACCAGCTCGTAGAGCGCGGTCACGGTCTGGCCCACGCCCAGCTCGCCGGCGTCCTTGGTGTCGTCGCGGAAGTCCTGATCGCGGAGCAGACGGTTCTCGTAGCCGACCAGGCGGTACTGCGCGACTGTGGCCGGGTTGAACTCGACCTGGATCTACACGTCCTGGGCGAGCGTGACCAGCGTGCCGGCGGCCTCCTCGACCAGCGACTTCTTGGCCTCGTCGATCGAGTCGATGTAGCCGTAGTTGCCGTTGCCGTGCTGGGCCAGCTTCTCCATGGTGCTGTCCTTCAGGTTGCCCATGCCGAAGCCGAGCACCGTGAGGTAGACGCCGCTCTTGCGCTTCTCCTCGACCAGGCGGACCAGCGAGCCCTGATCGCTAACGCCGACGTTGAAGTCGCCGTCGGTGCACAGGATGACGCGGTTGATGCCCTCGGGATCGAAGTGGGCCTGGGCGAGCTGGTACGCCAGCTTGATGCCGCCCTCGCCGTTGGTGGAGCCGCCCGACGAGAGGCCGTAGAGCGCGTTCTTGATCGCGCCGCGCTCCTCGCCCGAGGTCGGCGGCAGCATCACGCCGGCCGAGCCGGCGTAGGCCACCATGCTGACCGTGTCGCGCGGACCGAGTTGATCGGCGAGCGTGGCCAGCGACTGCTGCACCAGCGGCAGCTTGTTCTCGGCGCTCATCGATCCCGAGGTGTCGACGAGGAACACCAGGTTGCGTGGCGGCAACGCCTCGGTGCCGAGGGTCTTGCCCTTGATGCCGATCCGGGCCAGCAGCCGATCGGCGTGGAACGGCGACGGCGCGACCTCGGCCGACACCGCCAGCGGTTGGTCGCCCTTGGGCTCCGGGTAGTCGTAGCGGTAGTAGTTGATCATCTCCTCGACCCGCACCGCGTCGGCGGGCGGCAGCTCGCCCTGCTCGAGGAAGCGGCGCACGTTGGCCATCGACGCGGTGTCGACGTCGATCGAGAACGTCGACAGCGGCGCCTGGGCCACCGCCAGCAGCGGGTTGTCGGCGCGGTGTTCGTACTCCTCGACGCCGAGCGACTCTCCGTCCATCGCTCCCGCCGAAGGCGGGGGCGCGTACGCCAGCGGCGACGCCCGCTTGGACGCCATGCCCATGCAGGCAGCGAGCGAGGAGGCGACGAGGGCGGCGAGGCCGAGCGGGCGCAGGTGGCTCATGCCACCGTAACGGCGGCCGCGCGCGCAGCTTACGCGGCGGGCCAGTCAGGCGGCCTACGCGCCGAGGCGATCGACGGCGCGGGCCAGGTTCTCACGCGCCGCGGCATCGAGACGCTGGTGGAACAGATCCGAATGGAAGATGCGGGGCGCGGTCAGGAGCGACGCCAGGAAACGACGGCGACCGGCGCGGTAGGCGTCGCGCGGCACCGCCGCGTATTCGATCGCGATGGCGGCGTCGTAGGCGTCGAAGCGCGCCGGTGGCGCGCCGAGGATGGCCATGTCGCAATCGACGAAGTGGGCGGCGTCGCGGCCGAGCGCGGCGGCGTCGAGCGCGCCGTGGCGGGCGGTGAGCACGATCAACGCCTCGACGCGATCGAGGTCGAGCCCGGCGCTTCGCAGCCACGCGCCGGCGAGCCGCCGGGCCAGCACCGCGCTCCTCGCCTCGTTGTCGGGGCGGCCGGCCTCGTAGATCGCGTCGTGGCAGAGGATCGCCCAGTAGACGTCGCGCGGATGATCCCAGCCGGCGGTGTCGGCGACCCATTCGTACTCGCCGATCACCTCGGCGACGTGTTCAGCGGTGTGATAGGTGCGCGGCGGGCGAGCGTACGCGGCGCGGAGCGCGGCCTCGCACGGTGCCGGCAGCGCGAACGGCGGCGGGCGCGTGGAGAACATGAGGCGAACGTGGCACGCGCGCCCCGGCCGCGGTAGCTTCGACGGGATGGTTCCTCGCGCTGCGATCCTCTGCCTCGCGCTCCTGGCGATGGCGGCGTGCAGCGGCGGCGACAAGCGCGGCGACAGCACGCTGGCGGGCGCCAGGAGTGGCAAGGGTGGCAAGGGCCATGGCGGGGGCGGCGGGAGCGGCAGCGGCAGCGGCTCGGCCTCTCCCGCCCGTGGCCCTGGCGTGGCGCTCACCGGCACGACGTGCCCGACGCCGGGTTGCTCGTTCCACGCCGCCGCCGGTGCGTACTTCACGTGTCTCTCCGGCGGCGCCGGCGCCTGCTTCCACTTCGGCGCGCGCTGCGCGCCCGGCGACGGCTGCGTGTTCGACGCCGCCAGCAAGGGCTACCGGCGCTGCGAGCACATGGTCGAGGGCGCCTGCGCGGCCCCTGTGGGCGCGGCCTGCACGCCGGCGTCGACTTGCGCGTTCAACCCCGCCGACGGCCTCCATCACACCTGCGAGGCGTGGTCGGGTGGGTCCTGTACGCGCTGGGGCACGACCTGCACTCCCGGCTGATCTCTCGGGAGATCCGAGGGGTTCGGCGCGTGCACCGGGCAGGGAAGAATCCGGTTTTCAGTTCCGTATACTGGATCGGAGCCTTTCGGACAGAACACACGCAATTCCAACAGGTTGCGATCGGGCGTGTCGATCGACCTTGACGGAACTGTCGTTGAAAGGCATTTTCAAGTTCGAGCCCAAGCCGTGATCGTCTGCCTCTGCCATGCCGTCCGCGACCGCGACCTCGACGCCGCCATCGCCGATGGTGCGGACTCGGTGCAGGACGTGGGCAAGCAGTGCGGCGCAGGCACCGGTTGTGGCGCCTGCATCCCGGAGATCGAGGATCGCCTCGAGCGGGCCGGTCGCGGCTGCGATCGCGCGGCCGCGGGTGATTGCCCGCAGACGCTCGTCTCGGTAAGGTCGCGCAACCTGACCGAGCCACGCGACGCCGCCTGATTCTCCTTCGGCGCACGCGGTCTCGGCACGACCGAGAGGCGCGCATTCGATGAAGGGTCACGCCGAGGTCATCGACCTCCTGAACGAGCTCCTCACCAACGAGCTCACCGCGATCAACCAGTACTTCATCCACGCCAAGATGCTGGCCAACTGGGGCTACGATCGGCTGGCTTCCAAGGTACGCGCCGAGTCGATCGACGAGATGAAACACGCCGATCAGGTCATCTCGCGCATCCTGTTCCTGGAAGGCATCCCCAACCTGCAGCGGCTCAACAAGCTGCGCGTGGGCGAGAACGTGAAGGAGCAGTTCGAGTCCGACGTGCAGCTCGAGTACGCGGCGATCAAGAACCTCAACGGGTGGATCGCCAGGTGCCGCGAGCTCGGCGACAACGGCACCGAGGACCTCCTGACCAAGATCCTGGTCGGCGAGGAAGAGCACACCGACTGGCTCGAGACCCAGCTCGGCCTGATGGGCCAGCTCGGCGACACCGCGTATCTCGCCGAGCAGATGAAGGATTGAACGGGCCCGACCGGGGCCCGGTCAGTTTGCCAGCCTGGCACGGGGTTGGTCGTCGAGCGGGCAGGGCTGGCACGGCGTGCGCTGTGTCGCGGTCCCAAGTAGGCGCCGACGTGCGGGGACGGCGCTGGCACTGCGCTTGATGTAGCGGTGCCCATGATGGTGTACCGGACGCTGGTGGTCGGGCTGCTCGGTGCGATCGCGCTCCTGGTCGCGGAGCGGCCGACCTTGGAGCGCGCGGAGGCCACGCCGGTGGCGCTCGCGGCGGCGCCCGCCAAGGCCGCCGTGGTCGACGTCTCCCGCGCCATCGCCGGGGCCGATCCCATCCCGTTGCTCGGCCTGCACCCGGGGGAGCGCGTGGTGGAGATCGACGGCGTCGCCGCAGACGCAATCGCGCTCGCCGACCGCTGGGCCCAGGCCTTCCCCGGCGAGTACGTCGATATCGGCGTGAGTCTCGCCGGCGGATCATCGCGCCGGATCCTGGTGGTGGTGCACCCCTGACGGTGCGCGCACCCTGAGCGCTTGACCCGGCGCGGGCCGCGGGCGATGACCCGGCCATGCTCCACATCGATCTGCGCGGCAAGCGCGCGCTCGTCGCCGGCGTTGCCGACGATGGTGGCTTCGGGTTCGCGATCGCCAAGGCGCTGGCCGAGGCCGGCGCCACCATCTGTCTCGGCACCTGGCCGCCGGCGCTGGGCATCTTCCAGACCATGCTGGCGCGCGGCAAGTTCGACGCCTCGCTGGTCATGTCCGACGGCTCCAAGCTCGCCTTCGAGAAGGTCTACCCGCTCGACGCCGAGTACGATCGCCTCGACGAGGTCCCCACCGAGCTGCGCGAGTCGCGCCGCTACCGCGAGTGCGGCGACTTCACGATCCAGGGCGTGGCCGCCCAGATGAAGCAGGACTTCGGCGACGGCTGTCTCGACATCGTGGTCCACAGCCTCGCCAACGGCCCCGAGGTGAAGAAGCCGCTGCTCGAGACCAGCCGCAAGGGCTACCTGGCCGCGGTCTCGGCCTCGGCCTACTCGTTGACCTCGATGGTCGCGGCCTTCTCGCCCATCATGAGGCGCGGCGGCGCGTTCGTGTCGCTCACGTACATGGCCTCGGAGCGCGTGGTCCCCGGCTACGGCGGCGGAATGTCGTCGGCCAAGGCCGCCCTCGAGAGCGACACCCGCACCCTCGCCTACGAGGCCGGGCGCGCCTACGGCCACCGCGTCAACACCATCTCGGCCGGCGCCTACGCGTCGCGCGCGGCCAGCGCCATCGGCTTCATCGATCAGATGATCGACTACACCTCGCGCAACGCGCCCCTGACCGAGCCCATCACCGCCGCCGACGTCGGCGCCACCGCCGCGTTCCTGTGCTCACCGCTGGGCGCCGGCATCACCGGCACCACCGTGTATGTCGACAAGGGCTACTCGGTCATGGGCGTCGCCGTCGACCGCGAGGGCGCGGCGAAGAGCTGAGAATCCGCGGGCTACGACACCGCATCGAGTGGCGGGTTGCTCGTGGGATTCCGTGAAAGGCTGCGCCAGGCCGGTGGTACCTCGTACGCGCCGGCCTCGGGCGGCCGTGCGGCCGAGGGACCCCGCGCTCGCGGCGCCGACGGCCGGCGAGCCCGAGGTCTCCACCGGCCCTCCGGGTCTCTGGTCTCCGGGTCTGGTCTCCGGGTCTGGTCTCCGGGTCTCTGGGTCGCCGCGCCGTCCGGCGATTGCCGTCAGGAGGCGCACCGTTCGAGCGCGGTCCGGAACCGGGCGGCGAAGGCCTGGACCAGCGGATGCTCGGCGACCGGGACCGCCGAGCGCTCGGTCGTGACCACGATGAGCAGGGTGACGCCGCCCATCCGGCGGGCGATCGCGAAGTCGAAGTCGGGGTGCGCGGTCCACGCCTCCGGCGTTGGTTTCGGGACCATGCCCTCGACTTCGAACGCGTAGGAGTCATCCGCCGCCATCGCGGCGAAGCTCCAGCTTCGGCCCGGATCGACGCGCTGGCTGGCGAACCCGACGAGCTCGTCGCGCTCACTCGCGCCCGTCTCGCCGATCGACTCGTCGTTCCACATCAGATCCGCATAGGGTGGGTAGATCGTCGGCGCGTCCCGCCGGAACTCCGATGCTGCTGTGGCGAGTGCGGCGCGACAACCGGCCCAGCCGAGGGGTTCGTGGTCCGCGCCAGGCTCCGGACGGTTGCCGACCATGGTGCCGTCATCGGTCGGGTCGACGACCAGTGGACCCGGCCGGCTGCACGAGAACTGCGAGATCGTCCAGCACGAACCCCACACCGCGGCCAGGAGCGTTGCGCGCATGCGGACAGGACGCGGCGGCCGCGGCGCTTCATCCCCGGGGGCCGAGCGTCTTACTCGGCCGTGACGTGCGATCGCGAGATCGCGATGGCAGGGTTTCGCTCGTGACGCACCTGCGAACCCAGCTCGCCGTAGGATTGCTCGGGGCCATCGGTTGTGGTGGCGGCGCGGGCCCGGTGGCGGCGCCGGCGGCACCGCCGATCGCCACGGCGCCCGTCCCCGCGCCCGATCCGTGCGCCAGCGTCGGGCACTGGGAGGAGGTGGCGCCGCTCCCTCTGCCCGGCCGTGTCGATCACACCGCGGTGTGGACCGGCCGCGAGATGGTGATGTGGGGCGGCACCGAGGGCGTGAGCAGCCCGAAACAAGACGGCGCCCGCTACGATCCCGCGACCGACACCTGGGTCGCCACCCAGCTGCGGACCTCGCCGGGCCCCCGCGACGATCACGCCGCGGTATGGACCGGTCGCGAGATGATCGTGTGGGGCGGCAACTCGTACAACGAAGACGACTTCAAGCTCGCCGACGGTGGTCGCTACGATCCCGAGCTGAACCGATGGCGCGGTCTGGCGCCGGCCACGCTGACACCTCGCGACGATCCGCGCGCGGTGTGGACCGGTCGCGAGGTGATCGTGTGGGGAGGCCGCGACGAGCGCGGTCACGCCGGCGACGGCGCCCGGTACGACCCGGAGCGTGATCGCTGGACGCCGATGGCGGCGATGGGCGCGCCGGCGGCACGCGAGGATCACGCTGCGATCTGGACCGGCCGCGAGATGATCGTGTGGGGTGGCTGGAACGGCGATGACCGTGCCCGCAACTACGCGCTCGACGGCGCCCGCTACGACCCGGCGACCGATCGGTGGCGGCCGATCTCGTCGGTGGGCGCACCGCCGCTGCGCGAGGATCACGCTGCGATCTGGACCGGCCGCGAGATGATCGTGTGGGGTGGAGTGGTGCGTGAAGGCAAGGCGGGCGAGCGCCGCCAGCTCGCCAGCGGTGGACGCTACGATCCGGCGACCGACACCTGGTCAGCGCTGACCATGGACGGCGCGCCGACGCCGCGCGAGGACGGTGTGGTGGTGTGGAGCGGGCGGGCGATGCTGGTGTGGGGCGGCCAGCGCGACGAGACACCGGTGGCCACGGGCGCGCGCTACCTGCCCGCCATCGACCGCTGGTGTCCGCTGCCCGATGACGGAGCGCCGGCCGCGCGCCGCGATCACGCCGGCGTGTGGGCGGGCGACGCCCTGGTGGTGTGGGGCGGCCGCGACGCCGATGGCGCCTACACCCCTACGGGCGCGGTGTGGGTCGCCGACGGCACGCGCCGCCATTCGCGCCCAGCGTCGGCGCGAGTCGGGGAGGTCGCCTTGGCGGAGGAATCAGGCGCGGTGGTGTCGGCGCGCACGGTCGACGGCGGAGCCGAGGCCCGCCGCGCCGGCTCGCGCTCGCAGGCCCCGGCCGCGCACGCGCACAACGCGGCCGTCAAGCCCACCCGCCGATAGAACCAGCCTCGTCTGCCGGCTGGCGTGCTCATCGTCACCAAACCTACATCAGCCCCGACGGAAATTCGAAATTGACATGGCCCGCAGGCGGGCGATGCTCGGCACCGATGACCCACACGCGCTGTCTGGTCGTGTTCTCGGTCCTGATGTGGGGTGCGTGCGGTGGTGACGACGGCAACAGCGGCGACGATGCCCCGGCCGACGCGTCGGTCGACGCGCCCATCGACGCCGCCATCCCGCCGGTGTTCCGCAACCCGGTGGCGCTGCCCGATCTGGAGCTGGCCCAGCAGGCCGCGGCGCTGCTCGGCGAGGGCGGCGGCAAGATGTGCGACGCGTGCCACGGCCTCACCCGCACGCGCTTGCTGGACTGGGACGTCATGACCGAGGCCGGCGAAGGCACCTGCCTCACCGATCTCGCGCCCACCACGCCGGCCGCGGCGATGACCATCGTGACCTGCCTGCGCAGCTCGCTCGACTCGCGCTGGCACCCCGACACGATCGGCATTTACGCCACCGCCGCCGGGCTGCCCTGGTTCGAATACGTCTTCCGCCTCGCCTACGGCGACGCCTGGCAGGATCCGTTCGACGAGTGGACCGATCGGGTGTGGATGCCGCGCGGCGGCCGCCCGCCGTTCACCCAGCCCCAGTTCGACATCGTCGCCGAGTGGTTCGCGCGCGACCTGCCCAACATCATCGACGTCATCCCCAGCGATCCGGTGCCGCCGCCGTGCACCACCATGATCACGTCGGCGATCCCGACCCACGTCACCGCCATGGAGACCGGCGGCTGGCGCGCGATCAACCGCACCAACGGCATCCTCAACTTCGGCTGCCAGGGCGCGGCGACCATCCGCGACTGCCTGTCGACGTATCCGTCGTCGACGGCCAACACCTGGTCGCAGGGCTGGACCGCGGCCCAGCCGGGCCAGACCATCCGCATCCTGCGCGAGATCAACTATTCGTCGAGCTTCTGGACCCGCAGCTCGGCCGACGGCCGCTTCGTCTCTCACGGCGGTGGCTCGGTGATGAACTCGACCGTGATCGACCTCCAGCAAGATCGCGAGATCCCGGCTGACGCCCTCTACGATCCCGGCTTCTTCCCCGACAACTCGGGGTTCATCATCCAGGGCGGCGGCGCCCAGTTCTGCAAGCAGAGCCTGCTCACCGGCTCGCCGACGTCGATCTCGTTCAACGAGCCCGAGTGCACCACCCTGGGACAGGTCGGCCTCTACCAGCACCTCGGCGCCGTGGCCGGCGGCGACTACTTCACGGTTCACGGCCAGTTCACCAGCGACAACGGCGGTCACAACGTCACCGGCAACGATCCAGGGACCAGCTTCTCGGGCGGCGCCCAGAACACCTTCACGCCGATGATCCACAACGGCACCGACTACGTGGCCAAGCCGCAGGTCCCGGTCGCCACCCCGTACGAGGGCGACATGGAGATGTCACCGTCGGCGAAGCTGGTCATCAGCCGCACCGGCACCCAGGGTGGCAACGGCTTCGTGGTGCGCGCGGTCAACGCCGTGCCCAACGGTGGTAGCTACAACATCACCGTGCCGGTGGTGGCGCGTTACTGCGTGCGCGGCGGCAAGCCCGGCTTCAGCTACGACGAGCGCTGGCTGACCTATCATCATTACGTCGGCCCCAACGACTGGCAGGAGCTCGGCTACGCCAGCGCCAGCGACGCCGCGTTCGTCGCGTTGCGCGCCCAGGGCGCCGCCAACTCCTACGTGCTCGATCTGGTCTCGGGCGAGACCCGCCGGGTCACCAACATGGGCCCGGGCCAGTACGCGCTCTACCCGCACTTCCGCAGCGACGGCTGGCTCTACATCCAGGTCCGCGACCGCGTCCGCGGCCGCGAGTACGTCGTCGCCAGCGACGCGGCGTTGGTCTTCGAAGCGCCGTAGGCAGGCCTTCACACCTCCGGTGTGATTGATCGCGGTGTGTTGGTCCCCGTAGCGTCGCTCCGGGGGGGGAACACGCATGGCCGATCTGTTGGACGAGATCGAGGTCTTGGCCGAGCTCGACGAGTTGCGAGCGGAAGCCATCGGATTGCGCGAAGACGCCATCAAGGGCGTGCTGAAGGTCGACTACCCAGAGGATGAACCCGGCGACCGGATCGAGCGGGCACTGTGCCTCCGCGTCGAGTACCTGGCGGGGAAGCTGGACCTCAAGCCCCAGAAACCGCCCAACAGCCGTACGCGCTGGCTTGATCACGACACGCGCGGCGTTGCCAAGGTGACGCTCGAGAGTCTGTTCTCCATCCCGTCTGGCGCCGACGACCTGGTTCCTGTCATGCGGGCGGCCAGAGGCCTCTGGGCACTCCTGGTGACCCCTTCGCACACGACCGGAGAGGCGCTGTGGACGTACCTGTATCGCGTGTGCTTCGAGCTTCGCCGCGCTGGCGGGCCATGGTGGACGCCCGGTGCGGGTTCCGCTGGGGGGGACGCACCCCTTTCCGCGTTCGTCACCAGCGAGTGCACGCGGGCGATCCTGACCTTCGCCCGGGGCCTCGACCAGAGTGCTCGCCTGTTCGGTGAGGTGCGCACCCACGAGCGAGCCGTGTCGGTTCTCGAATCGCCTCCCTTCGATCACGAATGGGGGGCCGACTGGGCCAAGCAGGAGCTCGATCGCCGTGATCGCGCCCTCGAGATCTCGTGCCAGCGGCTCATGCCAGGCGTCTTCTTGCCGACGCGAATCGCTGCCAGGGATATTCCGACGCGCGCTCGGAGCGCAGTGCGGTCCGACGCGATCACACATCGAGCCGCGATCACGTCGGTCCTGTCGGCGGCACGGACGTTGCCTCGGCCTTCGAAGAAGAAGGCCAAGAGCGCGCTCGATGCGAGTGCGGCCGACTTTGCGCATTCCCAGGCTGCCCAGATGCTCGAGGACATGCGCGCGAGCAGCAAGCCACTGTCTCTCATCCGGGGGGCATCGCGCGACCCCGACGACTGGAAGATCGCCAAGGAGGCCTGCGAGGCAATGGCTGGCCACCTCCGTCGGTTCCTGGCGCCGACGACTCGCTGGTTGCGCGCCGCGATCGACGAGCAGCTCGCGGCCGAGGCGGATCCCAACGGCCGTGTCGACGCGTTCGAACTCACGTTTGCCGCCGCCGCGCACGGCGCAATCACCAAGGAGTGGGATGACGCCCGGCTGCGTCGTGCCACCGATCTGCTGGCTCGACTCCTCAGCGAACGCGGTCGCTTTCCGGTGGGACAGCCGATCCAGGTGCGCGAGAAGGGCTACAAGCTGCACGTCGCCATGGCGGAAGCGCTCAGGATGCTCGCCGATCTCCTCTCCGAGGTCGACACCTCCGTCGCCCCGGACTTCGTGCGCCGGATGCTCCGGCTGTTTCGCGACACTCACGTGAAACCGACGAAGGAGCAGAAGGAGTCGCGCTGGAAGCACGAGGACGCGGTCGACTCGAACAAGGGCGCCTGGTGGACGACGGCACTCGCGGCCCTAGCGCTCCATCGGATCGTCCGGATGCTCGACAAGACCATCAACGACCGGATTGCGCGGCATTTCTCGACGAAGCGCGCACGTGATATCGAGCTGAGCCTCGACCAGCTCTTCTACGCGGACTACGGCCTATCGGCGTACGGATACCTTCCCGAGGCCGGCCAATCGGTCGCGATGGTGCTCCAGGACATGCGTCAGCACGTCGAGGGACTCGGGAGCAAGGGCAACTGGTCGCTGATCCTCCACGGACCGCCGGGGACCGGGAAGTCCACGCTGGTCGAAGCGCTGGCGCACTCGACGAAGTGCACCCTCTTCGAGATCACCCCGAGTGACATCCTCGTCGGTGGCGCCGATAGCGTCGAACGGAGGGCCCGGGTCGTCTTCCGTGCGCTCTCGATGCTGACGGAATCGGTGATCCTGTTCGACGAATTCGACTCGATCGTGCGGGAGCGTGACATCGATGTGGGAGTTCCGGACGGCGTGTTCGAGTTCCTCACACCGGGCATGCTCCCCAAGCTCAAGACGCTGCATACGCGCGCGAAGAAGCAGCGTCTCGCATTTGTCCTGGCGACCAACCTGATCGGGACACTCGACGATGCGGCCATCCGAGAGGGTCGATTCGATCGGAAGGTCGGTGTCTATCCGCCTGATCGGCTGTCCAGAGCCGGGCGCCTCGCATGGGCGCTGTGCTTCACCAAGGGAGGAACATCAGAGGTTGGTTCCAGGCGATTCTGGGAGTGCGTCAACAAGTCGGTACGCGGTCCGATGAGCACATTGCCCCGACCAGGTTGGCTAACAGCGCAGAGCAAGAACCTCTTCGACATCGAAAGACCGACCAAGGACGGCGCCCTCAAGTACATCGTCCAGGGTGGCGCTGCGCTCCGCTGGCCCGACCCCGAGGCTGAGCGCTGGCCACGACCCAAGGGGTACAACAACCACGCCCTGCGGGAGTGGCACGAGTGGCAGTGGGTGTGCGACTGGGACGATCTCCAGTCAGGAAGGACGCTGCTTTGTCCGTCGGTCCCGGTCCCCTCCAACTACCTCGACGCTCCCGTCGAGCAGCAATACGACGAGGAGCGCCGCAGGAGCCTGCAGAACCAGCTTCCCCGGACCCTGGAATGGCGGGAGCTGCTTCGTCTGGTCGAGTGGATTCACGGCGACCTGAAGCGCGCCACCACGTCCGCTCCTCCGTAGCGCCCGGGGCCGCGCAAGGCCCGCCGCATCGCGCGGCGGGCGAGCAGCCACAACCCGACCGCGGCCACCACGGTCAGCGCGGCCGCCGACCACAGCGCCCAGGCCGGAGCGCCGCCGGTGGTCGCCGCGCCGGCGAGTTGATCGCGATCGGCCACCAGCGTGCCCATCCAGACGAAGAACAGGCAGGCGGGTGTGCTACCGACCAGCGACGCGAGCAGGTAGGTGCGCGTCGAGACGCCGGTGAGCCCGAGCAGGTAGTTCATGACGTTGAACGGCACGATCGGCGACAGGCGCAGGAGCGCAACCATGACGAAGCCGCGTCGACGCACCAGCGCGTCGAGGACGTCGAGGTCGATGGCGCGGCGCTCGAGCGCGGCGCGTGCGCGCGTGCTGCCGTGACGGCGAGCCAGGGCGAACGGCACCCAGTCGGCGACCAGGCTCACGCCCTGGACCAGCACGGTGCCCCACAGGAGGCCCCAGATCCATCCCGCGGCCACGGTCAGGATCGCCGCCGGGATGACCAGCGCGGTCGACGCGCAGTAGAGCGCGGCGAAGCCGAACACGCCGAGGGCGCCGGCGTCCCGACACCAGGCCGCGGCGTCGACGAGCGCGGCGTCGATCACCGCGGCGCCGTGAAGGGCTGGCGCGCGGTCCACTGCGGCGCGCGCGCCAGGGTCCGCACCACCCAGCACAGCGGGTGGGCCAGGGGCGAGAGCGGGCGCACGTAACAGGCGAGGTGCTCGGGTACCGCGCCGAGCTCGCTCTTGATGGCGTGGGTGGTGCGGCCGAAGTGGACGCTGCGGGCGCCGGTGGCGAGCGCGTGCTCGAGATCGTCGACCATCAGGTTGCGGAACAGCGCGAGGCCGTCGGCGCGTGTGCGGTCGAAGCCGAAGAAGCTCGAGGCCAGATCGTCGCCGACGCGGTAGCGGCTGTTCCACCCGATCAGCGCGCCGTCCTCGAAGTAGCCGATCAGCTCGTAGGCCGGCGCGGCCATCACCGCCGCCAGCGCGACGAAGTGATCGCCGCCGAGCCGGGGCCCGGCGTGGCGAGCTCGGCCGTGCACCGCGGCGTACAGGCGATCGATCGTCCCGCGATGCCGGCGGGCGGCCGCCGCGTCGAGCGGACGGCGCTCGAGGTGGGCCGCGGACTGCCGCATACCCCGCAGGCGCCGCCGGTACTTGCTGCGCAGATCGCGGGCGTAGTCGTCGAGGCGCTGCCACGACGGCCGCAGGTCGAGCCGCATCGAGGGCTCCACCGCCAGCGGTCGGAATCCGGCCCGGGTAAGGGTCCGAGCGCAGACGCCGTCGGGCACGTCCTTCAGCACCAGGGCGCCGAGGTGGCGACGCTCGTGGGACTGCGCGGCCTCGCACGCGGACACCAGCGCGGCGGCGGCGAGCTCGTCGCCGATGCCGTCCGCGGCGACCAGCGCCGGCGCGCCGGTCGTGACCAGGTTGCCGGCGACGAGCAGGGTCAGACCGAGACGCTCGACGCGCAGGACGTGGAAGGTGCACGCGGCCATCGGCGTGCCGCCGCGCCAGACCAGCGCGTACAGGCTGCGCACGCCCGAGGTCGCCAGGCTGCGCTCGAGCACGCCCAGGTAGGCGGCGCGGTTCAGCACCTGGGCCGGCGGCACCACCTGGTCCCAGACCGGGCCGTGGTCCGCGATCGAGCTGGCGAGCGCGACCTCGAGCGCCGGCGCGGCACGACGCGCGAGCCTCATGCGTCGCCTCGCGTGTCGGTCTCGGCCGGCCACCCCAGGTGCTGGCGGAGATCACCGTGGCCGCAGCAGGTGCAGCGGCCACGCCGGTACAGGCCGGCGCGGTGGGCGACGAAGCGCGCGGCCTCGCGCACGCGACGGGCGCCGACCAGCGCGCGCGGGCCCATCCACCAGCCGTTGATCGACACCGCCGGTTCGAGGCACCACACCGCGTGCCACCAGCGGGGCGGGACGAACACGACGTCACCGGGCTCGAGCACGGCGTCGTGGGCGACGGCGCCGGGCAGACGTGGATGGCGCTCGAGATCGGGCGCGCGCAGGTCGACGGTGCTGAAGGTCGTGCTCCACTCGTAGACGTCGGCGGGATAGAGCCGGTCGGAGTCCTCGGGCGCGAAGAAGCGGAAGCGCTTCTTGCCGCTCACCACCGCGTGCAGGTTGGGCGGCCCGTCGTCGAAGTGGAGCGGCGTGAACGCGCGCCGGCCGCCCATCCACAGCGCGGTGTGCACGAAGCCGAGCCACCACGGGAACAGCCCGCGCAGATCGACGTCGTCGGCGAGGGCGGGGTTGGCCGCGAGCACGCCGCCGTCCCACGCCAGGTAGCGATCACCCTGGTCGATCTCGGCGGCGAAGGCGGCGAGGGTGGAGCGCACCGCGCCGCGGTGGGTGAACGCGTGCAGCGACACCTCGACGTCGCCCATGGTGCGGGCGAACCAGTCCGGGGTCCACCGCCCGATGGCAGGCCAGGTCCGCGCCAGCCCGGTCAACACCACCGGGCGACCCGCGGCCAGCGCGGCCGCGGTCGCGCGCGCGTCGCCGGGCACCCGAGGTACGGCGCGCGTCGCGTGCGGCGTCGAAATGGGTTAGCTCGCCTTCACGTGCTGCGAGGCCTGCTCGATGGCCGCGGCCATGACACCCGCGTCCGTGTGGCGGTGGTCGGGCTCCTTGGCGAGGGCGCGCTCGACCACCTCGATGACCTCGGTCGGCAGCTCGACGGCGGCGGCCACCGACAGCGGCGGCGGATCGTCGTGGAGGTGGGCGCTGATCAGCTCGAAGTCGTCGGCGCCGGCGAACGGTGGGCGGCCGGCGAGCAGCTCGTAGAGACTCACCCCCATGGCGTAGAGGTCGCTGCGGGGATCGGCGGGTTTGCCGCGCAGGCGCTCGGGCGCCAGGTAGGTCAGGCTGCCGACGACGTGGCCGCGCTGGGTGAGCTTGGCGCCGCCCTCGAACGCGGCGAAGCCGAAGTCGATCAGCACCACCCGCTCGACCACGCCCGGCGATGGCTCGAGCATCAGGTTGGCAGGCTTGAGATCGCGGTGGAGGATGCCGCGCTCGTGCACGGCGTGCAGGCCCTGCAGCGCCTGCCAGGTGTAGCTGAGCGCGCGTGACGGGTGGACCGCGCCTTGCTGCTTGAGCAGCGCGCGCAGCGAGTGGCCGCGCAGGAGCTCGACGACGATGTAGGGCTCGGCGGTGTCCGTGGCGCCGCCGCCGTAGATCGCGGCCACGTTGCGGTGGCGGATCTGGCCCTGGACCTCGGCCTCGCGCTGGAAGCGGGCCACGGCCTCCTGATCGCGGGCCTGCTGGCCGCGCAGGATCTTGACGGCGACCGCGGTGCGCTCGTGGGCGTCGTGGGCGCGATAGACGTCGGCCATGGCACCGCGGCCGATCAGCTTTTCGAGCTGGTATCGGCCGTCGATGACAGTGCCGGAGCGGTCCTGCGTGGCCATCCGCGATCCCGACGATAACATTGTCCAGACGCGCCAGCGCTTGACCGCCCGGACCCGGCGCGTTATCCGAGGTCCGTGGCCGGCCCCCGGACCTTCCCTCACCGCCACCTGCTAGGCATCGCCGAGCTTGCCCCCGACGATATCGTCCAGCTCCTCGACCTCGCCGACCGCCACCTGGCCCTGGGCCAGGAGCCGGTCAAGAAGCTGGCGACCCGGCGCGGTCGCACGGTCAGCCACCTGTGCGTCGAGGCCGCGACCCGCACCCGGACCTCGTTCGAGCTGGCTGCCAAGCGCCTCGGCGCCGACGCGGTCAACATCTCGCCGTCGACGAGCTCGACCACCAAGGGCGAGACCCTGCTCGACACCGCGCGCAACCTCGACGCCATGGCGCCGGACGTGGTGGTGGTACGCCACGACAAGGGCGGGGCGCCCCACGTGCTGGCCCGTCACCTGCGCTGCGCCGTGGTCAACGCCGGCGACGGCCAGCACGAGCATCCCACCCAGGCCCTCCTCGACGCCAACACCATCCGCCGCCACAAGGGCCAGATCGATGGGCTCGAGATTGCCATCGTCGGCGACCTGGCCCACTCGCGGGTGGCGCGGTCCAACGTCCTGCTCCTGACCCGGCTGGGCGCCAGCCTGCGGCTGTGCGCGCCCCGCACCCTCATGCCGCGCGGCATCGAGGAGCTCGACGGCGAGGCCAGCCGGGCCCGGGTGCGCTGCGTGCATCGCCTCGAGGAAGCGCTCGATGGCGCCGACGTGGTCATGATGCTGCGCACCCAGACCGAGCGCACCGCCGGCGAGGCGCCGCGGGTGCCGTCGGCCCGCGAGTACGCGCGCACCTTCGGCCTCAACGCCCGCACCGTCGAGCTGGCCAAGCCCGACGCCATCGTCATGCACCCGGGCCCGGTCACCCGCGGCGTCGAGCTGGCCGCCGATGTCGCTGACGGCCCGCGCGCCGTCATCCTGGAGCAGGTGAGCTGGGGCGTGGCCGTCCGCATGGCGGTGCTCGAGTTGCTGGGCGCGGCGCCGGCCGGCGCGAGCGCGGCGGCCTGAGCCGGCGATGCTCGCCGTCCGCGTCGAGGGCATCAGCAAGCGTTTCGGCAATCACGTCGCCGTCGACGACGTCAGCTTCGAGGTCCCCGAGGGCGTGATCTACGGCGTGCTCGGCCCCAACGGCGCCGGCAAGTCGACCACGCTGCGCATGATCAACGACATCATCGCGCCCGATCGCGGCCACGTCGAGCTCCTCGGCGGGCTCAAGCCGGGCGCCGAGGCCGCGCCCCACGTCGGCTTCTTGCCCGAGGAGCGCGGCCTCTATCCCAAGATGCGGGTGCTCGAGATGATCGCGTTCATGGGCGAGCTCCGCGGCCTGACCGGGCGCGACGCCCGTCGCCGCGCCGAGGCCTGGCTCGAGCGTCTGGGGCTGTCGCAGTGGCGCCGCAACAAGGTCCAGGACCTGTCCAAGGGCATGCAGCAGAAGGTGCAGTTCGCGTCGGCGATGATCCACGAGCCCGAGCTCATCATCCTCGACGAGCCCTGGAGCGGCCTCGATCCGATCAACGCCGACGTCCTGCGCGACGTGGTCCGCGAGCAGAAGGCGGCCGGCCGCACCGTCCTGTTCTCGACCCACCTGATGGAGCAGGCCGAGCAGATCTGCGAGCACATCTTCATCATCGCGCGCGGCAGGAAGGTGCTCGACGGCAAGCTCGCCGACATCCGGCGGGCCGCGGCCGCCGAGGGCCGGGTCGCGCTGGCCTTCGGTTCGCCCGCCGATCGCGAGCGCGCGGCGCCGGTGCTCGCCGACCCGGCGCTGTGCGCGGCCTCGCGCGCGGCGGCGCCCGGCGATCACGCCGATCTCGAGCTCGACCTCGCCGCCGGAGTCCACGCCCAGCGTCTGCTGGCCGCGCTGGTCGGCGCCGCCGTCGCCGTGCGCCGCTTCGAGGTGGTGACGCCGACCCTGCACCAGATCTTCGTCGATCGGGTGGGGCGTGACGCCGCCGCCATCGCCGCCCGCCAGCCCGGCGACGGCGCCGGGGAGGCGGCGTGATCAGGCCGCGCCAGCGGGCCGGGCTGCCCGACTGGCTGGTGATCGCACGCCGCGAGCTGCTCGAGCGCCTGCGCACGCCGTGGTTCATCATCGTCACCCTGCTCGGGCCGGTGCTCATGACCGCGCTCATCGTGGTCCCGGTCGTGCTGGGCCGCGTCGGCGATCAGACCGCACGAGTGCAGATCGTCGATCACAGCGGCACCCTGGGCGAGCCGCTGCGGCTCGCGCTGACCGCCGAGAAGTGGCGCGCCGAGCTGGTGCCGCCCGACACCGACGAGAAGGAGCTGCGCCGCCGCATCGCCGACGACCGCATCGACGGCTTCCTCGTGGTCCCGGCCGAGGCGCCGGCCGCGGGCTCGTTCGTCTACAAGGGCGACAACGCCTCGGCCGAGCACATCATGCGCTCGCTCAACCGCGTCATCTACGGCGTGGTCCTGTCCACCCGCGGCGCAGCGCTCGACCTGCCCGAGGACAAGGTCAAGGCGCTCCTGGCTCCGGTCGACTTCACCACCCGCCACACCACCGGCGAGGACGAGGGTAGCTCGGGCCTGGCCACGTTCCTGGTCGGCTACGTGGTCATGTTCGTCCTCTACCTGTCGATCGTGCTCTACGCCGCCAACGTCCTGCGCAGCGTGGTCCAGGAGAAGACCAACCGCGTGGTCGAGATCATGGTGGCCGCGTCCAAGCCGCGGGCGCTGATGCTGGGCAAGATCCTCGGCGTCGGCGGCGTCGGCCTCATCCAGGTCACGGTGTGGGCGGTGATGGGCGTGGTCACGATCAACCAGCGCGGCGCCCTGCTCGGCATGTTCGGCGTCGACGCCGGCGGCTGGAGCGTTCCGCCCATGCACGCCATCGACGTGGTCGTGATCCTCACCTACTTCCTGCTCGGCTACTTCTTCTACGCCGCGATCTTCGCCGCCATCGGCGCCATGGTCTCGAGCGAGCAGGAGGCCCAGCAGGCCCAGACCCCGGTGATGATGATCCTCATCATCCCCATGCTGTGCGTGCAGCTCGTCGCCAACGATCCCCGCGGCGGCGTGGCCGAGTTCCTGACCCAGCTGCCGTTCTCGTCGGCGATCCTCATGCCCATGCGCTGGTCGCTGGGCGGCGCCTCGACGGTGAGCCTGGTGGTCTCGATCGCGATCCTGGCCGGCTCGACCTACGTCATGGCCAGGCTGGCCGCCCGCATCTACCGGGTCGGCATCCTCATGTACGGCAAGCGCCCGAGCCTGCGCGAGCTGGCCCGCTGGCTCCGGTACTGACGGACGGATCCCGAGCGTGCGCGGCGCTCTCGCGGGTCGAACCGGGGCCCTGCTACCTTTCGCCGATGCGATCGATCGCCGTCGTGGTTCTGGTCACCGGTTTGCTGGCCGGCCTGCTGTCGTGCATGGCGACGCAAGGCTCTTCGGGTCGCGGCGGAGGATCCGCGCCGGCGCCGGAGGCGGCGTTCTACTGCGTCAGCGGCGGCGGCAGGTGTTACCCGAGCCGGGACGCGTGCGGGCAGTCGGGGTTCCAGATCGGGGGCGGCTGGCAGACGTCCTGCGAGCCGAGCAACTCGGCGTGGTGCACGGGCCCGGATCGGAACCTTTGCGCGTCGAGCGAGGGCGGCTGCAACGTCGGAAACCAGTCGGGATGCCAGCTCTTCGAGGGCCCGCCGCCGCCGCCGCCGCCGCCGCACCGGCCCGACGGTCCGCCCGAGGTGCTCGCCGTGCTGGCCAGCTCGGTGCTCGATCCCGTGGCCCGGCCGCTGTTCTGCCGCTACGTCGACGGCACCCTCGACGCGGCCGGCCCGGCCCAGCTCTGCCCCGCGGCGCAGGCCGACCTCCAGCCGGCCACGCTCGATCCCCGCTTCGCGCCCCCGCCGGACATGCGCAGCTGGTCGCTGCGCGTCCACCTCGACGAGTTCGTCGGCGATGGGATCGCGGGCTCGGTCTGCTCCGGCCCCGGCTGCATGCGGCTGTTCGAGGGCCTGGTCGAGTTGACCTGCGACGGCGGGCGGATCGGCATCCTCAGCTCCTACGAGGCCGACGGTGACAAGGGCACGGACCCGGTGGGCCCGTCGCTGGTGATCGCGCCCAGCAACCACTACCCGCTCGTCGCCGGCAGCACCTGCACCCTCGTCCTCGGCGACCGCATCGTCGATCAGACCGGCGAGTCCATCCCGGCCGATCAGCGGAGCTACACGTTCGTGGTCACCGGCCCGTAGCGTCGTCGAGGTCGGAGGGTTCCCTCCGCACCATGTACGCGCGCGCGACCTGGTAGTGCTCGCTGGTCACGTCGACCGCGCGGCGGCGGCCGCGGCCGGTCTCGGGATCGACGCAGTCGGCCAGCGGCACGAAGCGGGGCGCGCCGGCCTGTGTGGTCACCACGGTGCCGCCGCCGCCGGCGACCAGGTGGCGGACCGCCGCGAAGCCGAGGTCGCGGGCGTACTCGGCCTCCATGGGCAAGGGCGTGGCGCAGCGCAGCTCGTAGCCGATGGTCTTGTTGACCACGCTGACCTTGAGGCCGCGCCGCTCCAGCCGCAGCATCACCTCGTTGCTCACCTTACGTCCGAGGTCGATCTCGGTGACCCGGATGTTGCCCTGGGCGTCGCGGTCCACGTCCTGGAGCTCCTCGACCTCGGCCGGATCGAACCGCTCGACCAACGCCTCGCTGAGCAGGGTCACGCCGTGCCCGCGGCCGAGCGCGCGCCGCTTCATGATCGAGCCCTCGACGATGTCGGCGATATCGGCCAGCCGGACCGAGCCGGGCGCGAACTCCTCGGGGATGATCGTGCAGGTCGCGCTCACCGCCTTGCCGATGCCCAGGGTCAGGTGGCCGGTCGGCCGGCCCATGGTCACCGCCAGGTACCAGCGGCCGGTGGTGCGGGCGTCCTCCATGAGGTTCTTGACCAGCTCCACGCCGACGTGGCGCGCGGTCTCGTAGCCGAGCGTGGTCACGTCATCGGGCAACGCCAGATCGTTGTCGATGGTCTTGGGCACCATCACCACCCGGATGCGGCCCTTGGACTCGCGCTCGATGGCCAGCGCGCTGCGCATCATGTCGTCGCCGCCGATGGCCACCAGCCCGTCGATCGCCAGCTTGCGCAGGGCGTCGACGGTGTTGCGCAACAGCGCCGCGTCGCTGCCGACGTCGGTGCGGGAGGTGCGGAGCATGACGCCGCCGGCCAGGTGAACGTGCGACACCTCGTCGATCGTCATCTCGTGTTGCTCGTCGGTGTAGCGCTGCGCCAGCCACTGGAAGCCGTCGTGGAAGCCGACCGCGACTCGGCCCAGCTTCACCGCCTCGATCACCGCGGCGGCGATCACCGCGTTGGTGCCGGGCGCGGGGCCACCGCCGACCACGATCCCGATGCGTCGCGTCGTCATCGCACGGCCTCCTCGAACGGGCCGGCGAACCGGGTCCGAAGCGCCTCGCTGGTGGTCCCGCCGGCCTCGGCGAGTCGCTCGACCCAAGCCGGGTCGCGGAAGTCGTCCGGGTCGAGCCGCTCCATGTACTCGCGCGCCACCAGGTAGCTCTCCGAGCTGGGATCGACGTTGCGGACCCGGGTCCGGCCTTCGGCGGTGCGCATGGTGTCGAAGGCCATGGGGACCAGCCGGCCGCTCTGGACCGTCACCATGGCGCCCGAGCCGCCGCCGGCGAGGAAGCGGACCGCGTGGTAACCGAGATCGCGGCAGTACGCGGCATCGAAGGCGATGGGGTCGGCGCAGCGCAGCTCGTACCCGATGTCCTTGTTGGTGATGGTCAGCTTGATGCCGCGGCGCAGGAACCGGCCCTGCAACTCGACCTTCACCTTGCGCGCGAGATCGACCTCGGCCATGCGGATGTGGCCGTGGTCGTCGCGTTCGACGTCCTGGAGCTCCTCGAGCTCCTGGGGATCGAGCTTGCCGATCAGGCCCTCGGCGAGCACGGCCACGCCGTGGTGATGGCCGGCGGCCCGCCGCTTGATGATCGAGCCCTCGACGATGTCGCAGATCGCGCCGAAAGGCACCGACGGCGATCTGAACTCCTCGGCGATGAGCGTCAGCGTCGCCCCGGCGGCCTTGCCGATGCCCAGCGCGAGGTGGCCGGCCTGGCGTCCCATGGCGACGGCCACGTACCAGCGGCGCGACGAGCGTGCGTCCTCGGCCAGCGCGCGCACCGCCTCGGCGCCGACGTGGCGCGCGGTCTGGAAGCCGAAGGTCGGGATGTGGTCGGGCAGGGGCAGATCGTTGTCGATCGTCTTGGGGACGTGGGCGGTGCGGATACGCTGCCCGGTGCGGCGGTCGACGTGGCTCGACGACAGCGCGGTGTCGTCACCGCCGATCGTGACCAGGTGGGTGACACCGAGGGTGGTCAGCGTCTCCACCACGGTGGCCATCGCGGCCTCGTCCTTGGTCGGGTTGTCGCGGGCGGTGCCGAGCATCGAACCGCCGGTGAGGTGGATGCGGGACACGTCGTCGATGGCGAGCTCGCGGACGTGGCTGGTGTCGCCCTTCATCAACCAGCGGAAGCCCTCGCGGATCCCGAGCACGCGCAGACCTCGGTTGCGGGCCTCGATCGTCGCCGCCGAGATGACGGAGTTGATCCCGGGCGCTGGTCCGCCGCCCACGAGGATTCCGAGCGTACCGGTCAGGGACATGACTGCCTCTGGGTCCCTGTATACACGCATGCGGTGCTGCTACGGTTGCACCGTGCAGGGCATCTCGCGCGGCGCCGGCGACCTGGCCAGCGGCTATCGCTTCCTCTCCGCCCATCCGCGGCTGTGGGTGTGGGTGATCGCGCCGGCGCTGGTGACGCTGGTGCTCCTGGTCGCGGCGATCGCGGGCGTGCTGGCGCTGGCCAGCCCGCTGGTGGACTGGGTGACCGGCTGGATGCCGGCTTCGATCGAACGCTGGGCCGGCGTCGTGGTCTGGCTGGTGGTGGTGGCGGCGCTGGGCTTCGCCGCCGCCCTCCTGTTCGCGACCGTGGCCGGCGTGGTCGCCGGGCCGTTCAACGAGCTGCTGTCGGCCGCGGTCGAGGCCCAGCTCACCGGCGTCCCGGCGCCGAGGTTCTCGCTGCTCGGGTTCGCACGCGACGCGCTGATCGGGCTCCTGCACGGCCTGCGCCGGCTGCTGGTGTTCGTGCTCGGCGCCGTGGCGCTGTTCGCGCTCTCGTTCATCCCGGTGGTCGGCACCATCGCCGCCATGGCGATCGGCTTCTGGCTGGCCGCGCGGGGCGCTGCCTACGACTGCTACGACGCGGTGCTCGCTCGCCGCAACCTGACGTATCAGGCCAAGCAGGCCTTCCTGGCCCGGCACCGCGGTCGCACCTTCGGCCTGGGTGCCGCCGTCGCCGGCCTCTTGCTGGTGCCCGGCGTCAACCTGGTCGCGCTCGGCCTCGGCGCCACGGGCGCAACCTTGGCCGTGCACGAGCTCGACGACGCGGCCAGGCCTCCGGTGTAGAACCGTAGCGATGAGCTCCACCGACGATCGGCTGGCCCAGTTCGACGCGTCGCTGCCGCTGGCCGAGGCGTTCACGCTGCCCGGTAGCTGGTACACCGATCCGGCGATCGCGGCGCTCGAGCAGGACCGAGTCTTCGCGCGCAGCTGGCAGCTGATCGCGCGCACCGATCAGGTGGCGCGGCCCGGTGAGTTCGTCACCGCGGAGGTCGCCGGCGAGCCGATCCTGGTGATCCGGGGCAAGGACGGCGTGCTGCGCGCCTTCTTCAACGTGTGCCGCCATCACGCCGCAGCGGTCCTGACCGAGCCCGCCGGCTGCGCCGAACGGCTGCGCTGTCCGTACCACGGCTGGACCTACGCGCTCGATGGCACGCTCAAGGCCACGCCCGAGTTCGACGGCGTCCGCCACTTCGATCGCAGCCAGCACGGGCTGGTCCCGGTCCAGGTCGCGACCTGGGACCCGTTCGTGTTCGTCAACCTCGCCGCCGATCCGCCGCCGCTGATGGCGCACCTGGCGCCCATGGTCGAGCAGCTGCGGCCGCGCGCGATCGAGGGCATGCACTTCGTCGAGCGGCGCGAGTACGAGCTTGCCTGCAACTGGAAGGTCTTCGTCGACAACTACCTCGACGGTGGCTACCACATCCCGTTCCTGCACGAGAGCCTCGACCAGGTCCTCGCCTTCAAGGAGTACACGATCGAGAACTTCGAGCGGGTGTGCCTGCAGTCGAGCCCGATCGCTCCGTCGAAGGTCGACCCGACCATCAGCGCGGTACGCAAGGGTCAGGCCCTCTACTACTGGGTCTACCCGAACTTCATGGTCAACTCGTACGAGGGTTACCTCGACACCAACCTGGTGGTGCCGCTGGGCATCGATCGCATGAAGGTCATCTTCGACTTCTACTTCACGGACGTGAGCGAAGAACTCCGCGCGCTCAACCAGCAGAGCATGGACGTCGGGCAGCGCATCCAGGACGAGGACCACGCGATCTGCGAGTCGGTCCAGCGCGGTCTGCGCTCGCGCGCCTACCAGGCCGGCCGACTCTCGGTCCGCCGCGAGGCCGGCGAGAACCTCTTCCACCGCCTGCTCGCCGGCGACCTGGGTCAGCGGGAGCCCTGACGCTTCCAGCGCCTCCGGTGGTGGGCGGCGTGCGATACTCCCTCCCTCGTGTCGACCGAGTACCTCTTCGACGCCGGGGCGCGGTTCGAGATCCGTCGCGAGCTCGGGGAGGGCGGCATGGGCGCCGTGTACGAGGCGTTCGATCGCGACGTGGGCGAGCTGGTCGCGCTCAAGACCCTGCGTCACGCCGCCGGGCAGTGGCTGGCGCGCTTCAAGCAAGAGTTTCGTTCGCTCCACGACATCGCCCATCCCAACATCGTCGCCCTGGGCGAGTTCTTCGACAGCGGGTCCGAGCCGTTCTTCACCATGGAGCTGGTGCGCGGCGTGACCTTTCTCGAACACGTCCGCCCGACCCGAGGGGCCGACGTGGCCGCCACCTACGACGAGGCACGGCTGCGCGCCGCCCTCGGGCAGCTCGCCAGTGGGGTCTCGGCGCTGCACGCCGCGGGCATGGTCCATCGCGACATCAAGCCATCGAATATCCTGGTCGCGGACGACGGGCGCGTGGTCCTGCTCGACTTCGGTCTCGTGGCCGGGGCGGCCACGGCTCAAGAGTCCGTCGACGGCATGGTCGGCACCGTCGCGTACATGGCGCCCGAGCAGGCGCTCACCGGCGAGGTCACGCCTGCGGTCGACTGGTACAGCGTCGGCGTGGTGCTCTTCGAGGCGCTCACCGGCGCGCTGCCACACGACGGACAGACCGCCTACGAGATCGTGCTGAACAAGCAACGGGACGCGGCGCCGCGGCCGCGGCAACTGGTCGACTCCGTGCCGTCCGATCTGGACGAGCTCTGCGCCGGGTTGTTGCAGCCAGACCCGCGCGACCGCCCACCGGCGCGCTCGATCCTCGATGCCATGAGCATCGCGGCGGGTCTCCCAGCCGCGGCGGCCCCGACCACTGGCGCCGACCTGCGCGAGAGCTCGCCGTTCGTCGGCCGGGCCCACCAGCTCGCGCGGCTCCGCAGCGGTTATGACCGCAGCCGCGAGGCCGCGCTCATCTGCCTGATCGAGGGGGTCTCGGGCGTCGGCAAGAGTCAGCTGGCCGAGGAGTTCCTCAGGCGGCTGGTTCGGGACGACCCCGACGCACTGGTCCTCACCAGCCGCTGTTACGAGCGTGAGGCCGTGACCTACAAGGCCTTCGACGGTATCGCCGTCGAGCTCAGTCGCTACCTGACGCGGCTACCGTCGGCGCGAGCGGCGGCCCTGATGCCACGACGGCCCGGGCTCCTGGGGCGGCTCTTCCCGGTGCTCAAGCGGGTCGAGGCGGTCGCCGCGGCCGGGGAGGTCCCGACGGTGGCGGATCCACACCGTCAGCGGATCCGGATGTTCGCGTCGCTGCGCGAGCTGTTCCTGCGGATCACCGAGCGGCGCCGGCTGGTCTGGTACATCGACGATCTGCAGTGGACCGATGCGGACAGCCTGGTGCTGCTCCAGGAGTTGATCGCTCACGAGGACCAGCTGCCGGTGTTCATCATCGCGACGATGCGCCCCGCCGAGGACACGCCCCGTCAGGCCCTGCTCGCCCGACTCGAGGAGCTGGCGCCCACCGAGCGGGTACTGCTCCAGGAGCTCCGCCCCGACGAGGCCCGCGCGCTCGCGGTCCTGCTCCTGCCCGGCCGCGACGCCGCGACGCTCGACGCGGTCGCGAGCGACGCCGGCGGACACCCGCTGTTCCTGCACGAGCTGGCCCGGCACACCAGCGCCGCGCATGGCGCGGCCTCGACCGGCGCGACCCTCGACGAGATGTTGACCGCGCGCATCGCCGAGCTTCCGGCTGCCGCCCAGCGACTCCTGGACGTGGTGTCCGTGTCGGGTGTACCCCTCGCGCAGGAGGTGGCGGCGATCGCGGCGGAGCAGTCGAGCGCCGAGCAGATCAGCGCGACCGCCGTCCTGCGCGCTGCGCACCTGGCTCGCACCGACGGAGTCCGCCGCTCCGATCGCATCGTCGCGTTCCATGATCGGGTTCGCGAGCACGTGGCGGCTCGCCTCGACGAGGCGAAGCGCCGGCACCTCCACGAGCGCGTGGCGCTGGCGCTCGAGCAAAGCGGCGCTGCCGAACACGATCCACGCGAGCTGGTCCGTCATGCCCGGGCCGCCGGGCGGGTCACGCTTGCCGCCGCGCGCGCGCAGTCGGCCGCTCGGCAGGCGATGACGGCGCTGGCGTTCGATCAGGCGGCTGAGTTCTTCGCGGTTGCGATCGAGCTGGGCAGCTACGACCCCGAGACCCTGCGCGGCCTGCGGATCGAGCTGGCCACCGCCCTCGTGCACGCGGGCCGGGGGCCCGAGGCCGCCACCCAGTTCCTCGCGGCCGCGGACGGCGCCGACCCGGCGGTCCGGCTCGATTGCCAGCGGCAGGCAGCCGATCAGTGGATCATCACCGGGCACCTCGAGCGAGGCATGGCCGCGCTGCGCACCTCGCTGGCCGACATCGGCGAACCGCTGGCGGCGACTCCTCGGCGGGCCCTCGCGCGGGTGCTGTGGAACCGTGCCCGCCTGCGGCTGCGTGGCATCCGCCACGAGCGGCGCTCCGAGAGTCAGGTCCCGGTCGAGACGCTGCGCAAGCTCGACGTGCTCAAGGCGGTCGGACATGGCCTCGCCATGGTCGACAACATCCGCGGCGCCGACTTCAACGGTCGGTTCCTGTTGCTGGCGCTCGAGACCGGCGAATCGCGTCGCCTGGTCGGCGCGCTGGCGACCGAGGTGGTGTTCCTCGCCAGCCAGGCTGGCCGCGCCGGGCGACGTGCCCGGCTGCTGTACTCGGAGCTGGTCCGGATCGCCGAGGATTGCCCGGATCACGGGTTCGCGCGCACCTGGCTGTCGCTCGCCGACGGCGCCGCCTGCTTCTTCGAGGGGCGGTTTGCGCCCGCGGTGCGGTCGCTGGAGACCGCGGAGACGGAGTCGGCGAATGCGCAGACGAGCCTGACCTACGAGCGCAATAACTCGCGCGTGTTTCGCATCCACGCGCTGCGCTTGCTGGGTGCGTTGCAGCAGCAGCACGCGTTGATCCGCGAGTTCGTGCGCAACGGGCGTCAGCGCGGCGATCGGTACCTGGAGACCACGCTGCGACTCCTTCAGGGGCAATCGTTGCTCGGGCGCGGCGACGTCGGCGGCGCGCGCGCGAGCCTCGAGGAGGCGACCTGGTCACCGCCCGAGCAAGGCTTCCATCTGCAGCACTGGTACGAGCTGCGAGCGCGGGTCGAGCTCGCCATCTACGAGCAGACGGCGCCGGCGGCGGTCCCCGAGCTGATGCCCCGCTTCGCCGCGCTGGATCGGTCGATGCTGTTGCGCGTGAAGCTGGTCCGGGCCGATGCCACCGCGCTCCGGGGCCGGCTCTTCTTGGCCGCGGCTGCAGCCGGCACCGACCTCGGATCCAGGCTCGATGAGGTCAGGAAGCTGGTGCGAAAGCTCGAGGGCGAGGGAACCGGGTACGCCACGGTGTACGCGCTGTTGTTGCGGGCCGGGCTCGCGGCGGTCGCCCCCGGGACCTCTCGCGAAGACGCGATCGCGCCGCTCCGCCAGGCGATCTCGGTCGCCGCGGATCACGACATGGCGCTGCACCTGGCGGCCGCCCGCGATCGGCTGGGTGGGCTGCTCGGCGGGGACGAGGGGGCCGCCCTGCGCGCCAGTGCCGCCGCGTACGTCTCCACGGAGGGCGTGGTCGCTTCGGACCTCCTGTTCGAGCTCCAGGCGCCTGGGATCGCCCGGCGCTGAAGCGCCTCAGGTCGCCTTGGGCAGCGGCACCGAAAGCACCGGGCACATCGCGTCGCGGATGACGTGCTCGGTGCGGCTGCCGAGCAGGACGTCGCCGAGACCGTCGTGAGCGTGGGTGGTCATGACGATCGCGCAGGCCTGGTCGGAGCGCGCGCGGGCGAGGATCGCCGCCACCACGTTGCCGCTGGCCACGTGCAGGACCTCGATCTCGGCGTGGACGCCGGCCAGCGCGGCCAGGGCCCGGGCGGCGGCCTTGCCGCGCTCGGCCTCGTCGTCGGTGCCGGCCGGGACCAGCAGGCGCCGGAGATCGATCGCTCCCGTGGACGGGTCGACGAAGCCGCGCACGTGGTTGGGCACGATCAGGGTCGGCACGGCGACGTTGCGCGCGACCGCTTCGGCGACGCTGCCGGCCAGGAGCGCGGTCAGGCCGTGGCGGGCGTGGGTCCCCACCACCAGGAGCTGAGGATCGATCGAGCGCACGGCGTCGATGAGGGTGTCGGCCACGTCGTCGCAGCACTCGTGGCAGATCCGCCGGTGGTCGATCGGCCGGTTCCAGCGCGCGCTCAGCGGCGCCGCATCGGGCAGGCTCGCCGCCTCGGCGGCTCCGGCGTTGCCGTGAACCGTGACCAGGCGGACACCGCTGGCGGCGGCCAGGGCCGCGGCGTGATGGAACGCGGCGACGTCGGCGCCGCTGAGGTCGGTGGTGTGGGCGATCGCCGCGGTGGTCATGGTCACCGCTCCTGCTGGCGGGGCGTAGGTTCGCCGAGCTCGTCGGCCGGGCGCAGTACGTTGAGGGGGACCACGAGGTAGCGGTGGCCGTTGGCGTGGGGCGCGGGCAGCCGGCCGGCGTCGACGTTGACCTGGACGCTCGGGAACAGGAGCCGCGGCGCGGGCAGGCTGGCGTCGCGGGCGCGGCGCAGCAACACGAAGGCCTCGCGGGTCGTGGTCGCCGACAGCTGCGGGTTCTTCGCCTTCGAGGCCCCGATCGTGGTCTGCCAGCGGACCTCGCGGCCGCCGGGCTGGTAGTCGTGCCCGACGAAGACCCGGGTGTCGTCGGGCAGCGCGTACAGCCGCTGCACCGAGTCGTAGAGCGCCTCGGCGCTGCCGCGCGGGAAGTCGCAGCGGCCGGTGCCGTAGTCCTCGGTGAACAGCGTGTCGCCGGTGAAGACGGCGTCGCCGATCTTGAGGCTCACGCAGGCCGGCGTGTGGCCGGGCGTCGCGATCACCTCGATCGTCAACGAACCCGCGCCCAGCATCTCGCCGTCGGCGAGCAGATGGTCGAACTGCGAACCGTCGGTGGCGAAGCTGGCCGGCAGGTCGAAGATGGGCCGGAACGTGGTCTGGACCTCGCGGATCCGCTCGCCGATCGCGATCCGCGCATCGAAGCGCCGGCGCAGGAGCTGGGAGCCCGAGAGGTGGTCGGCGTGGGCGTGGGTCTCCACCGCGTAGTGCAGGCGCAGCTGCTCACGCTGGAGGTAGGCGGTCACGCGATCCACGGACTCGGTCCAGGTCGTGCCGTTGGCCGGGTCGTAGTCGAGGACCGGATCGATCACGACCGCATCACGGCTGACCAGATCCGCGACCACGTAGGTCAGGGTCGAGGTGCGGGCGTCGTAGAAGGGTTCGATGTGCATGGCGTTCCTCTCAGCGCTTCACGACCGGGAACCCGGCCGCGTTGTAGGCGAGCATCCCGCCGGCGAGGTTCAGGACCTGGTGGAAGCCGGCGTCGACCAGGGTGCGCGCGGCGCTTCCCGAGCGCGCGCCCGAGCGGCAGACCAGCACGATGACCTGGTCGCGCGGCCAGGACGCCGCGCGCGCCGCGACCGTCGAGAGCGGCGCCAGTTCGACGCCTGCGATGTGACCGAGTTCGCCGGTCAGCTCGTGCGGCTCGCGCACGTCGACGACACGCACGGTGCCCAGAGCTGACCGCAGCCCCTCGGGCGAGACGTCGCGATAGCCGGACGTGGTGGGCTTCGCGGAGGTGAAGATCGCAGCGGTTTGCATGGGGGCGCCTCGGGTGGACACACCGCCGGAGTTGCACGGGCGATGCCAGCGCAGGACCCGTCAGGTTTCGCGGGCTACGGCCCCACGTCCAGCGATGGCGAAACACCGTGAAACAGCCGGTCCCGGCGTTCGGGTCTCGAACCGCTTCCGCGCGCTACGACGCGTCGAGGCCGTGGGCGCGCATCCGCCGCCACAGCGTCACCCGGCTCCAGCCCAGCAGCTTGGCGGCGCGGTCGCGATTTCCGGCGGTGCGGGCCAGCGCGTCGCGGATCCGTCGCACCTCGGGCGTGAGCTCGGGATCGAGCACCGCCGCCTCGGCGACCACCGTCACCTCGGCACCGCCGGGGTCGGTGGCCGCGATCTCGGGCGGCAGGTGGCCGAGCTCGAGCACCGAACCCTCACCGATCGCGAAGGCGTAGGAGAGGGCGTTGCGCAGCTCGCGGACGTTGCCGAGCCACTCGTGACGCTCCATGGCCGCCTCGGCGGCGAGCGAGATGCTCTCGATCCGGCGCCGGCCGCGCTGGTTGAGCTCGTCGATGATCTTGCCGGCGATCAGCCGGACGTCGGCGGGGCGTTCGCGCAAGGGGGGCAAGCGGATCGGGATCACGCGCAGCCGGTACATCAGGTCGGCGCGGAAGCGACCGGCCGCGACCTCGGCGCGCAGGGCCCGGTGGGTGGCCGAGACGACGCGGACGTCCACCGGCATCGGGTCGCGGCCGCCGACCGGCAGCACGGTCCGGGTCTCGATCACGCGCAGGAGCTTGGCCTGCAGCTCGAGCGGCAGCTCCGCGACCTCGTCGAGGAACAGGGGGCCGCCATCGGCGAGCTGGATGTGGCCGGGGGTGTCCTTGATCGCGCCGGTGAACGCGCCACGGACGTGCCCGAAGAGCTCGCTCTCGAGCAGGTTGGCCGGCAGCGCGGCGCAGTTGATGGCGCGGAAGGGGCCGGCGTGGCGTGGCGAGCGAGCGTGGAGCGCGTGCGCGACCAGCTCCTTGCCCGAGCCGGTCTCGCCGCGGATCAGCACGGTGAAGTCCTCGGCGGCCACCTTCTCGATGATGCGGAACGCCTCCTTCATGCGGGGATCGCGGGTCCACAGCCCGTGGAACAGCTCGGGCGCGTCGTCGTCGCCGGCGACCGCGGCCACGAGCACGATCCACCCCTGGGTCGTGGCGCCGCCACCGAGCGGGATCGACCGTACCCGCACCTGCTCGCCACTGGCGTCGCCCGGCCTGCCGGGGCGCGGGATGACCGCCTGGAACCCGACGCCGCTCGCCAGCGCCTCGGCGAACGGACGCTTGGGCCGGTCACCACACAGGAGCGTCGCCGCCGAGCCTCCGAGCGGGACCTCGAAGCCGAGGACCTCGGCGGCGCCGTGTGAGGCGGCCCGGACCCGGAGCTGGTCGTCGAGCACCAGCACGGCGCCGACGAGCTCGTCGAGGGCCTGGGCGAAGAGCTCGCGATCGGGGTCGGCCGCGACCGTGCGACGAGGGGCGCGAGGTTTCATCGACGCTGACACTACACGCTGGGTGGCGCGCGGCGGCGCTCAGATCAGGCCGAGCTGCTTGCTCAGCACGAACGCCGCCATGACCAGGACGAAGACGCCGAAGCCGCGGCGGAGGGTCTCCCCGGGGATGCGACCGACGAGGCGCCCGCCGATCAGGCTGCCGACCACCGCCGCCGCGGTGACGGCGAGCGTGATCGGCCAGTCGACGTCGACGTGGCCGAGGTGACCGGCGAGGCCCGCGAACGACTTCATCGTGATCACCACCAGCGAGGTGCCGACCGCGACCTCCATGGAGAGCCCACCCAGCAGCACCAGCGCGGGCACCACCAGGAAGCCGCCGCCGGCGCCGACCAGGCCGGTCACCGCGCCGACCACGCCGCCCTCGACGAGGACCTTGCCCACCGGCAGCTCGGCGGGGGTGGTCCGGGCGGCGCCCAGGGGCGCGCGCCGGCCGCGCAGCATGGCGACGGCGGTGGCGATCATCATCCCGGCGAACAGGAGCATCAGCACGCCGCCCGGCACGAACGCGGCCACGCGCCCGCCGGCGAACGCGCCGACCATGCCGGCGGCGCCGAACAGGAGGCCGGTGCGCCAGCGGATCCGTCCGGCGCGGGCGTGGGCGATGGCCCCGGTCGCGCTGGTCACGCCGACCACGAACAGCGACGCGGCGATCGCCGCCTTGGTCTCCATGCCGATCGCGTAGGTCAGGATCGGCATCGTCATGATCGAGCCGCCGCCGCCCAGGAGGCCGAGCGAGACGCCGATCAGGATCGAGAGCGAGAGGGCGAGGACCAGCATGGCCGTCACCTCTTCAAGCGCGGTGCCACCCGTAGCTGTGCGGATCCAGGCTCCCTCGCGCGGGCGTGAAACGTCGAGCAACACGCGGTCGCGGCCGGTTCGTTTCAGCACCACCCCGGCGGCGCCCGAACCCTGCGATTGCCGCGACGGTCAGCCTGGCCCGCGGACTGCAACGGCTCGACCTCATGCCCAGCTCCTGGTTGTTCGCGCTCGCCGGCGGATCGATGATCGGCGCCGCCGGTGCGCTCCTGCTCCTGACCCATGGGCGGATCGCCGGCATCAGCGGTGTGCTCGGGTCGCTATTGCCGCCGACCGCCGTGCGCGATCGCGGGTGGAGGGTCGCGTTCCTCGGCGGCCTACTCGCCGCCGGTGTCGTCGCCGCGGCGTTCGCACCCGCCGCGGTCGGCGCATCGGTGCGTTCGCTGCCGCTGGTGATCGTGGCCGGCGCGATCGTCGGGTTCGGGACCCGGCTGGGCAGCGGCTGCACCAGCGGACACGGCGTGTGCGGCCTGTCGCGCTTCTCCCTGCGCTCGATGGTCGCGGTCGTGACGTTCATGACCACCGGCGCGATCACCGCGTGGCTCGCCGGAGGTTGGTCGTGACCGCGGTCGCCGACTGCGGCCTGCGCTGCCGGCTGCTGTCGATCGTCCTCGCCGTCGTGGCCGGCGGGCTGTTCGGCGCCGGCCTCCTGATCTCCGGGATGACCCAGCCGGCGCGGGTCATCGGCTTCCTCGATGTCACCCGCGGCTGGGATCCCAGCCTGGCTTTCGTCATGGGTGGTGCGGTCGTGGTGTACGCGCTCGCGTTTCGCTGGATCCGCCGGGATCGCCGCGATCCGTGGTTCGACGTCACCTTTCACCTGCCCACCCGCCGCGACCTCGACGCGCCCTTGCTCGTCGGGGCCGCGCTGTTCGGCGTCGGCTGGGGCCTCGGCGGCCTCTGTCCGGGCCCCGGCCTGGTCGCTGCCGCCTCCGGCAGCATCACCGGGCTGGCCTTCGCTGCGGCGATGATCGCCGGCATGTTCCTCCAGCACCTGTCGGCGCGGGTCAGGGCTGGCGGGTCAGCGTGAGCGGGCCACCCGCGGTGGCGCAGTTCCAGATGTCCTCGCTCTCGTCGGTCTCGACCACCACCTGGATCTGGGCCTTGGTGACGGTGCCGGTGATCTTGTCGCCGGCGAAGGTGAGCCTGGCGTCGAGGGAGTAGGCCTCGGCGGTGAGCTCGAGCCTCACCCCGCAGCCGGTGCGGGTGACGGTCTCGCCCGGGCTCGGGTCATCTGACCCTTGACCGCGCCGGTCCTGGCGTCGAGCTCGAGGGCCAGCGCGACTTCGTCGGACGCCTCGCCGTGGAGCTTCGCGGTGAGCGTGCACGCCGATGGGTCGAGCGCGACCGCGGTGAGTGGCCCCTTGTCGACGCCGAGCATGCCCTGGCCCTCGGTGATCTCGCCCCTGGCGTCGGCGCCGGCACCGGTGATCGTGAAGCGCAGGAACCAGCCGTCGGCGCCGTTGGTGCGGAAGCGAATCCTGTAGTCGCCGGCGAGCACGCAGGCGGTAGCCCCCGTGCCCGAACCCGAGCCCGAACCCGAACCCGAACCCG
>SXJR01000355.1 GCA_005779305.1 Myxococcales bacterium
CCTCGGTGACCGGCTCTCCCAGCCAGGCCTCGGCGGTCTCGCGCATCCGGCCCAGCACCATCGCCGACACCTCGGGCGGCGCGTAGGTGCGGCCGCGGGCCATGACGTGGGCGTCGCCGGTGTCGGCCGCGACGATCTCGTAGGCGCAGGTCGCCAGCTGGCGCGCGACCTCGGCGTCGTCGAAGTAGGCCGGCACCGTGACCACCGCCTCGGTGACCTCCTCGGCCAGCCAGTCCTCGGCGGTCTGCTTCATCTTGCCCAGCACCATCGCCGAAACCTCGGGTGGCGAGTAGGTGCGGCCACGCACCATGACGTGGGCGTCGCCGTTGGGGGCGCCCACGATCTCGTATGGACAGGTCAGGATCTGACGCTGCACGTCGGGGTCCTCGAACTTGCGGCCCATGAGCCGCTTGACCGCGTAGATCGTGTTCTCGGCGTTGGTCACGGCCTGGCGCCGCGCGACCTGACCAACCAGCCGTTCACCCGAGCTGGCGAAGCCCACCACCGATGGCGTGGTCCGGGCACCCTCGGCGTTGGCGATGACCACCGATTGATCGCCGTCCATGACCGCGACACACGAATTGGTCGTGCCCAGGTCGATGCCGACGACGCGAGCCATCAGCCCCCGCCCTCGGGCGTCCCACCATCACCCACCGGGATGTCCGCCGCATCGCTCGCGGGCGCAGGCGAGGCTGCGGGCTCGGCCTCGACGGCCGCCGCCGCCGGCGCCGACTTGGCCTTGGCCACCACCACCAGCGCCGGACGCAACAGCTTGTCGCCCAGCTTGTAGCCGCGCTGGAGCACGTTCACCACCGTGCCCGGCGGAAGCTCGCTCTCCTGCTGGCCGATGGCCTCGTGCAGGTTGGGATCGAAGGGCTGGCCCTCGGCCTCGACCACGGTCACCTCGGTGCGCTCGAAAGCGTGGGTGAACTGGCGCAACACCAGGCGCACGCCCTCGAGGACCGTGCCGACATCCGACGCGTCGTTGGAGTGCTGCACGGCGCGCTCGAGGTTGTCGACGACCGGCAGCATCTCCTTGAGGATGCGGCTGCGGGCCTCGTGGCGCGCGTCCTCGAGATCGCGGCGCGAGCGCTTGCGGAAGTTCTCGAGGTCGGCGCTGGCGCGCACGAACTTGTCCCACAGGTCCTTCTTGTCCTGGGACTGCTTGGCGAGCTGAGCCTCGAGCGCGGCGATCTTGGCTGCAGGAAGGTCGGACGTGTCGACCTCGATGAGGAGACCGTCGTTGGCCTCACCGCCCTTGGTCTCGCCGTTGCCGGTGTCGGCGGCGGGGTTCGGCACTTCGGGGGTTTCGGCGTCTTCTGACATCGGCGTCATCGGCGATCCACCATATCTCACTCTGGCTCGCCCAGCATGTGCCCGAGCAGGTCGGCGGTGAAGTCGACGACGCTCATGACCTTGCCGTAGTTCATGCGCATCGGGCCGATCACGGCGATGGCGCCGAGCGGCCGCTCGTCGCCGCCGTAAGGCACGGCCACCACCGACGATTCGGAGAGGGCCGCGTGCGCGGTCTCGGCGCCGAGGAAGACCTGGATCCCGTCGGCGGTCTTGGTGCGATCGAGCAGCTGGACCAGGAGCGCACGATCCTCGAGGGCACGCAGGAGCTCGCGCATGCGATCGAGGCCGATCTTGTCGCCCATGGTAGCGGGGTCGAAGAGGTTGGCCTGACCCGAGATCACCACGTCAGCCGGGCGGGTCTCCCCCGGCGTGAACGCTTGCTCGCCCAGGCGCAAGGCGGTGGCCACCAGCTCGTCATAGCGGTGCTTCTCGTCGCCGAGCTCGCGCTGGACCCGAGACCGCACGTCGTCGAGGGTCATGCCCGACAGCATGTTGTTCAGGTAGTTGTGGATGCGATCGAGGCGGGCCGAGTCGATGATCACCGGCGAGGCGATGACCCGGTTCTCGATCCGGCCGTCGACGGTGACCAGCACCGCCAGCAGCTTGCCGTCGCGCATCGGGACGAACTCGACGTGGCCGAAGCGCGCCTTGGCCGGATCGGGCGCGACGATCACCGCGGCGTGCTGGGTGATCTCGGACAGCAGCTTGGAGGCGGCCAGGAGCACGTCCTCGGGGGTGGGTGCGGTCAGGCGGGCGCGGATCTCGTCCTTCTCGCGCACGGTCAAGCCGCGCACCTTGAGCAGCGACTGGATGAAGAAGCGCAGCCCGCTCTCGGTGGGCACGCGGCCGGCCGAGGTGTGGCGTTGCTCGAGCAGGCCCATCTCCTCGAGGTCGCTCATCACGTTGCGCACCGTCGCCGGCGACAGCCCGATGTCGTGACGTCGAGTCACCGTGCGCGAGCCCACCGCGTCACCGCTGTGCAGGTACTCGCTCACCACCGCCTGCAAGATCTTGCGGGCGCGGCGGCTTAGCTCGGGTGCGCTCATCGGGGTCCTGTCCTCATTGATACTACGCGGGAGGCGATCTGATCGGCGAACAGGAACCCTCGCAAGGTCGGGCAGATGCGATCGCCCCGGACCTCCCCGAGGCCGCCGGCCAGGAGCCAGACCCCGACTTCGCCGAGATCCACGGACGGCGCCCCGGCGCTGGTCCGCATGGCCAGCCACAGCTGGTCGGTGCCCACCTCGTGGGCGGTGAGGTGGGTCTCCTCGCCGACGCGGTGGGGGCCGCCGGCCAGGTAGGCCGCCAGCTTGCGGGTGTTGACCCGGCGGACCGCGCCGCCTGCCGCGTCCGGGTCACGGACGAACGAGGCCGCGCCCAGGCCCAGGCCCAGGTACTCGGCGCCCTGCCAGTACAGGCTGTTGTGCACGGCCTGGCGACCGGGGCGAGCGTACGACGAGACCTCGTAGTGCTCGTAGCCTGCGGCCACCAGCGCGTGGTGGGTGACCTCGTAGAGCCGGGCCAGATCGTCCTCGGGGAGGACCTGCAGGCTGCCGGCGCGCGCGCGCTTGCCGAACGCGGTCGCCGGCTCGATCGTGAGCTCGTAGACCGAGAGGTGCTCGACGCCGCTGGCCACGGCGGCGGCCACCGACGGCGGCGCCACGCAGGCGTCGCGGGCCACGCCGGGCGCGCCCAGGATGAGATCGGCCGAGACCACATCGAAACCGGCGGCGCGGGCGCGCGCGATCGCCGTCGGACCGTCGCCCATCGCGTGATCGCGGCCGAGCGCGGCCAGGTCGGCGGCCTCCCACGACTGCACGCCGATCGACAGTCGGCCGACGCCGCCGGCCCGCCACGCCGCCATCCGCTCGGGCGTGCAGTCGGCGGGGTTGGCTTCGACGGTGATCTCGAGCGTCGCCACCGCCGCCTGCCAGCGCCTGGCCACGGCGGCGACCAGCTCGGCGATACACGCCGGCTCCCACAGGGACGGCGTGCCGCCGCCGAGGTAGATCGAGCGCAGGGTCCGGCCGTCGACCTCCGCCGCCCGCTCGTGGAGCTCGCCGAGCACGGCGTCGAGGTAGGCGCGGTGGGGCGGCTCGCCGCGCGCCACCAGCACCGGGAAGTCGCAGTACGGGCACAGCGCGCGACACCACGGGTAGTGGATGTACACGCCGAGCTCACGAGCTACGCTGGGCCGCACGACGTGAGCACTTCACCACGGATGATCTATCTCGACAACGCGGCCTCGACCCGGGTTTCCGACGAGGTCCTCGCCCTCGCCGCCGAGGTCTCGCGCGAGGACTTCGCCAACCCGTCGGCCTCGCATCCGGCCGGCGCGGCGGCGCGGCGGCGGATCGCGACCGCGCGGGACGAACTGCTGGCCGCGATCGGCGATCCCGGCGGCGAGCGTGGCGACGTGGTGTGGACCTCGGGTGGCACCGAGAGCAACGCGCTGGGCGTGATCGGGGCCGCCCGCGCCGCCGGCCCCGGCGCCGTGGTGGTGTCGGCGCTCGAGCATCCGGCCGTGGCGGCGTCGGCGACGACGCTCGGCGACGGCTGGCCGGTGCGGGTGGCGCCGTCGACGCCGGGCGGGGTCATCGACGTCGATGCGCTGGCCGCGCTCGTCGACGAGCACACCCGGGTGGTGGCGGTCATGCTGGCGTCGAACGAGCTGGGCACGGTGCAGCCGGTAGCGGCGATCGCGCGGGCGGTGCGGGCCCGCGCATCCGCCGCCCACATCCACTGCGATGCCACCCAGGCGCTGGGCAAGGTCGATGTCGACGTCGGCGCGCTCGCCGTCGACAGCCTCGGCGTCGCCGGCCACAAGCTGCACGGGCCCAAGGGCACCGGTGCCCTGTGGGTGCGTCGCGGCGCCACGCTGGCACCGTTCTGGGGCGGAGGTGGCCAGCAGGGCGGCGTACGCCAGGGTACCCAGGACGCGCCCGGCGCGGCCGGGCTGGGACGTGCGGCGAGCCGCGCCGTGGCCGCCATGGCCGACATGACCGCGCGCTGGCGCGCCATGGCCGACGTGCTGATCGCCGCCACGTCAGCGAGCGGCGTGACCTGCCGGTTGCTCGGCGACAGCCCGCGCACGCCGCACATCGTCAGCCTCGCCTTCGATCGCGTCAGCGCCGACGGCCTGCGCAACACGCTGGCCTCGCGCGGTGTGATCGTCTCGTCCGGGTCCGCCTGCGCCACGCCCGGTGCCAAGCCTTCGGGCACGCTGGCCGCCATCGGCCTGCCAGCGACGTGGGGCATGGTGCGGCTGTCGTTCGGGCACTACACGACGCGGGAGGAGGTCGCAGAGGCTGCCGGGATCCTCTGCGGCGTCGTCCGCGATCTGGCCGTCTGAACAAC
>SXJR01000053.1 GCA_005779305.1 Myxococcales bacterium
ACAACAAGTCGCTGGCCCAGTTCGAGCTGTCGGGCATCCCGCCGGCGCCGCGCGGCGTGCCCAAGATCGAGGTCGCCTTCGATCTCGACGCCGACGGCCTGCTCACCGTGAGCGCTCGCGACATGGGGACCAGCCGCGAGCAGAGGGTGGCGGTGACGCCGACCAGCGGCCTGTCGGAGACCGACATCCAGCGCCTGGTGCAGGAGTCGGTCGACAACGCCGGCGACGACATGGATCGGCGGCTCCTGGCCGACGCCCGCAACCGCGCCGAGTCGCTCCTGTACTCGGCCGAGCGAGCGCTCGCCGAGTTCGGCGAGATGCTGCCCGAGGACGAGCGCGCCGCCATCACCAGCGACGTCGCCGACTGCCGCAACTCGGTCGAGACCGGCGACCTGTCCGAGGTCGAGGCAGCGATCGCGCGTCTCGAGGTCTCGGCCCAGCGCATCGGCGAGGTGCTCTACAGCGCCTCCGGCGGCGACGCCAGCGAGGGTGGGGCGTAGTGGCCCGCCGCCGCCGCGATTTCTACGAGGTGCTCGGCGTCGCCAAGGACGCCGACGAGGCCGAGATCAAGCGGTCGTACCGCGAGCTGGCGCGCACCTTCCACCCCGATCTCAATCCCGGTGGCGCCGAGAAGTTCAAGGAGATCAACGAGGCCTACGCCGTGCTCTCCGACGCGCAGGCCCGCGCCCGCTACGATCGCTGGGGCCCCGACGGCGAGGGCAGCGGCGGCCTGGGATCGGTGGTCGACGCCGTCGAAGAGGTGCTCGGCGACGTGCTGCGTCGGCGCAAGAAGAAGCAGCGTGGTCGCGACCTTCGCTACACGCTCGAGGTCTCCTTCGAGGAGGCCGCGTTCGGTTGCACCAAGACCATCAACGTGCCCGTGCCGACCGCGGTCGATCCGCCGCCCGGTGCCACGCGACCGAGCCCGGCGACGCGCGAGTTCTCGGTGGTGGTCCCGCCCGGCACGCGGGAGGGCGCGATCAAGATGCTGCGCGGCGAGGGCGAGGCCGGACATGGCGGCGCGCCGCCCGGCGATCTGCACGTGATGGTCCGGGTGAAGGATCATCCGATGTTCCGGCGCGAAGGCCACGACGTGCTCTGCGACGTGCCGCTCACCATGCCGCAGGCGGCGCTGGGCGCGGTGCTCGAGGTGCCCACCATCGACGGACCGGTCAAGATGCGCATCCCCGAGGGCACGCAGACCGGTCGCATGTTCCGCATCCGCGGCCGCGGCGTGCCCCGCTCGGCCGGCAAGAACGCGCCGCGCGGCGACCAGCTGGTCAAGGTCGTGGTGCGCACCCCGGGCGAATTGACCCCGCGCCAGCGCGAGCTGTTCGAGGAGCTGGCCCGCGCGCTCGGCGAGGTTGTCCCCCGCCGCGACGACAAACGCGCAGGTGGGATCCTCGGCCGCGTGCGCTCGCTCCTCGACTAGCCGGGCGCTCGGGCGCCCGTGCCCTTGCCCTTCCACCTGCGCTTGACCATCGGGTTCCTGACCTCGGCGGCCGCATGCCGCACCCCGCCGCCCAAGGCGAGCTGGATCGAGGTCGAGCCCGGGCAATCCCACGTCTCGCCCGACGCGCGGCCACGTCCGGCCGAGGTCCAGCCCGTGACCGGTGGCCGGCGGCTCACGCTGTCCGGAAGCCGGACCTCGATCCTCGACGCCGTCGACGCCGCCTCCGAGGCCGACCTCGCCGCCACCGCGGCCACGCTCGATCCGACCCGTCCGCCGTACGGCGTCGTCGCCGCCCGCCTGGCCGCGCTGGCGCTCCACCGCGGTGACGGCGTCGCCGCCGCTCGATGGCTCGCCGTCGCCCGCGCCGCGCCCGACCGCGACGACCTCGCCGGCGCTCTCGACGCGATCGCCGCGGTCACCTCCGCCCGTCCGGTCGATCGCGGGCTGATCGCCGTGCTCCTGCCGCTCTCCGGTCGCTTCGCGCCTATCGGCGACGAGATCAAGGTCGCGATCGAGCTCGCCCCGGCCGACGGCGCGCGCCGCCTCTCCCTCGACACGCCGGGTGATCCGGCCGGGGCCGTCGCCGCGGTCGATCGCGCGGTCGCCGAGGGCGCGGTCGCCATCCTCGGCCCGGTCGGCGTGCGCGAGGCCGAGGCCGCCGCTCGACGCGCCGCCGAGCGTGGCGTGCCCATCGCCTTGCTCGCCCCCGGCGATGGCGCCGACGAGGAGTCGGGCGTGTTCCGCGTGGTCGGCTCGCCCGAGACCGAGGCCCGCGCCGCTGCCGCGATCGCCGTGGCGCTCGGCACGCCCACCGCCGGCGTGCTGGCGCCGCGCGACGATGTCGGCACCGCGGCCGCCGAGGCTGTCGCGGCCGCGGCCGAGGAGGCCGGCATCATCGTCACCGCCCGCGGCTCCTACGATCCCACCGCCACCGACCTCGAGCCCGACGTCAAGGACTTCCTCGGCCTCGATCCGGTGATCAACCCGCGCCTGGCCGCGCACCTGCGTCGCTTTGGCAAGCGCGGCTGGCAGACCTTCTCCCCTGACGTCCCGTTCGCGCTGCTGTACATCCCCGATCGCCACGATCGCGCCGCCATCGTCGCCAGCTTTCTGCCCTACCTCGGGGTCGAGGTCCGCACCGCCGACTTCCTCGACCCGGACTACCTGCGCAAGAAACACGGCGGCCGGATCCCGCAGGTGGTGCAGCTGCTCGGCTCGTCGGGCTGGAACCATCCCGGCCTGGTCACCCGCGGCGGCAACGCGGTCGAGGGCGCGTACTTCGTCGAGCCGTGCCCTGGCGCGTTCGGCGAGGCCACAAGCGCCGAGCTGGCGGCGGCGTTCGTCGCCCGCCGTGGACGCGAGCCGTCGTCGGCTGCCCAGGAAGCCCACGACGCGTGGCGCCTGGTCGCCTCCGCGCGGGTCGCGGCCGGACGCACCGGCGACGCCCGCGCTGCCTTCGTCGTGGCGTTGCGTCAGGCCCGCCTCGAAGACGGCGCCTGCACCCCTGCCGCCATCGGCGCCGACGGTCAGCTCGTGCGCGAGCCGGCGCTGCTCGGTGTCGACGCCGGCGAGATCGTCGTCATCCCGTACTAGGGCCCTGGACGTTCACGGTCTGGCTCTTGGCTGACTGGCACTGGTACTAGCTAGCTAGGGCGTGACCATCGTGGACGGTGTGGGATTCACGCAGGCCCGCATCGCCTCTTCGCAGTCGGGCAGCTTCGACACGGCGTCGAGCACGCCGAAGTCGAAGGTCTTGGCCGCCGGGCATTTCATCTGATCGATGGCCTCGTAGCAACGCTTGGCGGCGGCGCAGGTCGATCGCTGGGGCAGGATCAACTCGTCGCACGCCGCGGTCGCGGTGCGGTTGCACGTGGTGACGCGCAGGCAGGCATGATGCATCGCGGTCGCGAACAGCTCGATCTCTTCGCGTGGCTCGAGCTGGGCCGGATCGTTGTCGACCTCGACAGAAACGACCTTGCCTGTCGGGTCGATGGTGGTGTCACGCCGTGCGCACGTGCCAGCCTTGCAGATCGCGGTGCGTTTCGGCGGCGACATGGTGCACCCACCCTCGGCGCACGATGGGCAGTAGAGCGTGAAGGTGAGCAGCGAGCCGTAGGCCGCGAACTTCTTGCTGAGTGAGACCACCGTGCCGTTCTCGAAGCAGTAGGCGCAGCACGACGACCAGATCTCGCATTCAGAGTCGGCGTCGCACGCGAACCGCTCGTCGGCGCCCCGCGTCGCCGCAGGTGCCGCGTCCACTGGCGCGGTCGACGTCACGGGCGGGGGGGCCGCCTCGAGCGCAGCCTGCCTGCCCCCTGGCGCTGTCGAGCCCGAGCACGCGGCCGTCGCCACCGCGATCACGATGGTCACGACCTGGACCCTCGCTGTGGCCGTCATGGCGTGCAACAGTAGCGCATGGCCGAAGGCCGCGCCCGTCAGCTCGCGATCCACGCCGGGCTCTTCGTCGCCACCTGCGGCACCACGTACCTCGCCGGCGGTGTCTACTTCGCGGCGACCTTGATGACCATCCTGGTCTGCCACGAGATGGGTCACTACGTGGCTGCCCGCCGCTACGGCCTCGACGTCTCGCTGCCGTACTTCATCCCGTTGCCGCCCGGCATCACTCTCGGCACCCTGGGTGCGGTGATCCGCATGCGGGCGCCCATCAGCGATCGCAACCAGCTACTGGTGGTCGGCGCCGCCGGCCCGCTCGCCGGCCTGGTGATCGCCATCCCCGCGCTCGTCATCGGGCTCCAGCTCTCCGAGGTCGGCGTGATCCCCGCCGAGGGCGCGCTCGAGGGCAACTCGATCCTCTACGGCCTGACCAAGCTGGCGCTGTTCGGGCAGTGGCTGCCGTCGGATGGGATCGACGTCAACCTGCACCCGATGGCGTTCGCGGCCTGGGTCGGCCTGCTCGTCACCATGATCAACCTCATCCCCATCGGCCAGCTCGACGGCGGTCACGTGATGCGGGCCTGGCTCGACGACCGCCACGAGCGGATCTCGGCGGTCCTGCACCGCGGCCTGCTCGCCGTCGCGCTCCTCGGCGGCGGCGTCCTGTTCACCCTCGCCCGCGACAGCGGCATGGGCGCCCGCGCCGCGCTCGGCTACGCCGCCCTCTCGGTCATGCCCTGGCTGGTGTGGTCGCTGGCGCTCACCGGCATGCGCTCGCTCTCGGGTGGCGAGTACCACCCGCCCGTCACCGGCCCACCCCTCGATCGCTTCCACCGCGCCCTCGCCATCGGGATGATCATCGTCTTCGTCCTGCTCTTCGTCCCCATCCCCATGCGGGCACCGCTCTAGGTCGCGGCTAGACCATCACCAGCACCGCCGTCAGGCCGCCCTTCTGGCCGACGTTGACGACTCGCTTCTTCGAGGCGCGGCCGAGGATGGCGACCCCGCGGGGCGTGGCCAGGAAACCACAGACCACGTAGAACTCCTCGAGCGAGACGCCGCCGTCGCTGGACAGGATCGGGAAGTCCTTCACCTTCACATCGACGTAGCGCTGGGCCACCACGCCGCCGGTCTCGGCCGCGTCGGGTGAGAGCGCGTCGCGGATGGCGTCGTCCCAGGTCGCGAGGTCGACATGGGGGCCCACCACGATGCCCGTGCCGCCGAAGGAACGGTTGGGCTTGAGCACCACCCGATCCTTGTTGCGGCGCAGCCACGGCAGAAGGTCGACCGGCTGGCCGTCGATGTCGGTGGTCTTGTGCTCGCGCACGATGCGGGTCCACAGCACGTGCTGGCGGAAGATCTTCTGCTGCTTCTTGGTGAAGTGAGAGGCGAACTCGGGCGAGGTCAGCACCTCGAAGGTCGACTTGTGGTCGAACTCGCCGGCGATCGTCGACACCACCTGGTTGTTCATGAACGCCGCCCGCAGCGCCGACACGTCGGCGCCGTCCTCCTCCAGCGCGATGTACTCGCCGATCTCGGCGTCGCGGTAGACGATGTCGATGGGCAGGTCGCCGGCGTAAAGCTCGTCGCCCTTGCGGCGCAGGTCGCGCGGATCGACCAGCACCGCCGGCACGCCCTGGCTCTTGAAGTACTCGACCAGGTACGGGAACTCGTTGGGACCGCCGACCGTGTCCTTCTCCTGGACGAAGGCGGTGTTGATGCGGCGCTTGCGGATGTGCTTGGCGTGGATCGTGATCTGCTCGAGCAGCAGCTGGCGCATGTCGTCCTGCGGCTTGAGCACCAGCGCCGGCGCCCGCTTCTGCATCGCCGGCACCACCACCCGTTGCAGGATCTCGGCGGACTTGGGCGCGTAGTACATGCCGCCCACGCCGACCGAGTTGGTCTCGAAGAAATGGAAGCCCTCGGCCCAGTCATCGCTGGCGAAGTCGGCGTTGGCGTCGAGCCGCGCCACCACCGACTGCGGCTGCGTGCCGACCTTGGCCCAGATGTCCCGCAGCCAGCGCTCCTCGCGCTCGGTGAACGGCAGCAGCGCGCGCACCGCCGGCACCTCGATGTAGAGCGAGACCAGCTTCTCCAGCGCCCGCGTCAGATCGAGGCAGACCTTGTGGAAGTACTGCTCTTGCTCCGGCCGGATGATGCGTGGCCGGGCCATGATCGGCACCGGGTGGATGGTGCCGTCGTCGTCCTCGTAGACGATGCCCTCCTTCTCGGCCTCGTCGGCGAGCTTCTTGAACAGCTTGCGGACCTCGCGCGGCGGGATCTTGAGGAAGACCTCGTTGACCGTGTTGCCCAGACGAGCGTCGACTCGCTCGGCCCAGGAGCTGCGGCGTGCCACGTCCCGATCCTATCGTCTCCGGTAGCGGCGCAGCCAGCCGGCGGCCCACTGGATCTGCGCCCCGACCACTGGATCGAGCTGATGCCGGGCCACCCAGGCCTCGACCTTGGCCGGGTCGCCGGCGGTGGCAAGGGCCAGCCGGACCGCCTCGGCGAAGCGTTCGTGGGGGTGGGTGGCGGCGTAGAGCGACACCATCCGCCGGTAGCGCGGGTTGGCCAGGCCGCCGCGGCGCATGCGGCGCTCGACCTCGTCGGCGGCGCTGCCCACGGCGTAGCGCTGACCGATGTCGCCGAACAGGCGGCGGAAGGCCGAGGTGCCGGCCTCGCGGCGGTCGAGGAACAGCAGCGCGTGCCCGACCTCGTGGCGCACGATCGCGGTCATGGCCAGGGCCGCGGTGCGATCGGCGGCGCTCAGCACGTCGGCGGGTGCGCGGTCGGCGGCGGTCATCGCGGCGTGCACGTGGACGACGCGCGGCTCGTCCTCGACCACGCCAGCGCCGTCTCCCGACCACACGAAGCGCAGCTCGGTGGTGATCCCGAAGCCGGCCAGCTCGCGCCGCACCCGGGTCACCGCGGGATGCCGGACCGGGGTGCCGACGAGCCGGGTCTGGGCGGCGGCGAGCGGGGCGCGAGTGGTGCGCAACCAGCGCAGAAGGCGGAGATCGAGCGACGAGAGCGTGATGATGAACTCTACCGCCGATATAGTCGGTGGGTGACCGTCGAGTGCCCCAAGTGCGGCCTGTCGCCCGTCGCCGGTGGCGCATGCACGCGCTGCGGCCTGAGCGCCGATCGCATGGCGACCTGGGGCGTCGACGAGCTCGTGCCCGATCGCATCGTCGAGGCGTGGAACGCGTGTCGCGCCGCCTGGGACGACGCCGCTGCGCACGATCGTGCCGCGTCGCTGGCCCTGACCCTCGACGTGCAGCCCTGGCTGGCGCGGCAATACCGCGCCGTCATGCGCGAGCGCCCCGACGACGCCATCGCCAGGGCGCGCCTCGAGAGGCTGGTCAAGATCGCCCAGGCCGCGGTGCTCGCCTCCGGCACCACGCGGCGGCCCGGAATTCGGCGAGGAACCTCGATCGCGCTACTCGCGGTGCTGGCGCTCGTGGTCGCGGGTGGGCTGTTCTGGGGGCTGACCTTGATCCGCAGGCACCGCGAGTCCAGCGGCCCGCAGGTCCAGCGGGCTGTCCCGGCCGATGCCCGTGCCCCTGCTCGTCGCATCCCCGGCCATACCGGAACCGTGCGTTGAAACGGGTCGGGGCCGGGGGTACCCTCGAAGCGGGCGACTCGCGTGGCGCAGGTTGATTTCAACGAACGGCAGCTGACCCTCAAGCTGGTCTACTTCGGACCTCCGCTGTCCGGAAAGACGACCAACCTGCGGGCGCTGCACGGCCGCGTGGACGAGCTCAACCGCGGGCGACTGATGACGCTCGAGACGCGCGACGACCGCACCCTGTTCTTCGACCTGCTGCCGATCTTCTTCCGCTCCAACGGGCTGTCGTTCCGCATCAAGGTCTACACCGTGCCCGGGCAGCCCATGCACGAGGCGACGCGCCGGGTCGTGCTCCAGGGCGCGGACGGGATCGTCTTCGTCGCCCACTCCAGCCCCGAGCACCAGGAGGCCAACCGCGAGTCGTTCGTCGGCCTCGGCCGCAACCTCGCCGAGCTCGGACTGCGGGTGCCGGTGGTGGTTCAGTACAACAAGCGCGACCTGCCCGAACGCATCGCCCTCGAGACCGCCGACCGCTTCGGCGAGCCCGAGCGCAAGCTGTACGAGGCCAGCGCGGTGAGCGGCGAGGGCGTCCTGACCACCTTCCTGGCGGCTCTGCGCGCCACCTGGGACTCGCTCGATCCGATGTTCGGGCTGTCGCAACGCTTCGGGGTTGCTCGCGATGAGTTCATGCGCACGTTGTGCGCGCATGTAGGCGGGACGGAACGTGATACTCTCGTTGCGTGACGTCCAGCGGGCTGGGTCCCGACGCCGTCGGGCGCGCCGACGCCGGCGCTGACCCCCTCGACGAGGTGCTCGAGCTGGGACGACTCCTGTCGGCCAGCGACCTCGACGATCTGGCGCGGACCCTCGCCCGGGCCAGTGGATGCGGGGTCGCGGTGCTGGGCAAGGACGAGGATCTCCTCGCCGCGGCGGAGGTTTCGGGCGCCACCGGCGTTCGGGCTCCGATCACGTACCAGGGCGAGCGGCTGGGCTGGATCGTGCTCGAGAACGGCGACGAGCGCGGCGCGCGCCACGGCGCCGAGATCTGCGGCCTGATCCTGCACCACGCGCACGCGCGGCGGCTCACCGGCGTCGCTCACGAGGCCGCCGTGAACGTGAGCTACGGGGAGCTGGCCCAGAAGAACCGCAGCCTCGAGATGGCGGTGACCCGGCTGCGCGACGCCGATCGCGTGAAGTCGAACTTCCTGGCCACCATGTCGCACGAGCTGCGCACACCGCTGACCAGCGTGATCGGCTACTCCGAGATGCTGCTCGAAGGCCTGGCCGGGCCGCTGACCGAGGATCAGCGCGAGTACATGACGACGATCCTGGGCAAGGCCGATCAGCTCCTGCAGCTCATCACCAGCGTGCTCGACATGTCGCGCGTCGAGGCCCACCGCGCCCCGGTCGACGAGGCCGAGGTTCCGCTCCTCGACGTGGTCGATAGCGTGGTGGCCAGCTTCGCGCCCCAGGCCATCAAGCACAACATCTCCCTCGAATCGTCGGTCGAGTATCCGTTGCGCGCCCTCGGCGATCGCCGCCAGATCCGCCAGGTGTTATGGAACCTTGTGTCGAACGCGGTGAAGTTCACCGGCAACGGCGGTCACGTCGTGGTGGCGATCAAGCTGGGGCCGCTGGTGCCAGGCGGCGTTGGCACGCGGCCCGACAACCGGCTGGCCGCGCACCTCGAGGTCACCGACGACGGCATCGGCATCTCGCGCGATCAGCTGCCGTACATCTTCGAGCCGTTCTTCCAGGTCGACTCGTCGTCGACGCGGGAGTACGGCGGCAGCGGCCTGGGCCTGGCCCTGGCCAAGGCCTATGTCGAGGCCCATGGTGGGCGGATCTGGGTCGACTCCACGATCGGGCGCGGCAGCTCGTTCGTCGCGTCGTTCCCGGTGGTGCCGGAGGATGTGCGCGCGGCGCTGGGCGCGATCCGGAGATGATGTCGTGATCGCCGAGATCGACTGGAGCGAGCTCGTTCCCTGGCTGCTGGCCGCGGCCGGGCTGCTGGTGCTGTCCGGATTCTTCGCCGGCAGCGAGGTGGCGATGTTCGGCCTGCGCCGGGTCGAGCGCGAGCAGCTAGCGCGCTCGGGCCGGACCGTCGACGCCGTGGTCCTGGGCCTGCTCGCCCAGCCGCGCCGGCTGGTGACGTCGGTGCTGATCGGCAGCGAGGCGGTAAACATGACACTGGCGGCGATCGCCGTGGTGGTTTTCGGCGAGCTCATGCCCGAGGCCAACGAGTTCGCGCTGATCGCGATCGCGGTCGCCGTGGTGGCGCCGCTCGTGCTCCTGCTCGGCGTGGTGGTGCCGCGCACGCTCGCCATCAAGGCGCCGATCGCGTGGGCGCGGGCGGCCGCGCGCCCGCTGGCGGTGTTCGCGCACCTGGTCCTGCCGGTTCGTTTCCTGGTCCAGGTCGTCGCCGATGGCGTGGCCAAGATCTTCGGCGCCGGCGGTCGCTCGCGCGGCGCCGGCGACCTTTCCGAGGAAGAGTTCCGAAAGCTGGTCGACGCTGGTAGCGCCCAGGGCCAGGTCGACGCGCGCGAGCGCCGGTTGATCCACAAGGTCTTCGAGTTCGGAGACAAGAACGTCGGCCAGATCATGACCCCGCGCGACAAGGTGTTCGCGCTGGCCTACGACCTGCCGATGGCTCGCCTGGCCAAGGAGGTCGCTGGCCGCGGCTTTTCGCGCGTGCCGATCTACCAGCGCTCGCTCGACAACGTGCGCGGCATCCTCAACGCCAAGGACCTGGTCATGGTGACCGCCGGGCAGGCACCGGCGCGTACGCTGTCGGAGCTGTTGCACGAACCGCTGTTCGTGCCGCGGACCACGCCGCTGGCGCGCCTGTTCCGCACCTTCAAGCAGAAGAAGGTGCACATGGCGCTGGTGGTGAGCGAGTACGGCGGCCTGCTCGGGCTGGTCACCATGGAGGACTTGCTCGAGCAGCTGTTCGGCGAGATCCGCGACGAGCGCGAGAACCTCCAGTCGGGCGGCATCCGTCGTGGCCGCGGCGGTCGTACGCCGGTGCCCGGCACGTTGACCCCCACGGTGGTCGGCATGGCGCCAGCGATCGACGACGCCTCGCCCGCGCAGACATCCCGCGACGGAGAGCGCGATGGTGAGACGCCGCCGCCGGTGGCCGAGCCCGAGCGCCCGCGTGCGCGCTCGACCGGCGTGCTCGAGCTGATCGGCAGCGCCGACGCACCGCAGGCGATCCCGTCGCCCGAGGAGCTCGAGCCGGCGACGCCGCCGCCGGCGGCGGTCCCATCGGCTGCCCCCGAGCCCGTGGACGACGGGCCCCAGGAGATCACCAAGCCGTTCGATCTCGACGATCTGGCCGAGACCCTGAGCGAGGGCGAGATGAAGGGCGGGCGATGATCGATCTCGGCGATCTGATGACCGTGACGATCCTGGCCGTCATGGCGCAGGGGCTGTTCGTCGGAGCCGAGATCGCCCTCGGCTCGTGCGATCGCGCGCGCCTGCGCCAGCGCGCCGCCGGCGGCTCGAACGGCGCCAAGGCCGTCGAGCGCCTGCTCGCGCACCAGGAGATCACCGCCGCCACCGTGCTCATCGGCGCCACCGCCGCGAGCCTGGCCGTCGCCGCCACCTGCGCGCTCTACCTGATCGGTCGCGGCCATCACGCGCCCTGGGCGGCCGCCCTGGTGCTGGTGCCGATGGTGGTGGTCGGACATCTCCTGCCCAAGGCCATCGCCGGCGCTCACGCCGATCGGCTGGCGCCGCTGTTCGCGATCGTGCTGGTGCCGGTGGGCTGGCTGATGCGACCCCTGGTGCTGGTGGTGAGCGCGTTCGCCGGCGCGGTCACCCGCCTGGCCGGGACCGACAAGAAGAAGGCCTTCATCACTCGCGACGAGCTGGCCCTCATCATCGAGAGCGAGCCGGCCGGTGACAAGTCGGGCATCACCGCCGACGAGCGCGAGATGATCGCCAACGTCTTCGAGCTGTCCGAGTACTCCGTCGGCGATCTGATGGTGCCGCTGTCCGAGGTCACCGCGCTGCCCGAGGACACGACGCTCGGCGAGGCCGCGCTCGAGGTCAACGACAAGCAGCACTCGCGCATGCCGGTCTACCGCGGCCGCGTCGACGACATCGTCGGCATCGTGCACGCCTTTGACATCCTGGCCGGCGGCGCCGATCAACGGGCCAAGCCGGTGGCCGAGATCGCTCATCCCGCCAACTACGTGCCTGGCAGCATGAAGGCGGTCGACCTGCTGGTCCAGCTCCAGGTGGGCGGCAACCCCATGGCCGTCGTGGTCGACGAGTACGGCGGCGCCGTCGGCATCGTCACCGTCGAGGATCTGCTCGAGACCATCGTCGGCGACATCGACGACGAGTACGACGACGAGCCGTCGCCGATCCGGCAGGAGAAGCCGGGCGTGTGGCGGGTCGAGGCCAAGATCACCGTGGCCAAGCTCAACCAGGCCCTCGACCTCGGCATCCCCGAGAGCGACGACTACGAGACCGTCGCCGGCTTCCTCATCGAGCGCTTCCGCCGTATCCCGGTCCCCGGCTCCCACGTCCAGGTCGGCGGCGCGTCGATCGAGGTGGTGGCCGCCAGCGACCGCGCGGTCGAGGCGGTGCGCATCACCAAGCGCAAGCGCTGAGCGCTGCCTGCCGACTCACAGGTCGAGCAGGTACAGCCGGTTGGTGTCGAGGGCTTCCATCCCGGCCACCAGCCCGGCGTAGATGCCGTCGTTCACGGCGGCGACGTTGGTGAGCGCGACGCTCGACGGCAGATCGAAGGATGCGATCAGGCCACCGTCGAGGTCGGAGATCCAGATGCGGCCGTCGGCGAGCACCACCAGCTCGCCGAGTGGCGCCGATGACGGCCGCCACGAGATCGAGTCGACCGCGGCCACGCCTAGCGTCGCGCCCAGATCGAGCTCGCGCAGCGAGACCCCGTCGAGGCCGACCACCTGCGCGACCGCTGGACGTCCGAGCTCGCCGCGCTCGAGCAGGAAGACCTCGCTGGTCGAATCGGCGAAGGCCGGCGGGCCGGAGAGCGCGTCGGGGAAGGCCGCCGAGACGTCGACCGGAGCTTCGAGGGTCTGGGTGAGGTCGTCGTAGAGCTGGAAGCTGCGGTCCTGGGGAAAACTCACCAGCACGGTGCGGGTGCCGCCGATCGTCGCCGGCACCGGCGCCGCGCCCGACGTCAGCGTGGTCAGGAACAGGTTGTGGGCGAAGCTGTCCTCGGTCGCGTTGAGCTGGTTGCCGTAGATGCCGGCGCGGAACACGAAGCGGCCGTCCTGGTGGGCGACGCCGAGCGCGCGCGGGATGTTGGGCCCGTACACCAGGCTGCGCTCGCTGCCCGGGAGGACCTCGAGGCTCGTGCTGGTCCGGACCAGCTGGGCCCGGTAGTTCATCGCGAGCAAGGTGCCGTCATCGTCCTGATCGAGGCCCTCGGACCCGATCGCGTGCGGATCCGGCAGCGGGCCCGCTCCGACCGTGCCGTCGAAGTTGACGATCCAGCTCTCGTTGGCGCCGAGCAAGGTGACGCGAAATCCACCCGGCTCCACATAGGACAGGCCGAGCCCGTAGGTCGACGCCACCGGCTCGTCGGGCCTGATGGTGTGCACGATGACGCCGTCGAGATCGAAGATGGCGATGACCGGGCGGAAGTTCTCGTCGTCGACGATCATGGCGATGTGTTCGCGCCACTGCGGGCTCGACTTGGGGACGTAGTCCATGCCTTCGGTGTTGCCGATGAGCAGGCCGGGCGGGTAGATCGCGGGCACGCGGCGCACGTGCTGGCACTTGTCGTCGAAGAAGATCAGCTCGGTGACGGGATGGAACGGCGTCCAGAGGTCGTGAACCACGAACTCCTTGGTCTTCGAGACCCACGCGATGCCGCGCGGCGTCCAGTCGGTGACCACCCCCATCGCGCTCAGATCGCAGAGCAGCTCGGGTGGCTTGGGTTGGCCCGTCAGCTTGACCCCGCGCAGCTCGTCGCCGTCGAGCATGACCAGGTACTTCGACAGGGGACCCTTGTCGACGAGGGTGATGTCCTCGACGTTACTGCCGACACGACGGCGCTCGATGACCGTCGCCGTCTGCGCCGACGCGTGAACGAACAGGCCGAGAAGTGTACCCACACACACCCAAGAACGGATCATGCGAACCTCCCGCAGCCATCATACGGCCGCGCGAAACCCGGCGGCCACGGCGCGGCGATCGATCTTTCCGGTCGGTCCGAGCGGGAGTGACTCGACCATCGCGATCCGTCGTGGCCGTGCGTGGGGCGCCAGCGCGGCGATCGCCGCGTCGAGCGCGCCGCCATCGAATCCGGAGGCCACGACCAGGGCCGCGGCCACGAGTTGACCCCAGCGCTCGTCGGGCACACCCACGATGCACACGCTGGCCACGCCCGGCACCCGCGCCAGCGCCGCCTCGATCGCCACCGGATGCACCTTCTCGCCGCCGGTGATGATGACGTCATCGGCGCGCCCCACCACGTACAGCCATCCGTCCTCGACGAAGCCGAGATCGCTCGTCACCACCTGCTCACCCGCGGGTCGTGCCTCGTCGAGATAGCCGCTGAACGCCGACGCCGTCGTCACCAGGATCGGCGCCGGCTCGGCCCGGGTCCCGGCCGCGATCGCCACGCCGTCCAGCGCCTTGCCCACCGCGCCCGCCGGCGGCACCTCACCCGGCGGAGACGTCGCGACCTGCCCGAAGGTCTCGCTCATCCCGTACGTGGTCAGCACCGGCACGCCCCGCGCCCGCGCCCTTCCGATCAACGCCGCCGTCGCCGCCGCGCCGCCCACCAGCACTCCCCTCAACCGCTCCGACGGCCGCCACCGCTCATCCTCCAGCAACGCCACCAGCTGACTCGGCACCAGGGACGCCAGTGACACAGCTGCCGCTGCGGTTGCGCCTGCGGTTGTGGCTGCGGTTGCGGTTGCGGCTGCGGTTGCGGCTGCGGTCTCCGCGACGATCGGCATCACCCCCATCGCCCGACTCCGCGCGATCACCCCCAGCCCCGCCACGTGTGCCGGCGGCAGCGCCAGCAACCATCGGTCCCCGTCCCGCACGCCGAGCAACCGCGCGCTCGCCCGCACCGCCGCCGCCATCGCCGCCGTCGAGAGCACCACGCCCTTCGGCCGTCCTGTCGATCCCGTGGTGAACACCACCGCCGCGGTGTCCTCCGGGATCGCCGCCGCTCGCAGCCTCGCGATCAACGCGTCGCGCTCCCCGGCCGGCAGGCGATCGTGAACCAACCCGATCGGCTCGCCGCGATCGAGCGCCTCGCCGATGCGATCCACCGACGGCAGATCGAGCCCCACCACCATCGGCCGCGCGTACACCGCGCTCATGCCGCCTCCGCCTCCGCGATCACCGCATCGACATCGATGCCGAGCCCGCTGCCCGCCGCCGCCACCACCTCGACGCCCTGCAGCTGCGGCACCTCCACACGCCAGCCCTCCAGCCCCGGATGCCGATCCAGCCCGACCGCCAGCTTCGGCGCGATCGCGCGCGCCAGCTCGCAGCAGGCCGCCATCGCCACCGGCCCTTCCAGCGCGTGGGTCACGACCACCTCGACGCCATACCTGCGGGCCCTCGCCGCCAGCGCCAGACACGCACGCATCCCGCCCAGCAGCGACGGCTTGAGCACGATCGCGCCGACCGCGCCGCTGCCCAGCGCGCGATCGAGCCACACCTCGCGATCCGCCGCCGCCAGACTCTCGTCGAGCGCGACCGGCACCGCCAGCGGCCGGCGCAACATCGCGGCCAGCCCCGCCGCCGGCTCCTCGACGTACGCCAGGCCCAGCTCGGCCATCGCCGCCAGCCTCTGCTCGACCTGCGCCAGCGGCCAGCCCTGGTTTGCGTCGACCCGCAGCACGACCCCCGGGACCGCGTCGCGGATCTCGCGCATCACCGCCATCACCTCCTCGTGATCCTCACCGACCTTCACCTTCAGCGTGCCGATTCCTCTCTTCACCGCCGCCCGCGCCTCGCCGGCATCCGCCACCACCGCGTTCACCACCACCCGTCTCCCATCCCGCATCCTGTCCCCCGCGCCGCGTCCCCCGTCCTCCGTCCCCCGCTCCCCGCTCCCCGCCACCAGCACCTCCGCCACGCTCACCCCTCGCTCCCGCGCCACCGCATCCAGCATGGCCGTCTCCAGCCCGAACCTCATCGCCGCACTCGCAGCCGCCCGGCCGAACTCCGGCAACGCGCTCGCCTCGCCGATCCCACGCATCCCTCCGTGCTCCACCACGACCAACCACCCCCGCCGTTCCGCCCACGCCCCGCGCGAATTCGCACCCCCCGCCGCGAGCTCGCGGCGCCACGGCACCAACCGCACGCCATCGATGTCCATCACCCCACCGCCAGCCCCACCGCCAGCAACACCGACTGCACCAGTAACAGCTGCGCGGTCGCGCCCAGCAGCTGGTTCATCGCCGGTCCCGGCGCGGCTCGCACCAGCGCGCGCACCAGCACCACCGCCCACGGCGCCGTCACCATCCCCAGGGCGCACCAGGGGCGCCCACCCGTCACCGCCAGCGCCACGGGCACCGCGTGCGCGATCAGCAGCAGCCCGGCGTATTCACCGAGCGCGAACCCGCGCCCGAACCGCACCGCCAGCGTGCGCTTGCCCGCGACCGCGTCGGTCTCGCGATCGCGCAGGTTGTTGACCACCAGGATCGCGGTGGCCACCGCGCCCACCGGCACGGACAGCCACCAGGCCAGCGCCGGCACCGTCCCCACCTGCACGTAGGCCGTGCCGCACACCGCGACCTGGCCGAAGAAGATCATCACGAACAGATCGCCGAGGCCGTGATAACCGAGCGGCCACGGCCCGCCGGTGTACGCCACCCCGGCGGCGACGGACGCGAGTCCGATCGCCACCACCGGCCAGCCGCCGACCGCGACCAGGTACCCGCCCACGGCGACGGCGAGCCCGAACGCCACCACCATCGCCGCTCGCATCGCCGCCGCGCTGATGAGACCGGCGGCGACGGCGCGCACCGGCCCCTTGCGCTCGGCGGTGTCGGCGCCCTTCTCGGCGTCGAAGACGTCGTTGGCGAAGTTGGTGCCGATCTGGATGAGCATCGCGCCCACCAGCGCGGCGATCGCCGGGCCCCAGGCCACGCCGCCGGCCGCGTGGGCGCAGGCGGTGCCGATCGCCACCGGCGCCATCGCCGCGGTCAGCGTCCGCGGCCGCGCCGCGGCGATCCAGGTGGCAGCGCTCGCCCGCGTCGCCGGCATCAAGGGTACCGGCGGAACTTCTTGAAGTTCGGCTTGCGCTTCTCGAGGAACGCCTCCTTACCTTCGCGTCCCTCCTCGGTCATGTAGTAGAGCAGCGTCGCCGAGCCGGCCAGATCCTGCAGGCCCATCTGGCCGTCGCAGTCGGCGTTCATCGCCGACTTGAGGAAGCGCAGCGCCATCGGCGACAGCTCCAGCATCTCTCGGCACCACTGGATGGTCTCGGCCTCGAGCTGGTCGAGCGGGACCACCTTGTTGACCAGGCCCATGTCGAGCGCCTCCTGGGCGCCGTACTGGCGACACAGGAACCAGATCTCGCGCGCCTTCTTCTGGCCGATGATGCGGGCCAGGTACGAGCTGCCCAGGCCGCCGTCGAAGCTGCCGACCTTGGGCCCGGTCTGGCCGAACTTCGCGTTCTCGGCGCAGATGGTCAGGTCGCACACCACGTGCAGGACGTGACCGCCGCCGATGGCGAAGCCGGCCACCGCTGCCACCACCGGCTTGGGCAGGTAGCGGATGCGTTTCTGGAGGTCGAGCACGTTGAGGCGGGGCACGCCGTCCTTGCCGACGTAGCCGCCGTTGCCGCGCACGCGCTGATCGCCGCCCGAGCAGAACGCGTCGGGGCCCTCGCCGGTGAGGATGACCACGCCCACCTCGGCGTCGTCGCGGGCGTCGTCGAAGGCCTTGATCATCTCGGTGACGGTCTGCGGCCGGAAGGCGTTGCGGACCTCGGGCCGGTTGATGGTCACCCGGGCGATGCCCTCGGGGGACTTCTCGTACTTGATGTCCTCGTAGCCGTTGATACGGATCCAGGTGACGTCGCTCATGCGTGGCTCCTCTGGCGCGGTGCGGGGGCAGCGAGCGCGGCCACGGCCGCGCTGCGAACGGAGGCCGCGCTCTCGGGCGCGACGGGGACGTGGACGACGATGGCGCCGGCGGCGAGCCCGTGGCTGATGGCGGCGCCCAGCTCGTCCGGTGACCGGACGGTCGCCGCGGCGAGGCCGAAGGCGCGGGCGGCGGCGACCGGGTCGAGCTCGGTGGGCGTGCGCCACAGGCGCTCGAACGCGCCCGCGGGCAGGTCGACGCTGGCGACCGGCAGATGATCGAAGATGCGGCCGCCGCGGTTGTCGATGACGACGATGGCCAGGGGCAGGCCGCGGGCGCAGGCGAGGGCGCCGATGTCGTGGGCGAAGCTGACGTCGCCGAGGATCAGCACCGTGGGCACGCCACCGGCCGCGGCCCCGGCGGCGCCCGCGATCAACCCGTCGATGCCGGCGGCGCCGCGCTGGGTGATCACGCGCAGGTCGCGGCCGCCGGCGGCGATCTCGTCGGCGACGCGCACCGGCAGGCTGTTGCCGAGCACGAGCTGGCCGCCGTCGGGCACGGCGGCAATGGCCGCGCGCACGGCGTCGTGCTCCGCGGCCATCGGGCCGGCGAGCGCGTGATCGGTGATCGCCGCGTCCATGGCGTCGGCGGCGGCGCGATCGGCCTCGCCCCACGCCCGCGCGAACGCCGACGGCAGCCGCGGCGCTGGCAGGGCCTGGGCGATGCGCTCGAGCGCGTCGGTCACGTCGCCGATCAGCACGGCCTCGGCCGTGGAGTCGCCGTCGGGCCAGCCCTGATCGGCGATCACGAAGCGGCGGGCGCGGGCGGCGAGCGGCGCCCAGCCCATGGCGACGGGCTCACCGCCGAGCTGGACGATCACGTCCGGCGTCAGCGCCGACGCTTGCGCCGTGGCGGCGATGCCGAAGCGATCGATCACGATGACCCCGGGCGCGACCTCGCCGGCGCCGGGGCGAGGTGCGAAGCGATAGGCAATGATCTAGCTGAAGTCTTCCATGCAACAGGATGGGCGCGTCAAAACGCACCTTTAGATAGCCTTGTTTTCCTTCCACTAC
>SXJR01000356.1 GCA_005779305.1 Myxococcales bacterium
CCAGGCGGGCGGCGACGCCCTTGCGCATGCCGACGGTGTCGGGCGGCGCGTCGGCCGCGGGCGGCGCGTCGGCCGTGGGCTCGCGCCGCATGCGCTTGGACAGGCCGAAGTCGAGCACCTTGACGTGACCGCTGCCGCTGACCATCAGGTTCGAGCACTTGATGTCGCGGTGGACGAAGCCGGCCTTGTGGGCGAACTCGAGCGCGGCCGCCACCGGCCGCACCAGCTTGAGGGCCTCGCCCGGCGGCAGCTTGCCGCGCCGGATCAGGAGCTGGGTGAAGGTCTCGCCCACCACCAGCTCCATCACCAGGAAGATGCTGCCGTCGTGCTCGCCGACCTCGTGCACGGTGACGATGCCGGGGTGGACCAGGGCGCTGGCCGCGCGCGCCTCGCGCAGCATGCGGGCCCGAGCCTCCTGGTTGCGCTCCATGATCTGGGGCAGCACCTTGATCGCGACCGGCCGCTCCAGCGACTCGTCGAAGGCGCGGAACACCTCGCCCATGCCGCCGGCGCCGAGACGCTTCTCGATCAGGTAGTGGCCGATGCGCGTGCCCGGCGCGATCACGCCGGCATGGTCGCCGACGGTGGCAGTCAGGGCAAGGCGAAGGCGGCCACCATCACCAGCACCGCGATCATGACGGCGGCGGCGAGGCCGGCGCGCAGCGGGGTCCACGCGCGGCGCGTGGAGGCGCGGGCGGCAGCGATGCAGATCTCCTGCGTGGTGCGCGGACCGGTGGCGTGCGACGCACGATCGAGTGCGGCGGCGACGTGATCCATGTCGACCGGCCGCTCGGCCGGCGACTTGGCGAGGCAGCGCAGCACCGGTCCGTCGAGGGACGGATCGAGCTGTGGGAGCACGGCCGACGGCGGTGCCGGCGGTTCGCCGACGTGCATCGCGCTCACGTGCTCGGGGTGCTCGGCGACGAACGGCGGGCGGCCGACCAGCATGTGGTAGAGGACGCAGCCCAGCGCGTAGACGTCGGCGCGGCGATCGACCTCGCCCGAACCGCGGCACTGCTCGGGCGAGCGATAGGCGGGATCTCGGTCGCCATCGGCGATGTCGTCGGTGGCGTCGATCACGAGCGCGTGTTCGCGCCCGGTGACGCGGTCGCGGGCGAGGAAGACGTTGTCGGGAGTGAGGCCGAGGTGCACGACACCGCGGGCGTGGGCGGCGCCGACGGTCACGGCGATCTGGCGCGCGATCGTCACGGCCTCGTCGGCAGGCAGCCGCCCGGATCGTTCCAGGCGGCGCAGCAGCGGTTCCCCATCGAGTAGCGCACGCACGTCACTGAGGCGACGCTCACCCCGCAGCGGCGACATCCTTCGAGTCGCCGCCCAGCGGCCTCGAAAACCTCAGGCGTTTCGAGCGGTTGCGGGGGTGGAGCCTGTACCCACTCGCTTCAGGCGTTCGCGCATGGCGTCGCGGGCCTCAGGCGGGCCGAGGATCCAGGCGTGGCGGCCGAAGCCGAGGACCCAGCCGGTGACCCACTCGAAGCCTTCGCAGTCGATGAGGATCTCGGCGGCGCCGTCGTCCTGGACCTCGATCTCGCCGACGGGCCAGGAGGCGCCGACGCGAGTGACGGCGAGCGGGTCGAGGTGGACCCGGACGGTGACGGCGTCGGCGGAGGGGACGTAGAGGCGCTCGCGGCGGTAGGCCTCGAGATCGAAGTCGGCCGGCGGCGAGAAACGCTCGGTGGTCTCGGCGAGGGCGGAGATGCGATCGATGCGGAAGGTGCGGACGTCGCCGCGGGTGTGGCAGTGGCCGACGACGTACCACTCGCCGGCGTGGTGGACGATGCCGTAGGGATCGATGCGGCGCTTCTGCGCGGCGTGCCGGGACGCGGAGACGTAGTCGATCTCGATGGTGGCGTGGCGGCGGGCGGCGGTGACCAGCTTGCGCAGGTGACTCGAGACCACGCTGTCGGGCTCGGCGACGACCGTGCCGGTGGCGAGGGTCTCGGCCTCGCCGGCGTCGCGGCCGAGCGCGGCCAGGAGCTTCTTTTCGGCGGCGGCCATGGAGGTATCGAAGGGGACGACGCCGCTCTGGCGCAGGGCGCGGATGCCGAGGAGGAGCGAGCAACCCTCGGCCGGGGTGAGGCGAAGCGGGCGGGTGAGGCGATGGGCGAGATCGACGAAGACACGGCCGTCCTCGACCGAGACCAGCAGGTACTCGCCGGGATCGCCGTCGGGGGGACCGACCTGGGTGAGCAGATCGAGATCGGCGACCATCTCCTCGCGATCGACACCGAGCTTCTTGGCCAGCTCCTCGACCGAAACCCCCTCGGGGTGTTTGGCCACGTAGGGCACGACGAAGAGCAGGCGGCGCAGCTTCTGGGCGACGTCTCTCATGCGTACCTCGCGGCCACGGCCTCGAGCTCGGCGGCAAGACGCGCCTTCAGGCGATCGCCCTTCTCGACGACGATGGCGCCCTTGGCGGCGAGCACGCGCGAGACCGCGAACTCGGGGTTGCCGCAGCGGAAGCTCACGATCACGGCGGTGCCGTCTGGGGTCTTCTCGCTGCCGGCGCCGAAGTCCTCGTTGGCGGCGTCGGCGGCCTCGGCCTCGAGGCGCAGCACCACGTCCTCGACGGTTTCGGTCGCGAACGTCCACGGCGAGCGGTTGACGAAGGCGCGCACGTCGAAGCCCGGCGGACGCTCGAAGTCCGGGCTCTTGGGCTTGGCCGCCATGTCCGCCTCGGCGATGCGATCGACGCGGAAGCTGCGCACCTCGCGGCGGAGGTGGCACCAGCCGACCAGGTACCAGGCGCTCTCGCGGTAGACGAGGCCGTAGGGATCGACGTCGCGACGCGAGGTCATGCCGTTGCCGGCGGCCTGGTAGGTCATGGTCACGCGCTTGCGAAAGCGGGTCGCCGCTTCGAGCGTCGCGAACACCTCGCCGAGGTGCTTGGTGTTGACCGCCTGCTGGCTCTTCTCGGGGAAGTGGACCAGCACCGGCGATGGGCCCTGTCCGGAGTCGAACAGCTCGGTGGGAGTGTCGGGCTTCTCGGGCAGATCGAACGCGAGCTTGCGCAGCGCCAGATCGACGATCTTGGGGTAGGTGCCGCCCGGGATGGCACGGGCCACGCTGGCGGCCAGCACCAGCGCCGAGACCTCGTCAGCGGTGAGGCGGACCTCGGGCAGCCGAAACCGCTTGAGGTCGATGACGTAGCCACCGTCCTCGAGCGAGTCGTCCTCCTCGGGCGTGATGTAGCGGATGGGCACACCCAGCTCGAGCAGATCGGCCTTGTCGCGCTCGAAGGCGCGCAGGCCGGCCTCGGCGTTGTGGGTCTGGTATCCGGGGAACTGCTCGCGGATCTCGCGGTAGGTGACCGGCGTGCGCGCGCGCAGGAGCAGCATCACCAGGTCGAGCAGACGCTTGCTACGATCGCCGCGACCGTGGGCGTCGTCGGAGGTGTCGACGGCCTTGGCCTTGGCAGCCGAAGGACGCCCCGACGCCTTCTTGCCGGCGGTCGCCCCCGGGGCCGCCTTCTTGGCACGAGCCTTGGTCACCGCCCTTCTCGTATCACGGTTTTTGGCGAACGCGGGCGCGCTCGGGTAGCCTCGCGCCATGCGAGTCGCAGCGCGTGTCATGGCCGGTCTCCTCGGAACCGGTGTCCTGCTCGTCAGCGGCGTCGCGTCGGCCGAAGATCTGGTCGATTCGAGCGTCGAGAAGGGCTCGCTGGGCGCCGGCATCATCCTCGGCGAGCCGACCGGCGTGTGCGCCAAGCTCTACCTCGAGGACGATCAGGCGGTGCAGGCGGCGCTCGGCTTCACCTTCGTCAGCGGCGGTTTCCAGGCCCACGCTGACTACGTCTTCCATCCATGGATCCTGGAAGAGCGCGACCAGTTCACCATCCCCGCATACGTGGGCCCCGGCGTGCGCGTGATGCAGCACGGCGCCGGCCGCGACGGTGACAGCGACTTCCGCGTCGGCGCCCGCGCCGTGGCTGGCCTCCTGTTCGACTTCAAGGAGATCCCGCTCGACGTGTTCGTCGAGGTCGCGGGCGTCGCCGAGTTCCGCTTCGGCTCCGAGGATCCCGACATCAACGGCTTCGGGCTCGCCCTCAACGGCGGCCTGGGCGCACGCTACTACTTCTAAGTGACGCGGGATCCGAGCTTCACCGGGGTCAGCGCGATCACCGCCGACGGCGTGCGGCTGGCGCTGCGGCGCTTCTCCGCGACCGGGAGTGGTCGCGGCGCCGTGCTGTGCACCCACGCGATGATGGTGCACGGCCGCTACTTCCATCGCTTCGCAGCGGCGCTGGCGGCCGACGGGCTCGACGTCTACGTCCTCGACTGGCGCGGCCACGGCGAGAGCAAGCCGCCGCTGCCGCGCGGTGGGAGCTGGACCTTCGACGACTACGTCACGCTCGATCTGCCGGCGGTGCTGGCCGCGGTGGCGACGACCAGCGGGTGCCGGAGTGAAGACGTCGCCGTGCTCGGCCACTCGCTGGGTGGATTGGTGACGCTGGCGGCGCTGGGCACCGGCGTGGTGCGGGTGCGGCGTGTGGTGCTGGCGGCGACGTCGGTGTGGTTGCACGGTGCGCAGGGTCCGTGGCAGCGGCGAGCGGTGATGTCGGTCTACGACGGCGTCGCGCGGGTGGCCGGCTTCGCGCCCGTGCGGGCGCTGCGCTTCGGCAGCGAGGACGAACCGGCCAGCTACGTCTCGCAGCTCGTGGGCTGGTCGCGGACCGGGCGGTGGACCAGCCGCGACGGCGTGGACTACCTGGCCGCGTTGCGTGGCGTGGACGTCCCCGCGTGGGGGGTGATCGGCGCCGGCGATCGCCTGTGCGGCCCCGACGACGCCCAGGTGCTGCTACGGCGGCTGCGCGGGGTCGGCGGCGATGCGGTGCCGTTGCGGGTGGTCGGCCGCGCGTACGGTGACGCCTTCGATCCCGATCACTTCACGCTGTTCACGCGCGAGGAGATGGCGCCCGTGTGGCGCGAGATGGCGCGCGCCCTCGAGTAGCGCGCGCGGCTGCGTGTTAACGTCGGCGCCTGGAGGAATTGCCGATGAAGCGCGCGATCGTGGGCTCGGTGTTGATGATCATCGTCGGGGTGGGGATGGGGAGCGGGTGCAAGGGCAAGGCGAAGGAGGGCACAGGAACGGGAACGGGAACGGGAACGGGAACGGGATCGGGTTCGGGTTCGGGTTCGGGTTCGGTAACGGGTTCCGGACCGAGCACGGGCACGGGCACGGGCACGGCGGCGGACGCCCGCTGCGCGGATCCCTGCCGCTTCCTCGCCGACACCGCGCTGGCTGACGTGCCGGCCGCGGTGCAGTCGACCTGCGGCAAGGCGTGGGAGTCGCCGGCGGCGACCGACTGCGACGCGTTCGACTACCAGCGCAACTGCGTCTACGCGCACCACGGCTACACCTTCAAGAAGCCGAAGTACCAGGACGCGTTCGGCAAGCTGGCCTGGTACAAGGCCCGCGCCGACTTCAAGGAGACCGATCTGTCGCGGGTCGCCAGCGACAACATCCGCTCGCTCAAGGAGTCGGCGGCGACCTGCCGCGGCGAAGAGCCGTCGCCGATCCCGGCCACCTTCACCGCCTCGACGGTGAGCAAGGCCGATCTGGCGCTCGTCGTCGGCTGGTTCACCAAGAAGAGCATGGGCGACGCGCCGCTGCCGACGAAGCTCGAGACCGACGGACACCCGGCGACCGAGGCCGAGATCAAGGGATGGCTCGGCAACAAGAGCCTGTTCACCCTCGAATCATGGACGCCCATCGACTACGTCGACGGCAAAGGCACGGGGCATCGCAGCATCACCGCCTCGACCAGCGCGCCGTCGCCCGACTGCAAGGGTGAGGACGAGGACTGCGAGGGCTTCGAGTGGATCACCTTCGAGATCGACGAGAAGAACGCGATCATCGGCATCTCGGTGGGCGCGGCCGCGTGCCCGCTGGTCTACGTCGAGCACGACGGCGGCGCCCTCGCCTACGAGGGCGAGATCCTGCGCAACCTGGTGCACGCCCGCTTCGAGGCCACCCAGCACCTGCGCCTCGACTCGCTCGAGACCTGCGGCCGCGAGGTGCGGGTCCAGATGGTCGAGGCCAAGGACGAGATCACGTACCTCGACGACGTCGCGCTGATGATCGAAGGCGCGCCCATCGCGCCGCGCGCGTGCAGCACGGACACCGCCGCCCCCGCTTACTGCGGCAACGACGGCCGCTACACCACGCTGTCTCGCGGCCAGACCCTGCCCCTGGTCTTCGACATCCCCGCCGGCGCCGCCTGCACCCGCCCGGCGCTGCGCGCCGACGGCTACTACATTCCAGTCACCGCGCCGAAGCCCTGACCACCGTTCGCCCTGACCCCCACCGTTCGTCCTGAGCCGGACGAGCGCAGCGAGTCCGAGTCGAAGGACGCATTGCGTAGATCGCAGTGCACCCCTGGTGTGTTGGACCTCGGTCCGGCGAAGCCGCATCAGTCGACCATGCACGTCTATCTCGAGGTCGGCACCGGCACGCAGTGGCTGACCGGCGGCGACTCGCCGACGTTCTCCCGCAACGACCTCTCGCTCGGCATCGGCATGCAGCAGGTCGCGCACCTCGGCGGTGGCATCAACGGCGGCAACCTCGAGCTCCGCTTCCTGGTCTCCCAGGACGAGACCGAGCGCAACCTGGCCTGCGCCGGCCCCTGCGGCGGCGACACGACGGTGACCGACGTCGCCATGCTGTTCGGCATGGGCCTCGTCTTCGGCAGCTGATTGCCAATCTGGCAACGCGATCCGTCGACGAGCGAGCCCAACCCTGCGATCCGGGCCGTGCCATTGCGGCACACCCGCTGCATCTCCGTCAGCCATGGCCGCGATCGACTCTCTCCTCCGCGTGATGGTGCTGCGCGACGCCGAGGCGATGACGCTGAGCACGGGGCAGGTCCCGTCCCTCCGCCGCGCCGGCAACGCCGAGCCCATGGCCATGCCCAAGCTCGACGCGACCATGGTCGCCGCCTTCGTCGACGAGATCGTCCCCGCCGATGCGCGCCCTGCGTTCACCGCCCGCGGCTCCGGCGAGTTCATCCACAAGACCGCTTCGGGTGACACCTTCGCGATCCTGATCGAGGTCGTGGGCGCCGGTCACCGTCTGGTGGTCCGCCGTCAGCGCGCCGTCGCTCCCTCTGCTCCGGTCCCCGTCCCCGTTCCCGTTTCTCCGTCCCCGTCCCCGTCCCCGGCTCCGTCTCCCG
>SXJR01000357.1 GCA_005779305.1 Myxococcales bacterium
CGCACATCGCCGAGCAGATGGTCTCGGTCCACTGCGCCGTGACGCTGGGCAACACGGTCTACGTCGCGGAGTCGATCGACAAGATCGCCGACAACCTCACGGACTGTCGGCCGCACCTCTTCTTCGGCGTGCCGCGCATCTGGGAGAAGTTCCACGCCGGCGTGGCGGCCAAGCTGGCCCAGGCCACCGGCGCCCGCAAGCACCTCGTCACCTGGGTGCGCGGCGTCTGCAAGCAGGTCACCGATCTGCGCAACCGCGGCCGCGAGCCCAACGGGTTGCTCTCGCTCCAGTACCAGATCGCCGATCGCCTGGTGCTGTCGAAGCTCAAGCCGGCGCTGGGGCTGGGCCGGGCCCGCATGTGCGTGAGCGGCGCCGCGCCCATCGCACGTGACGTGATCGAGTTCTTCGCCACCCTCGACATCGTCCTCCACGAGGTCTACGGCCAGTCCGAGGACACCGGCCCGACGTCGTTCAACATGCCGGGCGCGACCCGCTTCGGCACGGTGGGGCCGGCCTTGCCCGGGGTCGAGGTCAAGATCGCACCCGACGGCGAGATCCTGGTCAAGGGGCCCAACGTGTTCCTCGGCTATTTCAAGGAGCCGGAAGCGACCAAGGAGACGCTGGTCGACGGCTGGTTGTGCTCGGGCGATCTGGGCGAGCTCGACGCCGACGGCTTCCTCACCATCACTGGCCGCAAGACGGAGATCATCATCACCGCCGGCGGCAAGACCATCTCGCCCAAGAACATCGAGGCATCGATCAAGGAGTCGCCGCTGGTGAGCGAGGCGGTGGTGATCGGCGATCGCCGCAAGTTCCTCTCGGCGCTGATCACGCTCGACGACGCGGCGGCCAAGGCGCTGATCGGCGAGCACGCGGCGGTCGCGCCGCTGCACGAGCACGCCGAGGTGAAGCACGCGATCCAGCGACAGATCGACAGCGTCAACGAGAAGCTCGCGCGCGTCGAGCAGGTGAAGAAGTTCACGATCCTGCCGCGTCAGCTCGGCATCGAGACCGGTGAGCTCACGCCCACGCTCAAGGTGAAGCGCAAGATCGTGAACAAGAACTTCGCCACCGAGATCGAGGCGATGTACGTGGAGTGATGCCGCGGGGTTGCGACCGGGAACACCTGTAGGTCGATCCACGGAGGACGCCTGCTCGTAAGGGCGGGGTGGACAGATCGAAGCGTGGGAAGCCGCTGGTGTTCGCGGCCGGGGCGCTGGGGCTGGCGGCGACGCTGACCGCCGCCGCCGCGCTGGTAGCGCCGGCCGGCGCCCGCTCGACGCCATCGCGGCAGCCCGCCGCCGACGAGATCCTCGCCCGAGTTGATCCGTTCGACGACGCGGGTCGTAGCGCCCGCCCGGAGGCTCTCGCCGTCACCCGCGCCCGCCACCACCTCGAGCTGGCCCGCTCCGCCGGCGATCCGCGCCACCTCGGCCGCGCCCAGGCGGCGCTGGCGGCGTGGTGGGACGACGCCGCCCCTCCCGCCGCCATCCTGCTGCTGCGCGCCACCATCCGGCAGGCCCAGCACGACTTCGCCGGCGCCCGCGTCGATCTCGACGCCCTGCTCGTCCGGGATCCGGACGATGCCCAGGGGCGGCTGACCCGGGCCGTGGTCGCGACGGTGTCCGGCGATCACGCGACCGCCCTGGCCGACTGCGACCGCGTCGGCGCCCTGATCGGCGACGCGTGGGCCGCCGCCTGCGCCGCGCCCCTGGCGACGCGTGGCCATGGCACCCGGCGCGCCTACGACCGCCTGTCCGCGCTGGTCACCGCCCTGCCGGCCGGCGCCGCGGGCGCGGCCTGGGCCACGACCGCGCTGGGCGAGCTGGCCCGCGCGCTCGGGGATGACGTGGCTGCCGAGGTCCACTTCCGTCGCGCGCTCGCGATCGCGCCTGGGGACGTCTACACGCTGGGGCAGCTCGCCGACCTGCTCATCGACGGCGGACGCGCCGCCGAGGCGGTCGCGCTCCTCGATCCGCACGCCGAGCCCGAACCTCTGCGCCTGCGCCTGGCCATCGCCGCCCGCCTCGCAGGCGCCAACGGCGCCGACGCCCACGCTGCCATCGTCCGCCGTGGCCTCGAGGCCGAGGCCGCGCGCGGCGACTCCACCCACCAGCGCGAGCGCGCCCGCTACTTCCTCGACGTGGCACCCGACGCCGCCGAGGCGCTGGCCGCGGCCCGCGCCAACTGGAGCCTCCAGCGCGAGTCCATCGACGCCCGCATCTTCCTCGAGGCCGCCGCCGCCGCCGGCGATCGCGCCGCCGCCGCACCGGTGCTGGCGTGGATCGACGAGGGCGCCATCGACGACGCGGTGCTCGCCCGCGCCCGTGCCCGCCTCGAGGGCCAGCCATGAGCGCCACGGTCCGCCGAACCGTCGTGGGCACCGGGGTCTGGCTGGCCATGATGGGGGCGATCGCGGCGCTCGCCAGCGACGCCGACGCCCACACCCTCTCCGACGGCTACGTCGAGTTGCGGGCCGACGGCCCCGACGTGCGTGGCCGCATCGATCTCGCAGCCCGCGACCTCCACGACGCCATCGGCCTCGACGACGGTGATCGCCAGCTGCGCTGGACCGAGATCGAGACACAGGCCGAGCGCGTGCGCGCCTACGTCGCTGCCCGCGTGTCGCTCCGCGCCGTCGCCGGCCCGTGCCCGCTCGACGCCGGCCCGATCGCCGTCATCGACCGCCCCGACGGCGTCCACGTCGCCGTCACCATCTCGGCTCGCTGTCCGGGCCCGGCCGAGCCGCTCACCGTGGACTACCGCGCGCTGTTCGACGTCGACGCCACCCACCGCGGACTCCTCCGCCTCGACGGCGCCCACGGCACCGCCGCCGCCATCGCCCGCAGCCCGGGCCCGACCAAGCTCGACGGCGGTGACGGGGTCGGCGTGCTCGGCTTCGTGCGCGAGGGCGTGTGGCACATCTGGATCGGCCTCGACCACATCCTCTTCCTCCTCGCCCTGCTCCTGCCCGCCGTGTACCGGGCCGGCTCCCCGCGCAACGGCGAGCGCTGGGTCGCCGCCGACAGTTTCGGGGTGGTGGTCCGCGACGTGCTCGAGGTGGTGACGGCTTTCACCCTGGCCCACTCGATCACGCTGGTCATCTCCAGCGTCGGATGGCTGCAGCTCCCGCCGCGTTTCATCGAGACCGCGATCGCCGTCTCGGTGGCGCTGGCCGCCGCCAACAACCTGATCCGTATCGTCGACGCGCGCTGGGCGGTGGCCTTCGGCCTCGGCCTGGTCCACGGCTTCGGCTTCTCCAGCGTGCTCGCCGATCTCGGCCTCCCCGGTGACGGGCTGGTCGCGGCGCTCCTGGGCTTCAATGTCGGCGTGGAGATCGGCCAGGCGGCGATCGTCCTCGTCTTCCTGCCGCTCGCCTACGCCCTGCGGCGAACCGCGGCGTACCGCGTCGCGCTGGTGACCGGCTCGGCCGCCACCTGCGTGCTCGCGCTGCACTGGTCCATCGACCGCCTCACTGCCTAGCGAAGGAGTCTTCCCATGCGCACCTGGCTACCCATCCTCGGGGTGGCGCTGGCGGCCTGCGGCCGCGAGTCGCCACCGAACCCCAGCGCCGCACCAGCGGCTCCGCCGACCACGGCCGCCGCGCCCGCCTCGGCTGCCAACGCTGCCACCATGGCGCGCCTCGATCGCCTCGCCGCGTCGAGCGATCCGGTCTCGGCCGAGTCGATGAAGTCGATCGGCGGCCGCCTCCAGTACGAGGCCTCGCATCGGCCCGCCGCCCTTGCCTCACCGCGCGTCGAGGACGTGCTGACCTCGCTCGGCACCGCCGGCATCCAGCTCGCCGAGCAGAAGCAGTACATCGCGATGACCGTCAAGGCCGCGTACTGCGTCGGCGGCCAGACCGCCGACGGGCTGTCGATCGCGGTGTGCGAGTACGACTCGCCGGCGGCGGCCGCGGCCGGCAAGGCCTTCGTCACCGAGCGTTTCCGCATCCCGGAGCTCGATCGCCAGATCCACGTGCGCGGCGCCACCACGCTCGCGCTCGGTCACCACACCAGCCTGCCGCTCACCGAGGTGACCCGGAAGGCGGCCGCCGCCTTCGCCACGCTCTGAGGTTTTCTGCGCCGACCGGCGCCAATAACAGGAGGACTCATGCGCAAGAGAATGATCGGAGGGGCGTTGCTGCTCGCAGCCGCCGCACTCCCCGTACAACAGAGCAGTGCCTCGTCCCATCGCGAGGCACCGTTCATCACCAAGAACCCCAAGGTGGACGGCACCGACTTCTATATGTTCCGGAGCTACGAGAGCGGCCGCCAGGACTACGTGACGCTGCTGGCCAACTACATTCCTTTCCAGGATCCGCAAGGCGGCCCGAACTTCAACCAGTTCGACCAGAATGCGCTGTATGAAGTGCATATCGACAATAACGGCG
>SXJR01000358.1 GCA_005779305.1 Myxococcales bacterium
CGGCGCGGCGGCGGCACCGCGGCTCGGCGCCCGACCCCAGCGGCGGCTACCGATGAGCGCAGGCCACGCGCCCACCGCTCGGTCGCTGGTGATCGCGGCGCTGGTGACGCTGGCCGCCGGCGGCGCCGCCGCTCAGTCGAAGCGGCACCCCAGGCCGCCGGTCGACGCCGAGGCCGAGGCCGAGGAGAAGAGCGACTTCTGGGAAGAGGTGGTGCGGCCGGGAGCGCGCCGCTACGAGCAGCTCCTGGTGTCGGCCACCGACATCCTGCGCATGCGCACCGGCTTCGAGCGCAGCCGAGAGCTGCTGGTCGAGGCCACCGCGGTGCGCGCCGATCTGCCCGAGGCCTGGGGCTACCTCGGGGTCGCCACCGAGAAGCTGCGCGACTGGAAGACCTGCGCCGCCGCCTACGGCAAGGCCTACCAGCTCGACGCGACCTGGCGTCCGTCGCGGCTGGCCAGCAAGAACGACACGTCGACGCAGAACCGCAACGCCGCCGGCCGGCCGCTCGAGCTGGGCTGGGCCACATGCCTGTCGCGCTCGGGCGACATCGATCGCGCCACCGACGCGCTCGAGGTGCTGGTCGCGCGCGGCGAGGCCACCGCCGAGAGCTGGCTGCGGCTGGGCGAGGTCTACATGGCCGCCGGCCGCCTGGGCGAAGCGGTCACCGCGCTCGATCAGGCCCGCAGCGAGCGCGCCGGCAACATGCTCGCCCGCTGGCTGCTCGCCGTCGCCTACGACCGCGCCCGCCGCCCCGGCGATGCAGAGGCTGCCGCCGCCGACGCTGGCGACGTCAACAACGTCACCCGCGACTCGAGCATCCCGTTCGTTCCGGCCTCCGACTACTGGTACGTGCGCGCCTTTGGCTCGCGCCAGCGACCCGAGCACGCGCTCGTGTTGTTCCGGACCTACCTGGGCAAGGCCGGGGCCGACAGCCCGTGGCGCGCCCGCGCCCAGGAGCACGTCGACGCGCTCGACGCGCTCGACCTGGCCACCCGCGTCGACCTCGAGGGCGCGGGAGAGCGGGCGCCGGTCGAGAAGGCCGTCCGCGCGGCCATGCCCGGCCTGCGTGCGTGTCTGGCGGCGGTGCCCGAGGTGCTGATCGAGCTGCGTATCACCCAGATCGGCCCAGCCAAGGCCCTGCCCCCGCCGCGGCCGCTGGTCATCCGCCGCGGCGCCCCGCCACGGCCGCCGCCTTCCCGGATCCCGCCGCAGATCCTCGCGCGCCGCCCGCCCGAGGCGCAGAGCCCAGGCGTGCGCGCCACCGCCACCATCTTCGAGCCCGGCGTCGACGACGCTGCCCGCAACGCCGCCATCGACTGCGTCGAGAAGGTCGGGATGGCCCTGAGCCTGCCTCGGCCTCCGGCCAATACCTACGCGACCGTCCGCATTCCAGTGGTTGCGGAGCGCTGACCTTGGCCCCATGATGATCGGTAGGCGTCGATCCACTCCACGGACGGCGACCCAGGACAACATGAGCGGTCAGCGAGTCACGATCCACACCCTGCGTGCGGCAAAGGGGCGGAACGAGAAGATCACGATGTTGACGGCCTACGACGCGACCTTCGCCAGGTTGCTCGACGAGGCCGGCGCCGACATCCTCCTCGTCGGAGATTCCCTCGGCATGGTCGTGCAGGGCCACGACACCACCCTGCCGGTCACGCTCGACGAGATGATCTATCACTGCCGCGCCGTCGCGCGCGGCACCAAGCGCGCCCAGATCGTCGGCGACATGCCGTTCATGACCTACCAGGAGAGCGTCGAGGTCGGCGTGAAGAACGCCGGGCGCCTCCTCAAGGAAGGCGGCTGCCACGCCATCAAGCTCGAGGGCGGCGCCCAGCACGCCGAGCTGGTGTCGCGGCTGGTCGCCAGCGGCATCCCGGTGATGGGCCACATCGGGCTCACCCCGCAGTCGTTCCACCAGATGGGCGGCTTCAAGGTCCAGGGCAAGGACGCGGCCGGCGCGGCCCGGCTCATCGCCGACGCCAAGGCGCTCGAGGCCGCCGGTGCCTACGCCATCGTGCTCGAGGGCATGCCCACCGAGGTCGCCGCCGAGATCACGGCCTCGATCTCGATCCCGACCATCGGTATCGGCGCCGGCGCCGGCTGCGACGGCCAGGTGCTGGTCATCTACGATCTCCTCGGCATGGACGAGCGCTTCAAGCCCAAGTTCGTGCGCCGCTACGCCGACGTGGGCTCGACCATCAAGGACGCGTGCGGCCGCTTCATCGCCGACGTGCGCACCGGCGCGTTCCCGGCCCCGGCCGAGAGCTTCTCCACGATCGCCGAGCCAGCGGCGCCGCTGTCGTTGTACTCCTCGGCCGGCCGCACGTAGCGCGTCATGCCGACCACGCCGGTTGCGGCCGATGCGGGCGACCTGCCGTCGCGCCTGCCGTTCGAGATTCTCCGCGACCCGCGCGCCATGCGGGCGCGGGCCGAGGATCTGCGACGCGACGGCCTGCGCATCGCGGTGGTGCCGACCATGGGCTCTCTGCACGACGGCCACCTGTCGCTCCTGCGCGCGGCGCGAGCCCGCGCCGACGTGGTGATCCTGACCCTGTTCGTCAACCCGACCCAGTTCGGACCCAGCGAGGATCTGGCCCGCTACCCGCGCGACGAGGACGGCGACCTGGCCAAGGCCCGCCGCTGCGGCGCCGACATCGCCTTCGTGCCCGAGGTGCCGACGATGTACGCGGCGGGGGCGCAGACCTTCATCGAGGTGCGCGAGCTGGCCAGGCCGCTGTGCGGCGAGAAGCGGCCCGGCCACTTCGCCGGCGTGGCCACGGTGGTGACCAAGCTGTTCAACCTGACCCAACCCCACGTCGCCTTCTTCGGCGAGAAGGACTTCCAGCAGCTCGCCGTCATCCGCCGCATGGTCCGCGATCTCGACCAGGGCGTGGAGATCGTGGGGATGCCCATCGTCCGGGAACCGGACGGTCTGGCCATGAGCTCGCGCAACGCCTACCTGTCGCCCGACGAGCGAACCCAGGCCCTGGCCCTGTCGCACGGCCTGGCCGCCGCCGAGGCCGCCTTCACCGCCGGCGAGCGCGACGCGGCGGCCTTGCTGGCGGCGGCGACCGCGTCCATCGCCGCGGCGCCGGCGGCGCGCATCGACTACCTCGAACTGCGGGACGCCGACGAGCTCACGCCCGTGGATCGGGTGACCCGGCCGGCCGTCCTGGCCATGGCCGTGTTCGTCGGCAGGACCCGGCTCATCGACAACCGGGTGCTCAGGCCGTAGGTCGCGACCCGCCGCGCGTCGATCACTCGCCGGCGGCGAGCTGGGCGCTGAGGTCGCGGATGAGCTTGGCCTTGCGGCCGGCGGTGATCACCAGGGTCGACGAGTCGGAGATGCCGAGCTCGCGGTTGACCAGGGTGATGGTGTGGCGGCCGGCGGGGACGCGGACGCCGCGGTTGGGCGTGGTGAGGCCGGTGTCCTTGCCGTCGATGAGGATGCGGCAGGGCGGCTTGGAGCCGATCATCAGCGTGCCGTGGGTCGGGACCGGGGCCGGCGTGGCATCGACCGCGGGCATCTCGATCTCGTCGGCGGCGGGCATCTCGATCTCGTCGACGGCGGCGACCTCGGGCTCTTCCTCGAGCTGGGTCACGATCAGGACGGGCGGCGCCTGGACGACGCGCGCGGCCGGCGGTGACGTGGAGGACCGGGGGTCGGTGCCGCCCGCGGCCGCCACCATCCACACCGCGGTGAGCACGAGCGCGATCGCACCCACGCCGGCGGCGATGCCGCCCCAGGGCGCGGTGCGCAGCTCGAAGCCGGCGCCGATGCGGCGCACCGGCTGGGTATCGATCTCGCCGGCGACCGGCGCCAGCTCGTTGAAGACCATCGCGAGATCGATGCGCTGCGAATGGCCCCACAACGCCGGCGGATCGATCAACCGCACCGGCAACGCCGTCGTCGGCATGAGCACGATCTCGACCGGCGGCTGCACCGTGCCGCGCGCCAGGCGGCGGCGCGGGGATCCCGGCGTGGAGCCTGGCGACGTCGTCGGCGTCCGATCGATCAGCTCGACCAGCTCGAGCTCGAGCTCGGGCCGGATGAACGGCGTCGTCACACGCAGCAGCTGATCGGTGTCTTCCATACCGTGAGTCCCCCGCAGAGCGACGCACGGTAGGGTCGAGTGGGCAGCGGGTAAAGCGAAATCGACGGAGATCGCTCGCCCGCCGTAGCTCCCGTGAGCGCGCTTGCACGACTCACGGGGGGCCGCGTCACTTGATGGGCTGGCAGTCCGACCACCCGAACAGCGCATCGATCTTGGGATCGCTGCCGATCACGCGCCACGCGTAGAAGTCGGCGAACTTGGGGTCGAAGGTGATGCGCACCGTCTTGGTGCCGGTGAGGCCCTGCTTCTTGAGCAACTCGACGACGTCCTTGATCTTGCACGTCGGCTCGGGGTGCGCCTCGAGCCCGTCGATGACGTCGTTCCAGCCGTACTTGGCCGGCTTGATCGCGCTGCCGCCGAGCGCGTACTTGCGGACCGAGTCGTTGCGCACGCTCTTGGCGTGCGACGCCGACGCGCTCGGCGACGTGTACACGACCTCGGCGCCCTTGCCGACGTCGACGGTGCCGTCGGCACGCACGGCCTGGAAGTTCACCGACCACAGGAAGGCGTCCTTCTTCCACTTGGTCGCGTCCTTGGCCAGGTTGAGGTAGGCCGCGTCGGCGTCGACCTTGCCGCTGGTCAAGCCGACCGACGAGTAGCTCAGCGAGCCTTTCGGCGTCTTGGCCTTCTTGAACATCACGCCGCCGACGGCGACGGCGATGGCGAGGATCACGCCACCGATGACCTTCAGCTTCATGTGCTTGCCGCCGATGTTGATCGGCAGCTTGATCCCGTAGGGGAGGTTCACGTTCATCTTGGGCGCGCCCGCCTGCTGCGGCGCCGCTTGCTGCGGTGGCTGCGCGAAGCCCGGCGCCGGCGTGCCGAAGCCCGCCATGCCCGGCGGCTGACCGGCGACCGGCGGCGGCGCGCCCCACGCCTGCTGCGCCTGCTGCGGCTGCGCCTGCATCCCCGGCGCCGCGCCGAACGCGCCCATGCCGGGCTGCTGACCCCATCCCTGCGGCGTCGCCATGGGTGGCACGTGCTGCCCACACGAGTTGCAGGGAACAGCTTGCATGGGGTGACCCCAGGCGGCATTGCCGCAGCGGGGACAGCGGGTCTGGACGTAACCGTTCATCGTGGCCTCCGTGCAGGGAGAGACCCGTCACCGGTGATGTGACACCTCGACCTCGACCTGAACCGAGTCCCCAAAAACACGACATCCCGGTCGTGGTCCCCTCCGCGACCACCTGCAAACGGCTGGATCTCCCCGCCTGTCGAGTTGGTCCACGCCGTGCTCATCACACGTTCATGCCCGCCCGTCGCACCGCCCGCATCGCCCTCGCCGCCCTCTGCCTCGCCGGGTGGTTGACGCTTCCCGGCGCCGCCCAGGCCCAGCCCTCCAACAGCCCGCTCAACACCCCCATCGGCGCTCCCGCGCCCGCCGGGCCTCCGGTGTCAGGCACGTACAAGAGCCCGAACACGGCGCTCGCGCTGTCGCTGGGTGGCACGCTGGGCTCGCTGGCGCTGGTCTCGGTGGGCGGCGCCGCCCAGAACGAGGTGATGAGCACCGCCGGCTCGCTCGGCATCTGGATCGCACCCAGCTTCGGCCACTGGTACGCCGGCCGCGGCTGGACGCCCGGGCTCAAGGCTCGCCTCTACGGCGCCGGCGCCGTCTTCGTCGGCGTCATGTGGGTCGCGGTCGACTGCAACGGCAGCAGCTGCGGCGACGACTTCCACCCCGGCTTCGCGCTGGCCATCGGCGGCGGCGGTGCGTTCTTCGGCGGCATGATCCACGACATCGCCACCGCGCCCCGCGCCGCGCGCGAGCACAACGCGCGCCGGACTGGCCGCATCGAGAACCTGACCGTGCGGCCCACGCTCGGCAGCGGCAAGGCCGGCCTCTCGCTCAGCGGCCGCTTCTGATCGCGACTGCGCCCGCGCGGCGGCTCTGGCTTGCAGACGCCGCCGGCGCCACCGCCGCTGACGTATCCACCACCGCCTCCCGCCTATGCCTCTTTGCCGATGAGCGGACCGGTGGCCGGCGAGAAGAGCGAGGGCACGGCCCTGGCGCTCTCGCTGGGCGGCACCGTCGCGTCGCTGGCGATGCTCGCGGTCGGCGAGAACCAGACCAACGACGGCCTCGGGGCCATCGGCGGCATCGGCATCTGGGTCGCGCCCAGCTTCGGCCACTGGTACGCGGGCAAGCTGTGGACCCAGGGCTTGACCCTGCGCCTGGCGGCCGCCTGTAGCCGGCGCGCTACGCAGCCTTCGCGATGTGGTCGAGCTTCTGGCCCAGCGGCAGCCGGTAGAAGCGGCGCAGCTCGGCCAGCATGTCGAGGGTGCCACCGCGGGTGACGAAGCGGCGCTCGAGCGACGCGCTGTAGCGGCGAGCGCCGTCGTTGGCGGCGCGGTAGCGATCACGCTCGTCGGCGTCGAGATCGGGCTCGAGCTCGAAGTCCTCGAACAGCCGGCGCCGCCAGCGCGGGCTCGACGCCGGCGCGCCACCGTCGGCGAGCAGGCACACCACGTACTTGTCGACCTCGGCCTGCAGCTCGAGCTCGAGCGGCGACACGGCCCGCGCCGCATGCGCGCACACGATCGCGTAGACGAAGTGGCTGACCCCTTCGACCGCGTACAGGAACGAGGCCACGTTGCGATGGTCCAGGCGCGCGCCGGGATCGTGGGTGGCGAGGTTGGACAGGACCGCGGCGTCGACGAAGAGGCCGATGTCGACGCCGCTGGCGTCCTCGTGCACGAGCAGCTGCTCGCGCGGCGCCCGGGCCACGCCCAGCTCGGCGCGGGCGTCGTCGTCGATCATGAAGTCGCCGACGGCCACGCCAGTGGCGACGCGGTACATGCGCTCGAGGCCGCGCTGCAACCGGGTCAGCACCGCCGTCGACCGCTGCGGGTCGTCACTCACTGGACCGTCTTTGCGCCCGGATCGACGAACACGCCCAGCGCCCGCAGCTTCTTCTCGATCCAGGCGTCGCGGGTGCGGACCCACTGTTCGTAGAGCTTCACGATGTCGTCACCGGCGAAGTCGACGCGGCGCCGGATCTCGGCGAGGACCTCGACGAAACCGGGGAAGCCCTCGGCCAGCTCGCGGTAGACCTCGGTGATCGAGTGGCTGCCCAGGCGCCCGGCCAGCTCGGCGTAGGCGCCGCGGCCCAGGCCGATGTAGTAGTCGGCGTCGACCAGCTTGCGCGACAGCGACTCGGCGAAGAAGCCGGCCACGTACAGCGAGGTGTCACCCACCTCCTTGAGCGTGCGCACGCGCTCGCCGGCGTCGCCCGCGCTGCTCTGGGCCAGCTTGACGGCCAGGGGCTCGTCGGGGAGGCGAGCGCGGGTGAAGTCACCGAGCAGGCTGACCAGGTACCAGCCGGCCGGCTCGGTAGCCGACACCCGGACGGAGTGGAGCGCGTCGTTCAGGACCTCGTGGAAGAAGGCATCCACCGAGGCGTGCGGGGTGACATCGATGCCCATGATCTGGTTATCGACCACTCCCGCGCCAGTGCAAGTTTCCACGTGGTTTCCGCACCTTAGGTTGTCCACTCGACACGGTGGGAGGGTGTGGCGCGGTGAAGGTGTCACCCACGCCTCGGTCGCCATGTAGTCCCGAGCGAAATCGAACGGGTAGGCCCTTGCGCCGGGCCGTTCCGCGCTTAGGATGTCCGCCGTTAGCACTCGACGTGAGTGAGTGCTAACAATCCACGGCTTCTGGCTCCGACCTGCATCACCAACACGAGGAACATCATGATCGTTCGTCCACTCCAGGACCGACTCCTGGTCCGCCGCATCGAGGAAACCGAGAAGACCAAGGGCGGGATCATCATCCCGGACTCCGCCAAGGAGCGCCCGCTCGAGGGCAACGTCATCTCGGTCGGCGCGGGCAAGCGCCTGGAGGACGGCACGCTCGTCGCCCTCGACGTGAAGGCAGGGGACCGGATCCTGTTCGGCAAGTACGCCGGTACCGAGATCACGATCGACGGTATCGACCACCTCATCCTGCGCGAGGACGAAGTCCTCGGCGTGCTCGAGTAAGGAAGGACTGAATCATGTCTGCCAAGGAAATCATCTTCGACGAGCGAGCTCTCGCCGCGGTCATGTAGGGCGTCGTCACCCTCGCCAACGCGGTCAAGGTCACCCTCGTCCCGCTCGGCC
>SXJR01000007.1 GCA_005779305.1 Myxococcales bacterium
CCTTCGATCACCGCGACCACCTCGGGGTCCGATCCGATGCCGCCGCGCATGAGCGCGACGAAGGGCCGGGCGTGGTGCGAGACGTGATCGAGGTACGCGTCGAGGCCGGCGCGCATGCGCTCGAGCGGCGGCAGCGAGTTGTTGGTGGCTGCGGTGGTGCTGGCGATCAGCTCATCGGCGGTGGCGCGGAGGCCGGCGAGGTACAGATCGCGCTTGGTCGGGAAGTAGTGATAGAGGAGGCCCTTCGAGATGCCGGCGGCGCGGGCGATGTCGTCGATCGACACGTCGTCGTAGGTCCGATCGGAGAAGGCCTGCACGCCGAGCGCGAGCAGCTGGGCCCGCCGTTGATCGTTCTCGAGCCGGATGCGGCGGCGGGCGCGGCGGGGGCGGGCGGCGTCGCCGCCGGCAGCGGCGGCGGCTTTGCGCCTGCGACGGATGCCGCGAAGGATGGCCATCTCCCACTCGTACCGCGTTCGTAGTGGGGTGTGCAAGCACTCTCGAAACTCTCTGGATCGTTGAGAGATTCGGCTATTGAACGATTATCTATTGACTGACAGTCAATATGGATCCACTGTGGAATCCAGAAACATGACTCGTCCCACCATCACCCCCCGCAAACCTCCCCTCGGCTTCGAGCACGTGCCCAGGCACTGGTTCGCCGGCCTCGCGGTTCCCACCCAGATCTCCAACGGCGTCAACCTGCTGTTCCCCCACGGCGAGCGATTCTTCGTCCGCGCCGTCTATCACTTCCTCGATCAGATCGACGACCCCGAGCTGCGCGCAGCGGTGAAGGGCTTCGGCAACCAGGAAGGCCGCCACGCTCGCGCCCACGAGGACTACTTCGACACGCTGCGCGCCCATGGCTACGAGATCGATCGCTTCCTGAAGGTCTACGCCACCATCGCCGGCCGCATGGAGAAGCTGTCCAGCCCCAAGCTGCGGCTGGCGACCACCGCCGCCGCCGAGCACTTCACTGCCATCATGGCGGAGGGCGCGGCCACCGAGATGCCGCTCGACATGGTTCACCCGGCCATGCGCGAGCTGCTCCTGTGGCACGCCGCCGAGGAGCTCGAGCACAAGTCGGTTGCCTTCGACGTGCTGCAGAAGGTCGACCCGTCCTACGCGCTGCGCGTCGCAGGCATGGTCATGGCCACCATCATGCTGTCGACGTGGTGGGCCGCCGCGACCTTGACCCTGCTCCGCCAGGACGGCATCGGGCCGCTCGAGGCGTTACGCCGGATGCGCGAGATGCGCAAGGCGGCGGTGGCGGCCGGGGTGAAGACGCCCAAGCCCATCCACCAGCGCGTTTTCGGCCGTGGCCTGCGCGAGTACTTCCGCCGCGACTTCCACCCCGACCAGAACGACAACTATCATCTGGCCGGTGTGCTGCTCGCTCGCTCCGAGGCGGCGCACAAGGAAGCCGCCGCCCATGTCGCTCACTGACCAGATGATCGTGATCACCGGGGCCGCCAGCGGCATCGGCCGCGCCACCGCCCAGGCCTTCGCCGCCCGCGGCGCCCGCCTGGCCCTGTGTGATCGCGACGCGGCCGGCCTGGCATCGCTCAAGGGCGAGCTTCGCGACCAGGTCGTGCTCGCCGAGGTCGTCGATGTCGGCGACCGCGGGCAGATGGAGCGCTTCGCCGCCGCCGTCCACGCCCGCGTGCCGGCCGCCGACGTCATCGTCAACAACGCCGGCGTCGGCCAGCACGGTGGCGTGCTCGAAACCTCGCTCGACGAGTGGGACCGCGTGCTCCGGGTCAACCTGATGGGCGTGGTCCACGGCAGCCACTTCTTCGTGCCCAGGATGGCCGAGCGCGGCCGCGGCCATGTCGTCAACGTCTCGTCGATGCTCGGCCTCTACGCCACGCCGTCGGCGATCGCCTACGTGGCCTCGAAGTTCGCGGTGCTCGGCTTGACCCTCTCCATGCGCGGCGAGCTGTCCGGCAAGGGCGTGCGTGCCACCGCCATCTGCCCTGGCATGATCGCCACCAACATCATCGAGCAGACTCCTTTCCAGCCCGGCCAGGAGAGCCTGCGGGCCAGCGTCGCGAAGACGTTCCGCAGCAAGGGCACGTCGCCGGCGGCGGTGGCCAGCGCCATCGTCGAGTCGATCGGCCGCGACGTGGCCATCCGTCCGGTGACCAAGGAGGCGTGGGTGGCCTGGGGCGCGACCCGCTTCGCCCCCCGCGCCGTGGTCGACGCGCTCGGTCGCTACGCGACGCGCATGCAAGATCGCATGACCCGCAGCGCGACGGGCTGACTCACTTCTTCCCCCCGACCACGAGTACGACCGCTGCGACGATGAGCGGCGTGGCGGCCCAGGTCGCCGAGCCCACCTGCTCGGCGCCGAGCGCGGCACCGAGCAGGACCGCGAGCGGCGGATTGACGAACGCGTAGCTGGTCGCCAGCGCCGGACGGGCGTTGCGCAGGAGCCAGGAGTACGCCGTGAACGCGACGAACGAACCCAGCACCACCAGGTATGCGACCGACCAGATGGCGTCGAACGTCCACACCTCCGGCAGACGCTCGCCCCGGCCGAAGCCGACCACGGCGAGGGCGGCGCCGCCGAGGAGCTGCTGGCTGGCGGCGGCCATGATCCCGTCGGCCATGGGCAGGCGGCGGGCCAGGATCGAGCCCAGCGCCCAGGCCAGCGGCGAGCCGCACAGGAGCGCGGCGTACACGGGCGCGGCCGACAGCTCGGCGCCCGAGACCAGGACGACCACGCCGCCGAGGCCGAGGGCGACGCCCAGCCACTCGCGAACGGTCGGACGCTCGCCGGCCAGCGCGGCGAACACCGCCATCCACAGCGGCATGGTCGCGCACACGACGGCGGCGACCCCGGAGCTGACCTCGGTCTCGGCCATGGCCACCAGGCCGTTGCCGCCGACGAAGAGCAAGGCGCCGACCGGCAACGCCATGAGCCATTGCCGGGCGGTCGGCACCTTGGCGCCGCGGAACAGCGCGAAGCCGAAGAGCAGGCCGCCGGCGATGGTGAAGCGGATCGCGCCCATCAGCATCGGCGGCAGCGACTCGACCGCGATGCGCATCACCAGGTAGGTCGAGCTCCACACCACGTAGACGGCGGCCAGCGAGCTCAGCATCGCCACACGGCGCTGCCGCTCGTCGGGAACAGCCACAGGGCCAGCGGCGGGGGTCACGGCGTCACAACCTTGGCACGACCCCGCCGCCTGGACAGCGACAGACACCAGATCCCCAAACCAGTACAGAAGAGGAGATACCAGGACATGGACCGATACAGTCAAGAAACCGGAGACCAGGCATCTGTGATGGTCGACCCCGAAGCAGACAAGTACAATCAGACTCGCCGTGGCCGCCGCCGCAAGCGACTTTCTCTACGAGCAGCTCGCCGCCGAGCTCGGCGACGCGATCGAGCGCGGCGCCTTGCGGCCCGGGGAGCGGATGCCCTCGGTGCGGCGCTTGGCCGAGGACCGCGCCGTGAGCGTCGCCACCATCGTGCAAGCCTACGGCGTGCTCGAAGGCGCGGGGCTGGTGGAGGCGCGCCCGAAGTCGGGGTTCTTCGTCAGGAAGCGAGCGGAGGAGGGAGCGGCGCCCCGCCCGCCCCGCAAGGCGATGACCGCGACGCGCCCCGCCGTCTCGGACGGCGTCGGGCGGCTGATCGCCGCCTTGCGCGATCCGGGCGTCGTGCCGCTCGCCGCGGCGTATCTCGACCCGGCGACGCTCCGGGTAGCGGCGCTCAACCGGATCGCGGCGGCGCTGGCGCGTGAGGTCTCGACGCTAGGCGCGCGAGACGACACGCCGCCGGGCCTGCTCACGCTACGAAGGGCGCTGGCCCGCCGCTCGGTGACCTGGGGCTGCGCGCTCACCGAGCACGACTTCGTCTGTACCATCGGCGCCACCGAGGCGATCACCCTCGCCCTGCGCGTGGTGGCCCGGCCCGGCGACGCGATCGCCGTCGAGTCGCCGACCTACTTCGGCATCCTCCAGACCATCGAGAGCCTGGGCATGAAGGTGGTCGAGGTGCCGGCCAACCCGCGCACCGGTTTCGATCTGGCGGCGCTGGCGGCGACCCTGCGCAGCTCGCCGGTGCGCGCCATCGCCTGCATGCCGACCGCGGCCAATCCGCTCGGCTCGATCATGCCTGACCAGGCCAAGGCCGAGCTCTACGCGCTGGCCGTGCGCCACGACGTCCCGGTGATCGAGGACGACGTCTACGGCGAGCTGTGCTTCGACGGTACCCGGCCGCGCCCGCTCAAGGCCTTCGACAAGGACGGGCGCGTGCTCCTGTGCGGGTCGGTCTCGAAGACGCTGGCCCCGGGTTACCGCGTCGGCTGGATTGCCGCCGGCCGCTACCAGGACGAGATCGAACGCCTGAAGTTCTCGCAGTCGCTCGCCTGCCCGACGCTGACCTGCATGGCGGTGGCCGAGATGCTGGCCTCGGGCGGCTACGATCGTCACCTGCGCCGGCTGCGCCACGCCGTCGCCGGTCAGGTCGCCACCTACCGCGAGGCGGTGCTGGCCCGTTTCCCCGAGGGCACCCGGGTGTCGGCGCCGCGCGGCGGCTTCGTCCTGTGGATCGAGCTGCCGGCGCCGGTCGACACCCTGGTGCTGCAGGAGCGGGCGCTGGCCCGGGGCGTCGCCATCGCGCCGGGGCCGATCTTCTCGGCGCGGCAGCAGCGCTTCGCCGGCTGCATGCGTCTGTCCTGCGGCGCGCCGCTCACGCCGCGGGTGCTGGGCGCGCTCGATCTGCTGGCCCACCTCGCCGACGATCAGCTGACCCGCGGCCATCGCGGGTCGCGCGCCAGCGCCTGAACCCGCCCTCACCCAGCGCACGCTCGACGGAGATCTCATGCCTCGCACGCTCCGCTACTTCGTGGTCGACGCCTTCACCTCGCGACCCTTCGGTGGCAACCCCGCCGCGGTGGTGCCGCTCGAGGCCTGGCTCGACGACGCGTTGCTGCAGCAGATCGCCGCCGAGATGAACCTGTCGGAGACCGCGTTCTTCGTGCACGAGCCGCGCGATCGCGATGGCTTCCACCTGCGCTGGATGACGCCGACCACCGAGGTCGATCTGTGCGGCCACGCCACGCTGGCCAGCGCCTTCGCCTTGATGCAGCACGTCGAGCCCGTCCGCCGCGACGTCCACTTCTGGACCCGGAGCGGCACGCTCGACGTGAGGCGCGACGGCGACGAGTTCGCGCTCGACCTGCCGGCGCGGATCGCCACCCGCGTCGAGGATCGCGCGCTGGTGGCCGCGGCCGGCGACGCGCTGGGCGCGGCCCCGCACGAGCTGTGGAGCGCCAAGAACCTGATGGCGGTCTACGACGACGCGACGGTGGTACGGGCGCTCGCCCCCGACTTCCGCAAGGTGCTGGCCTTGCCCACCGAGGGCGTGATCGTCACCGCGCCGGGCACCGGCGAGGACGTCGACTTCGTCTCGCGCTACTTCTCGCCCCAGCACGGCATCGACGAGGATCCGGTGACCGGCTCGGCCCACTGCACGCTCGGGCCGTACTGGGCGGCGCGCCTCGGGAGGCCGGCCCTGACCGCACGCCAGATCAGCCGGCGTGGGGGTGAGCTGACGGTGGCGGTGGTTCCCGCGGCGGCAGCAGGACCGACAGCTCGGGTGCGGCTGGGTGGGCGGGCGGTGCTGGTGGCGCGGGGCGAGCTGCTGCTGCCTTGATCGTCCGCTCGCGGACGTGGCGCGGTACGCCCTCGACGTCCCACACGACGCCGGCCACCTCGAGCAACTTGAGGACGTAGAAGCTGAGGTCGATCTCCCACCAGTAGAAACCCTGGCGGGCCGAGCGCTGATAGTAGTGATGGTTGTTGTGCCAGCCCTCGCCGAGGGTGAGCACGGCCAGGAGCGGGTTGTTCTTGCTGTCGTCGGTGGTCGCGTACCGGCGGGTGCCCCAGACGTGCGACAGCGAGTTGATCGTGAAGGTCCCGTGCCACAAGACCACGGTCGCGACCAGGTAACCCCACACCAGGGCGTGGGCCCCGCCGACCAGGTAGAGGGCGATCGCGAAGGCGACGGTGAACCAGATGGCGTGGCGGTCGACGAAGCGCAGCTCGGGGTAGCGGGTGAGGTCGCGGACCCGCTCGTGATCGGTGCCGGCGTTGCGCTTGACCAGGATCCAGCCGAGGTGGGCCCACCAGAAGCCGCGCTGGCGCACCGAGTGGACGTCGCCGGGCTGGTCGGAGAGCTTGTGATGGACGCGGTGATGCGCCGCCCACCACAGCGGGCCCTTCTGGGTCGCGGTCAGGCCGACCACGGCGAGGACGAGCTGGAAGGCGCGGCTGGTGCGAAACGCGCGGTGCGAGAAGTAGCGGTGGTAACCGGCGGTGATCGCGAACAGCCGCACGCCGTAGGAGATGGCAGCGATGGCCAGCCCGGACCACGACCAGCCCAGCCAGATCACGCCGACGACCGCGGCGGCGTGCACGCCCCAGAACGGGATGTTGTCGATCCAGCGCAGCCGGTCGAGCTCGGCATCGCGATGTGGGTCAGCGAGGGACGTCGTGGCCATGGCGGCACCATGGCGCCGGTCGGCGCACGACACGTTCACGCGCGATTCACGGTTCGGTGATCGACGCGGCCGGGGCGATCGGCTTCGTGACCGGATGCTGATGAAGATGCGCAAACCTTGCCGGTGGCGCTGCGAGGACTTGCTCTCCTTGCGTGTCGCGCGGCAGGATGGGCCCCCATGCGGGCCGCGACCGTCATGATCCTGCTCGCGCTGGTCGCCTGCGGCGGCCGCGATCCCGAGGGCGGCGAGCCCGACGGCGGGGTTGCCGACGACGCCGGGATCGACGCACCGCGGCCTCCGGTTGGGCCGTCGCTGGGGACGTTCCAGCTCACCTACTACTGGGTCGCAGCCGAGGAGGACTACCCCGGCATCGCCAGCGAGAACCTCTACGCCAGTAGCTGCGCGATCCTCGACACGGTCACGCCCGGCTTCGCCGACGCCATCGATCTCGAGGGCACCGGTCGGCTCCTCGACGGCCGGCTGCTCAACGTGGCCGGCTCGTGCGGCTGCCCGCGCTCGCCCTGTTTCGTCGAGGCCGGGGTCATGTATCCGTGGGGCATCGGGGTCCAGAACCGGCCGCTGGTCCCCTATCGATCGATCGCCGTCGATCGCGATGTGATCCCGTACGGCACCAAGCTGTGGGTCGCGGAGCTCGACGGCGAAGCGGTGCCCGGCGAGGCGCCCTGGGGCGACTTCGTCCACGACGGCTGCGTGCTGGCTGCCGACACCGGTGGCGGCATCATGGACCTGCACATCGACTGGTTCGTCGGTCTGCGCGCCTCGTATCGCACGCTCGATCAACGGCTGGGGCTGGAGGACGTGACCGTGCACATGGGCGGCGAGCGTTGCCCGTAGCGAGCGATCGATGGCCGTGAACGACAATCCGCTCGGGCCCGATGACGAGCTCGAGCTCGAGCTCGAGCTCGACGCCGCCGATGACGAGGCGGCGCTGGCCGCGGCCGCCGCCGCGCGTCTCGGCGTCTTGCCGAAGCTGGTGCCGCCGCTCGAGGTGCGCCGCCGCGCCATCGACGCCCGCCGGCACCGCGTCCGCCTCCATCTCACGGTCGGCACCAGGCCGGCGGTGCCGCCGGTGCTGGGGGGCTCGCCACCGCGCGAGGTCAAGGGCGAGCCGGTGATCATCGTCGGCGCCGGACCGGCGGGACTGTTCTGTGCCCACGAGCTGGCTCGCCACGGCGTGGCCTCGATCGTGCTCGATCGCGGCAAGCTGGTGCAGGCCCGCCGCCGCGACCTCAAGGGACTGACCCAGCACGGCACCGTCGACCCCGAGAGCAACTACTGCTTCGGCGAGGGCGGCGCCGGCACGTACAGTGACGGCAAGCTCTACACGCGGGCCCACAAGCGCGGCGACGTCCGCGACGTGATCGAGACGCTGACCGTGTACGGCGCGCCGCTCGAGATCCTGGTCGACGCGCGCCCGCACATCGGCTCGAACAAGCTGCCCAAGGTCATCACGTCCCTGCGCGAGCGCCTGACCGGGTGCGGGGTCGGCTTCGAGCTGCCGGCCCGTGCCGACGCCCTGCTCGTCGACGAACGCGGCGGCCGTCGCGTCGTCGCCGGTGTGCGTCTCGCCGATGGCCGCGAGCTGGCCGGACGCGAGGTGGTCGTGGTCACCGGCCACTCCGCGCGCGACGTGTGGACCTGGCTGGCGGCGGCCGGCGTCCAGCTCGAGGCCAAACCGTTCGCGGTGGGAGTGCGCATCGAGCACCCGCAGCCGCTGATCGATCAGGCTCAGTACGGCCGGCACGCCGGCCATCCACGCCTGCGAGCCGCGCCCTACAAGCTGGTCCACCAGACCGACGGCGTCGGCGGCCGCCGCGGCGTGTTCTCGTTCTGCATGTGCCCGGGCGGCTGGATCGTTCCGGCCGCGACCGAGCCCGACGGCGTCGTGGTCAACGGCATGAGCCTGTCGCGTCGCGACTCGCCGTTCGCCAACTCCGGAATCGTCGTCGGCGTGGAGCTCGAGGATCTGGCACGGCTCGGGCTTGGGGGTCCGCTGGGAGGCATCGAGCTGCAGCGCCGCATCGAGCGGGCCGCGGCGGTGGCGGGTGGTGGCGCGCTGCGGGCGCCGGCGACGCGCGCGACCGACTTCGTGCGCGGCAAGGGCTCGACGACGGCGCCGCGGAGCAGCTACGAGCCAGGGTTGACGGCGTGCGACCTCGCCGAGGTGCTCGACGCCAGCGGGCTGGATCTGACGGCGAGGTTGCGCGAGGCGGTGAAGGCGTTCGGCGCGACGATCCGCGGGTTCGTGTCGGAGGAAGGCGTGCTGGCGGGTGTCGAGTCGAGGACGTCGAGCCCGGTGCGGGTGCCGCGAGATCCGTCGTCGCTGGAGAGTCTGGATGTGAGTGGGCTCTATCCTGGGGGAGAGGGTGCGGGGTTTGCTGGTGGCATTGTTTCGGCGGCGATGGATGGAGTGCGGATTGCGCGGGCGATCGTGAGGGGGCGCGGGGGGGCGTGAGGGGAGGTGGGAGACGGGGGACGGGGAGACGGGGAGACG
>SXJR01000359.1 GCA_005779305.1 Myxococcales bacterium
CGGCCAGCGCCGCCGCTCGACCGGCGGTCGCCGCGTCGGCGACAGCGATCACCGCCAGCGTCGGCGTCGCCGCCACGGCGCTGCGAGCCGCGGCCCGGGCTGCGCGGACCACCGCCACGAACCACAGCGCATTGCCCGCGATCGGCAAGCGCGCCAGGAGGGGCGCGTCGCGGCGCCAGAACATGCGGTACGGCGCGCCGAACATCGACGGCACGAACGCGACCAGCAGGACCGCCACGATCATGGTCGTGCTGGGCACGGCCTGGACGCCGTCGAACCAGCCGGCGCGCCGCGCCACCTCGGCGCCCAGAGCCAGGCCGACCACCGCCGTGGCGATCCACGCCGGCGCCCGTCCGCGGCGGCGCTCCTCGAGATCGCCCCACGCCAGCAACTCCTTCCCCGACAGGCCCCCCGCGGTCTTCCTGAGCGAGGCCGCAGCGGCCGAGTCGAAAGGCGAGTCCGCGCTCACGTGGCCTCGCGATCCGCGATGGTGCGGACGTACATCTCTTCGAGCGCGCCCACGCCGGCGGCGTACAGCTCGGCCAGGGCGGCCCCGGCCAGATCGTTGACGACCTTGCCCTGGTCCATCACCACGATGCGGTGGCAGAGCCGCTCGGCGACGCCGAGGAGGTGGGTCGACATCACCACCGCCGCGCCCCGATCGGCGGCCGCGACCAGCGCCCCGCGCGCGCGCCGGGCGGCATGCGGATCGAGACCATTGAGGGTCTCGTCGAGCAGCACCACGGCCGGGCGCGCGACCAGCGACGCGGCCAGGCCGACCCGCTGGCGCATCCCGAACGACAGCTCGCGGCAAGGCCGCTGGGCCACGCCGCCCAGCCCCAGCTCCTGGAGCAGCTGCGCCTGCGCCGCCCGATCGCGATCGCCGCGGGCCTCGGCGATCATGGCCACGTGCTCGGCGACGGTGAAGAACTCGTAGAGCGACGGCGGCTGATCGGCGAACCCGACCTTCTGCTTGGCAGCCAGCGGATCGGCGGAAAGCTCGACGCCATCGATGCGGATCTCGCCCTTGCTCGGCATCACCGCGCCGGCGATGGCGAGCAACGCCGTGCTCTTGCCGGCGCCGGTGGGGCCGAGCAGGCCGATGATCTCGCCGGCCGCGGCCGACAGCGAGAGCGCATCGACCGCGAGCCTGCGGCCGTAGTGGACGCTCAGTTCCTTGACGTCGAGAGCCGGCACGTTCGGTCGTCCCATTCGTAGAGCACACGGTACATCACGGTGGCGTCGCCGCCGGCCGGGACCAGCACTCCCAGGCCGATCTGCTGCGCCCCCTCCTTGGCCACCCGGCCGCCCGTGGAGTGATAGGCCAGGGTCCAGCATTGGCCCCGGTACAGGTGCTCGCGCACCAGCACGTCGGCGGCGCCGGGGCCATCGTTGTGGAGGGTGATGGTCACCTCCTCGACCAGGCGCATGGCGTCGTGATCGATCGCGTAGTCGGTGCGCCGGCGCTCGCCGGTCACCGCCGGTGATCGTCCGACGGCGACCGTGGTGTAGAGCTCGGCGTCGGCGGCGGGCGGCAAGAGCCGGCCCTCGCCACGCCACACCAGCGCGCCGCCCGAGCCGACCGTGAACACCCGCACCGGCCCCGACGGCAAGGGGCCGTCGGCGACGCGAGCGAGATCGACGAGAAGGGTCTCGTCGACCGCGCTGGGCCAGCGCTGGACGCCGTAGCGCTCGTCGACCTGCGGCCGCATGGTCGCCGAGTCGAGGCGCGTCCCCACCGGATCGTAGACCAGCGTGGGCGAGAGCGTCAGCGCCTCGCCTCGCAGCGCCAGGTCGAGGCGCTGCCCGCCGGTGCGCACGGCGTACGTCCCGGGCACCTCGACCGCGCGCTGCTCGAACGCCGCCGCGGTAGGCGGCGCCGCCGGGCGGTTGCGATCGATGACCGAGAAGCGGGCGCGCTGCCAGCGCCGGCCGGTGCGGTTGGTGAGGCCAAGCGCGCCGTGGAGCCGGCCCCGCCCGCGATCGTCGATGAGCGTGTAGCTGGCCTGCCAGGTCACGCGATCGGTGAGGTAGCTGAGGGTGAAGCGGGCCGCGCCGGCGCGAGCCGCGACCACGTCGGCGACGATGGCGCGGCCGGTGCCGGTAGTGGGATCGTCGCCGATCGCGGTCCAGCCGCGTACCTCGACGTCGGGCGAGCCCAGGACCAGGTCGGCGACGTCGAGCCCGATCGGACGCGGAAGCCGCACGCGGCCCTCCCCGGCCGCCACCTCGACCACCACGTCCTCCTCCACGAACGCGCCATCGCGGTAGAGCGTCACCCGCGCGTCGACCGCCTCGGCCGTCCCGCCGCGCACGCGCTGCGCGCCCCCGCACGCGGCCAGCACCATCATCGCCAGCGCCGGCCGCATCCCATCACCAGGTGTAGACGACGGTGTAGGTCAGCGTCTTCGACTCGCCCGCCTTCAGCCTCAGCTTCCACTCGTGGGCCGTGCCGCCGGCCCGCTGCCCCTTCTCGTCCTCCTCGTCGATCCGCCAGTTGCTCCAGCGGTACATGTATTCGCGCACGACCACGTCGGAGGCGCTCTTGCTCTTGTTCTCGACCTTGACCTCGATCTTCTCGCGCAGCGCGCGCCCGCCCGGATCGACTCGGCAGTCGACCTGGCGCCGCTCGCCGGAGATCTCGGGCGCGACGCCGGCCCGCACTCGCAGCGCGCCGGTGGCGGCGTTCACGCGCAGCTGGTCCTCGCCGATGATGGTCAGGCCGCCAGCGGCACCGCGGCGGAACACGCGCACGGTGCCCTCGGGCAGCTTGACGCCGCGCGCGTCGAGCTCGAGCATCTGCTCGGTGCGCACGCCGCTGGCCGGCGGCATGTAGCCGTAGCAGTCCTGCAGCGGATACGCCGACGATTGATCGGTGCCGGCCTCGAAGACGCTGACCCGGCGCGCTTTGACGCCGGCGCGCTTCGCGGCCAGCTCGACCTGAAGGGCGGCGCCTGCGGGGAGATCGACCGGCCGCGCGATCTTGAACGACACCGGCGGCCGTGGCGCACCGGCCACGAAGCCGCCAGCGGCCGGCGCCGCCGGAGCCTCGCTGACCAGGGTGAGCTCGGTGCCCGGCAGATCGAGCCCGGTGTCGTTGCGCACCGTGGCCCAGGCCGTGAAGTCGAGCGCGTCTCCGTCGCCGAGCACGGCGGTGTACTCGGGCGCCCACGACAGGCCGTAGGTCCGGTAGCTGACGTCGATGGTGTGCTTGCCCGGCTTCTTCGCCGACAGCTTCCATTCCAGCGTGGGCTCGCGATCGAACGCGGCTGCGCCCAGCTTGATGTCGACGACGTGCTCACCGCGGCGGATGATCTCCAGGTTCTTGCCGGCGGTCTCGACCACCAGCGCGTCGAGCGACACCGCGCGCAGCACGCCGCTGACCTCGCCCTGGGCCAGCACCACCGTCACCGGCTTGCCGACCTGACGCGACAGCAACGCCTCGGGCGTGGCCAGGTTGGTCGAGAAGCGTTGCTCGACGACGCTGGTGCCGGTCGGATCGGTGACGCTGTGGACCTCGACGGTCGCAGCGTCCATGCCGGCGGCGACGCCGGGAAAGCGCACCAGCCCGTCAGCGCCGATCTCGACGTCGCGGCGATGGCTGACGAACGCGCCGCCACCGCCGCCATACGTGGTCCCGCCCCCACGCCAGATCGAGATCGAGGTGCGCGTGTCGCGCCGCTCGGCCAGCGCCCGACCACCGGCGGCGATCGCGACCGCCGCGCTCAAGCCGACCATCACCGCGGTCCGCCGCACGTGCGTTTGGTTCGCCGTCATGCGCGCTTAGCATAGCAGCAAGCACGCGCGCGGAAGTCCGGGCTTCGACGGACCACCTGCGCCGCATCGCGCGGCGCACGCGTGATCTTCCGCGGACACTGCGTCGCGCGCTTGCTGAGCGGTCCGGACGCTTCGCGTCCTCAGATGGGGACGATCGCGTCCCCCATACCCCCACTCGCGTTCGCGTCGTCCGGACGAGCTGCTCGATCGACGGTCCTCGCGGGGCGCGTTGGCCGTCCTGCTCGGATATAGTCCTGCCGTGGCGACGACACCTGGCACGGCGTGGCGCGGACTTGCGCCCTACGGCGAGGGCGACCGCGACGAGCTGGGCGGCCGCGATCGCGACCGCGACGAGGTCGTCCGCATGATCACCGCCGACGGCTTCCGCGCTGGCCTGCTGCACGGCGAAGCGGGCGTGGGCAAGACGTCGCTAATCAACGCCGTCCTGCCCCAGCTCCGCGAGCAGGGCGTGATCGTGGTGCAATGCGCCGACATCCACGCGCCCGCCGAGTCGCTGGCCGCCGGTCTCGCCGCCACGGGCGCCCGCGCCACCGCTGGCGAGGCGCCCAGCGCGTTCGTGGCCCGCATCCTTGGCAACGCCGCGCCGGGCCAGCTTCACCTCTTTGTTCTCGACGATCTCGATCGCGCTCTGGCGGGCCCCAACAACCTCGGCGACGAGCGGATCGCCCAGGAGCTGGCCGAGATGTTCGCGCGTTCGATGGCGCGCTCGGCCGGCCGCGCCCGCTTCCTCTACGTGGCGCCCAGCGAGCGCGCCCACCTGTTCGGGCACCTCGAGAAGCGCACCGGCTCGCTGTTCCCGCCCAACTGCCGCCACGAGCTGGGCCGGCTCCCGCCCGCCGACGCCGCCGCCGTGCTGGGCGATCTGCTCTCGGCCGCCGGGGTGTCCAATGATCGCGGCCTCGCCGATGCGGTCGTCGGTGGCCTCGGCCGCGGCGGCGCGGTCCTGCCCGCCGATCTCCAGATCGCGCTGCTTGGCATGCGCGAGCTGCGCATCGCCTCGACCGCCCAGCTCATCAAGGCCGGCGGTGGCGCCGAGCTCGAGCGTCACTGGATCGAGGGCGCGGCGCGGGCCAGCGGCGACGAGCGCCGGGGCCTGCGCGCGCTGGCCGAGCTGGCCGTCACCCCGCACGGCGGCCTGTCCATCGCCCGCACCGCCGCCGAGATCGGCGCGCCGCTGTCGGCGTCGGCCGACGAGATCGAGCACGTGATGGCCGCCTTCGCGCAGCGTGGCGCGGTGGTCCGCGCCGGCGAGAACCTCGAGCGCTGGCGCCTGGCCCACGAGATCCTGGTGCCGCGCGTGCGAGAGCTGGCGGCGCCGGCCCGCGCCTCGGCCCGCCTTGCCCACGAGCTGCTCGGCGCCAAGGCCGCGGCCGGCGAACGGCTGTCGCCGCGCGAGCTGTGGAACGTGCGCAGCGAGGGCGTCGCCGCCACCAGCGACGACGAGCGACGCGTGCTGGCGGAGACGCTGCGCTTCTACAAGATGGTGGCGATCGGCGCCGCCGCCTTGCCGGTCCTGATCCTCTTCCTGCTCTGGTTCATGCAGCGCGGCAGCTACTACCTCGACGTCGCCGCCCGGCCCGGCGGCGATCGTGTGGTGGTCAAGGCCGGCCGCGCCGGGCTGTCCGGCTTCGACTGGATGCCGAGCTCGCCCGGGTTCGGCGACATCGTCGTCGACACCGGCCTGTCGCGCGCCATGGTCGATCCCAGGGTCTGGTCGTCGGTGCGAAGCCAGGACGTCGGCGGCGACATGGACGCGTGGGCGACGTCGCTCGACAAGGTGATGGAGCCGCGGCTGGCCGCGCTCATCGCCTACGCCACCGCCGGCGACAAGAAGGCGCTCGAGGCGCTGCACAAGCGCGCCACCGCGCCCGACGACCTCGCCGAGGTGCTGGTCGCGCTCAAGCCGATCGCCCGCGGCGACGCCGCCGAGGTCGAGATGATCGAGGGAGCCCTGGCCATGAAGGGCGCGCCCGCGGTGCAGCAGGCCGCGGTCGCCGTCGCCGGCGCCGCCGCCAACCGCAACCCCGAGGCCTATCGCGACACGCTGGTGCGCGCGCTCACCACCGACGACGCCGAGCTGCGCCGCATCGCCTTCACCGCCGTGCGCCAGCTCGGCAGCGAGCGATCCAAGCCGCTCTACGCCGCGGCGCTCTCCCGCGATCCGAGCGCCGCCATCCGCCGCGAGCTCCTGCTCGAGGTCTCCGGCGACGAGCCCGATTCGGCGCCGCCCACCGCCGACGCGGCGATCCAGGTGCTGGCCGACGGCGACGCCAGCGCCACCCTGCGCGATCGCGCCAAGGCCCAGCTCGGCCGCGCCTTCGCCACCGACGCCCAGGCCGCGTCGGTCGCCGCCGCTGCCCTGGTCGCCGACGAGGACGCGCCCACCGACTCGCGCGTCTTCGCCATCCGCATCATCCTCGAGGACGGCGACATCGGCCTCGGCGGCGAGCCCAAGATCGTCGAACCGGTACGCGCCGCGATCGCGTCGAAGACCGAGGTCGTACGTGCCGCCGCCCTGCCGCTCTACGCGAGGGTCGCGCCGTCGGGCGCGGTCGACGACATTACCCGGATCAGCGGCGAACGCCTGGGCCGGGCCATGAAGGTCGCGGTGTCACTGGCCTGGGGCGAGCTGGCCCGCGCCAAGATCCCGGCCGCCAGCGCGGCGCTCGACAAGCTGATCAAGGACGAGTCGTTCGAGGTCCGGGCGGCCGCGGCCGAGGCCTCGGGTTACCTGGGCCGGCCGGCGCAGGAAGCGCTCATCAAGATGATCAAGCTCGAGCGCATCGAGGTCGCGATCGGCGCCGCCCGCGGGCTGGCCCGCACCGCCGACGCCGGCGCCTCGCCCAACGTCGCCGTCGACGGCGTCGCCCAGCTATGGAAGCGCAAGGGGCGCTCGCGGCGCGAAGCCGCCACCGTGTACGCCCAGATGGCCAAGAAGCGGCCGGCGCTGGTGATGAACTACCTGGTCGCGGCCGCGCGCACGCCGGAGGATCCGTCGCTGCACCCGATCGGCGCCGAGGGCCTGTGCCACGCAGCGAACCAGGGCAACCCCGAGGCCCGGCGCCAGCTGCTCAAGGTCACCGAGGACCCGTCGGTCGAGGTCCGGCGCATGGTGATCGCCTGCGCCGCCGACGGTCCTGACGCCGGCAAGACCGGGGTGCCGGTGGCCACCCGCCTGGTCAAAGACCCCGACGGGCAGATCCGCGCCTCCGCGGCCCGCGTGCTGGCCCTGTCGACGGCCAAGGGCGGCAAGGTCTCGGCCGGCGTCGGCGACGCGCTGCTCGCGCTGCTGGAGGATCCCGAGCGCGAGGTCCGGCTCATCGCCATCCGTGCCATCGGCGGCCTCGGCGCCGAAGCGCCCAAGGGCTCGGCGGCGGTCATGGCCCGCGCCTTCGAGCGCGCCGACGAGGGCGAAAAGATCCTCCTGCTCCGCGCCGGCCGTGCCGCCGGCGCCGACGATCTGGTCGCCATGGCCATCGCCGACGGCTCGCCGCTGGTACGGATCGAGGCGGTCGACAGCGCGCTCGCCACCAACGTGCGGACGTCGCCGACGGTATCGGCCGCCCTCGCCGACGCCGATCCCCAGGTGCGCCGCGCCGTGCTCGAGCGCCTCGCCACCGAGAAGGACAAGCTCGAGCCGGCGGCCCTCGAACGCGCCCTCGCCCTCGCCGTCCGTGATCCCGATCCCGGTCTGCGTCAGCTGGCGCTGACGACGGTGGCGCGGGTCGCGCCCAAGGACGCCGTCGCCGAGCGGCTCGGCCGGGCGCTAGCCTCGCGGGCCGAGCGCGAACGTGCACAGGCCGCCGCCGCCGCCATCGGCCTCGTCGAGCGCGACGCCCAGCTCGCGGTCAAGCTGCTCACCCCGCTGCTCGACGATCCGTCGCATGACGTGCGCGTCGCCATGCTGGCCTCGCTGGGCTCGGCGTATGCCGCGGTCAACTCGCCCGAGCAGCTCTCCAACCTCCTGTCGCGGTCCGAGGGTCACGCGATGAAGCGCCTCGCCGCCGCCGCCGCCTTCGTGATGCTGGCCCGCACCGACGCCGGCCGCACAGCCGCCGAGGCCGCGCTCAAGCGCATCGGCGAGCGCGGGCCAACCATGGCCCGCCGCACCGCCCGGCTGGCCAGCGGCCTCATCGCCGCCAAAGCCGACGGCATCGCCTTCCTCGAGCAGCTGGTCCCGTAGCGGGCCGCCGAGGCGTCGTGCCGCGCCCGCGCACCTTCGATCTCGACACCGCGACCGACCGGGCGGTGCGAGTGTTCTGGCAGCGCGGCTACGCCGCCACCACGGTGCGGCAGCTGTGCGCGGCCATGAAGATCAAGCCCGGCAGCTTCTACGCGGCGTTCGGCTCCAAGCAGCGCTGCTTCCAGCGCGCGCTGGAGCGATACGCCTCGACCCAGGCGGTGCCCCGCGAGCCGTCGCCCGACGCTATCCGCCGCTGGTTCGATTCCATCGTCGATCCGGCGCGGACACCCAGTGGCTGCCTGCTCGTCGACTCGGCGGTCGAAGGTCCGCTCCTCGACCGGACCTCGCGCAAGGCGGTGGGCGCCGCGCTGGCGTCGGTCGAGCTGTTCTTCGTACGCTGCCTCGCCGGCCGCGGTGACGCCGCCCGCGACGACGCCGCCCTGGTCGCCGCGGCGGTGACCGCGATCCACGTCATGGCCCGCGCAGGCGCGCCGCCCGCGGCCATGCGCGCCGTGGCCGATCGGACCCTGCTCGCTGTCGGGTTAACTGGGCCGCCCTGAGCGCAACCGAGCCGCCCTGAGCGAGGCCGCCCGCCTCCACGAGGGCCGGTGGAGACCTCGGGCTCGCCGGCCGTCGGCGCCGCGAGCGCGGGGTCCCTCGTCCGCTCAAACAGTCCTCGCGGTACGAGACGCACAGCGCTTTGCCCTCGACCCTGGACACCACGCAGTCACGTGCCCGGGCGGGGCCGCTGCGGAACTCGCGGCCGAGGGATCCCCGCGCTCACGCCACCTCGGCCGGCGTGACGTCCGACCGACCGAGACCCGGACGCTCTCGTGAGACCCGAAATTTCGGACGCCCGCGAGTCGTGACCGACGCGTATTGCGCCCTTCGACTCGGCCGAAGACGGCCTCGCTCAGGGCGTCCGGTTCTCGCTCAGGGCGTCCGGTTCTCGCTCAGGGCGTCCGGTTCTCGCTCAGGGCGCCCGGGGCGTCGCGTGCACGCGGGTCGTGCGGCGTCACGACGGCCCGGGCAACGTGCGTGCGAGGATCCCTCGGCCGCGAGTTCCGCAGCGGCCCCGCGGGGGCACGTGACAGCGTGGTGGTTGGTGTGCAGGCGAAACGCTGTGCGTCTCGTACCGCGAGGACTGTTTGAGCGGACGAGGGACCTCGCACGCACGGCCGCCCGAGGCCGTCGCGTCCGAGGTCTCCACCAGCCCTCGGGCGCCGATTCACGAAGTGCGCCCTTCGACTCGGCCGACGACGGCCTCGCTCAGGGCGAGGTCACGAGCGGGTGCCGGCGGTGACGATGACGTTGGTGGTGATGCCGCCACGCACCGCGAAGCGGCCGGTCACCGTGATGCGGCGCGGCGCGACGGCGGCGACCACGTCGTCACAGATCCGGTTGGTCACGGCCTCGTGGACCGCGCCCGCGTCGCGGAAGCTCCACAGGGCCAGCGTCAAGGACTTGAGCTCGACGCACAGCTGGTCGGGCACGTACTCGATCTGGATGGTGGCGAAGTCGGGCTGACCCGTCATCGGGCACAAGCACGTGAACTCGGGGCACTCGAACTGGATCGTGTAGTCCCGGTCCGTTTTCGGGTTCGGGAAGGTTTCCAGGGTCTTCGACGGCCGCGTGGACATGGCGCTACCTAACACGGGCCCGAAAAGGACACGGGCCCCTTTCGGGGCCCGTGTTGCTCTTTCTTGATGGCGAGTCCCTTGAGGACTCACGGCGTTGGAGGTGCCCTAGGGCCGCTCCTCCTCAGAGCGACGACTGTTACATGGCATGTTGTTCATTTCCTCCCCTGGCGTATAGCCAGAGCCCGGCAGTCGGCCCGCAGGCAGCCTGCGGCTCCCGCAGCCGGGCCTTCGTAGTGGGCGCATCGGCCCGTCTCGAAGCCCACCTGACGCGTCGCCAACCGGCTGCGCGTGGTGCTCTCGGCGACATGGTCGCAACCTGATCTTAGGGCATGACCACGGATCGCGCCAGTATCATCCCGTCCCCCGAGCGAAAATCGACGATCAGAACGTGAAGATCTGGTCGGCCTTGGGCATCACCGGGCTCTTGGGCGTCGGCTGATCCGCCTTCTTGATGATCGGGAGGGGCGGTTCAATGGCATAGCGCGCGGCGGCAGAGGTCATCGGCGTCACCGACGGCCGTACCGGCTGGGGAGCCGGCGACGAGCCGAGGGTGGATGACTTGGGCGGGCTGGGCGCGATCGACGGCCGGGGCGCCGGCGCCGGCCGAGGGGGCGCGACGGGCCGCTCGGGCCGCTCGACTCGCTCGAGCGTGACCGTCGAGCCGCCATCCGGAACCGCACCCTCGCCCAAGAAGTCGCCAACCCTGCTCTCGACGAACTGGCTCATCGAGATGCCGTTGGTCTCGCAGAACGACTTGAGGCGCTCGTACGTCGTGCGGCTGACACTGATGCTCCGCCGAGTTTGCTTCTTCGCCATGATGTTTCCTTACGCTACCGGTAGGGTACCGTCAAGACCGACCTACTAGGCCTGGTACCCCGTCCACACACAAGGAATTACCACCCGGCTCTGACAACCAAGTGATTCCGCGGACCAAGATCGCGACCCGGGCCCAGAGCTCAACGCCCGAGCCAGTCGACTGGTGTGCGCAACACCTCGACCAGCGCCGCCTCGCGCGGTCCCGGCGGCGACACGTCGTGATCCCAGCGCACCAGCGGCGGTAACGACATCAAGATCGATTCGATGCGCCCGCCGGTCTTGAGCCCGAACGTTGTGCCGCGATCGTAGACCAGGTTGAACTCGACGTAGCGACCACGGCGCAGAAGCTGCCAGCGTCGCTCGTCGTCGCCGTAGGCCTCGTCGCGCCGCTGCTCGACGATCGGCACGTACGCGGGGACGAAGGCGTCGCCGCACGCGCCGGCCATGGCGAAGGCGGCCTCGAGGTCGGCCGTGGTGGCCCGCTCGTGGCCGGGCGCGTGCCCGACGTAGTCGTAGAAGATGCCGCCCACGCCGCGGGTCTCGGCGCGGTGCTTGATGAAGAAGTACTCGTCGCACCACCGCTTGAAGCGCGGGTAGTCGCCGACCGGTGTGTGGGCGTCGCACGCCGCTGCCAGCGTGCGGTGGAAGTGTTCGGCGTCCTCCCGCCACAGGTAGTACGGAGTCAGATCGGCGCCGCCGCCGAACCAGGCGGCGTCGCCCTTCTCGAGGAACCGGAAGTTGGCGTGGGTGGTGGGCACCATCGGCGAGCGCGGATGCAGCACCAGCGACACGCCCGTAGCGCGGAAGCGCCGGCCCCAGCCGGGCAGCTGGGCCGCGAAGTCCTCGGGGAGCTCGCCGTCGACGTCGGACCAGTTGACGCCGGCCTTCTCGAAGACGCGGCCGCCTTCGAGCACGCGGCTCACGCCGCCGCCGCCGCCGGGGCGCGACCAGCGGTCCGTGGAGAAGCGCGCCTCACCGTCGGCGGCCTCGATGGCGGCGCAGATGGCGCCTTGCAGCTCGCTCCAGCGCGACGCGGCGCGCTCGTACAGGCCGGACACGGTGCCCATGCTACCATCGACGAGCTTCTCCTCGCCTGACCGGGATCTTCGACCAGTGTGGGCTGCGATCCGACTCGTCCGCGCATCGATCGTGTTCGGGACGATCTTCCTCAGCTACCTGTGGGGGATGTCCTGGGCCCGGCTATGGCCGACGCGCTACGACACCACCGATCGCTGGCGCAAGAAGCACCGCAAGAACGCGCGCCGCATGTACCGCGGCTTCGTCAGCCTGCGCGGCGTCTACATCAAGCTCGGCCAGATCCTGTCGATCATGGGCACCTTCCTGCCGCGCTCGTACACCGAGGAGCTCGAGGGCCTGCAGGACGAGGTGCCGGCGCACTCGTACGCGACCATGGCCAAGGCGTTCGAGCGCGCCGTCGGCAAGAAGCCGACCGACGTGTTCGTGCGCTTCGAGCAGAAGCCCATCGCGGCCGCCTCGCTGGGTCAGGTCCACGAGGCCCGCAACGCCGCCGGTGAGCGACTGGCGGTCAAGATCCTCTACCCCAACGTCGCCGAGATCATCCGCGTCGACCTGCGCGTGCTGGGCTGGGCGCTCAAGGTCTACCGGACGTTCGTGCCGGTGCAGCAGATCGAGAAGGTCCACGAGCAGCTCCGCGACATGCTCGAGCGCGAGACCGACCTCGTCAACGAGGCCCGCTGCATCGAGCGCATGGGCAAGAACTTCGAGAACGATCCCGACGTGCTGTTCCCGGTGGTCTACCCCGAGTGGAGCACCAAGACCGTCCTGACCATGAGCTTCATGGACGGGGTGAAGATCAGCAAGAAGGACGCGCTGGCCGGGCTCGGCCTCGATCCCTACGCCGTCGCCACCAAGCTCACCCAGGTCTTCTACAAGCAGCTCTTCATCGACAAGTTCTTCCACGCCGATCCGCACCCCGGAAACTTCTTCGTGCAGAAGGGGCCCGAGGGCCAGCCCCGCATCGTCGTGCTCGACCTCGGCTCGGCCAGCGAGCTGCGCGACACCCTGGCCGACGGCATGCTCGACATCCTGCAGGGCCTGATGACCAAGAACGACGACCTGGTCGTGAAGGGCATCGAGACCATGGGCTTCGTCGCCGAGGGCGGCGACCGCGAGCTGCTCGAGCGGACGGTGCGCAAGTACTTCGAGAAGCTGCTCAACCTCAACATCACCGATTTCTCCAGGATCAGCCCCGACGTGGCCCAGCAGTTCGCCGGTGCCGAGATGCGCCGCGACGAGCTGCATGAGCTGATGAAGTCGATCGCCTATCCCGACGGCTGGTTCTACGTCGAGCGGGCCTCGGTCATCATGTTCGGCCTGTCGTCCCAGCTCGCGCCCAAGCTCAACACCGTGCAGGTCGGCTTCCCCTACGTGATGCGCTTCCTGGCCGAGCGGTTGGCCCAGCGCAACGCGGCGGCGCGGCTCACCGCGTCGTGACGCTCAGGGCTGGGTGAGCAACGGGTAGACCATGCGCACGGCGCGCTGCCCGCCCGGGTACGCGCCGAACTCACCGACAACGCGATGGAAACCGCCGGTCCGGTACATCCTCTGCCCGATGAAGTTGTCGTCTGCGACGCACAGGCGCAGCTCGCGCAGGCGCCCGGCGCGGGCGGTCGCCGCCGCCACCGCGACCGAATGATCGAGGAGCTGGCGGCCGAGGCCACGCGACTGCCACGCTGGCTCCACGGCGATGGCGAGCAGATCGGCGACGTTGTCGTCGCCGCCGAAGAACCCGATGACGGTGAACCCACGGCGCTCACCGTCGGGCTCGGCGATCCAGGCGCTGACGTTGTCCTGGGTCAGCCAGGCCCCGAGGATGTCTCGGTAATCACCGAGGTCCGCGAACGCCCGTGCGCCCAGCTCCACGATCCACGCGAGATCCGCCGAGCCAGGTGCCTCGGATCCCCGTGCTCCGTGCAACGACGCGCGCCGGATCAAGGGCCAGCCTCGGCTCGAGGTCAGCCGACCTGTGCGCTGCCCGACTTGCCCATGTGCCCGATCTTGGCGGGCAATGCCGCAGCGCGTTCCTGCTTGAGCGCGGACGACGACAGCGGCGCTGTCGCGGCGACGGCATCCTGGGTGCGACCAGCGCCAGTCGAGGCCGCGATCTCACGCAGCGTGTAGCGGCCAGGGGAGGTCCGGGCGAAACGCGATGCGTCACCCCTGCGCTTGATGTCGAGCGAGAGGTCACGCGCGACCACGGTATCCGGGGTCTTGGACTTGCTGGGCAAGCGCACGCCAGCGCGCTGGACGATCTCACGCACCGACATGGGCACTGCCGTCTCTCGCAAGATTTCCTCAACCACGGCTAGCGTGCTCATCTCGATTGCCTCCCCCGGCGGGACGTCATGCCGCTCTTTTCAACCCGAACAACGGGCACGGCGATGGCCAGTTCCCCCGTGGCCTTTTGGTGACAGTTTCTCGTCGACGCCCTCGATGTCGCGACCCCGCGCCACGAACCACCGAGGGACCTCATCCTAGCCAAGTCGTCGTCGCGAACCAGTCTTGACATCAACGATTTTTCTTCACTCGCGGCGGCCGAAAATGACCGGCGCGTCGCGGTTGCATTTTTCCTCCGGAGTCTTCCAATCGAGGCCGCGGGACGGACCCGCGGGAGGAAGAGGAACATGTACGCCGTCATCATCGCCGCGGTCCTAGCGCTGACCAGCTTCTCGATCAAGTCCAATCCCAAGGCGCCCGACGCCGCGGCCGTCCTCGAGCACGCCGTCGAGGACGCCGACTTCGTAGTCCATCTCGATGTCACCGCCACGGTCGGCGCCAATTACGCCGTCCTGGCCAAGCTGCCCGAAGACGCGCTCATCAAGCAGGTGCCCGAGCTGCGCGAAAAGATCTCCCAGGCGGTGATGCAGGTGGAGTCCGGCCGCTCGATGGCGAAGGGCATGATCGGCTTCGATCCGATCAGCGACCTCAGCTCGGTGACCGCGTTCGTCAAGGTGAAGGTCGGCGCGCCGCAGCCCGAGGTCCTGGTCGTCGCCCGGGGCACCTTCCCGGCCGACCTGCCCGGCACGCTGGCCAAGACCATGGGCGGCAAGGTCGGCACCGTCGACGGACGCTCGACGGTGATGTTGCCCGACGGCTCGATGATGGGCACGACCAGGGGCGGCGTGCTGCTGATCGGCAAGGCCGAATGGGTGGCCGCGCGCGTGACCGACGGCTGGAAAGCGCCGGCGCGGACCCGCGGCTCGGCGTGGGCGCGCATCGCGACGGCGCTCGACGGCAAGCCGTTCTTCCTGGTGGCGTCGAAGCCGTCGGCGGCGCTGGTCGCCGAGGCGACCAAGGACCTCGGCGACAACTTCGGCCGCGACCTGCTCGCCAACCACACCGTCGGCATCTTCGCCGCGTCCTCGACCGGCGTGGCCTGGATGTACGAGGCCAAGGATGCCGCGTTCGCCCGGCGCATGGAGACCGCATCGAAGGGCTTGATCGACCTGATGCGCGCCAGCCACCTGGCGCCGCGCGGGATGGCCCAGCTCGCCGTCTCGGCGCTGCCCAGCTACGCCAGGATGTCGAAGGAGATCGACGCCGTGATCGCCGCCAAGGACACGATCATGAGCGCGGTGTGGGACATGACCGGCGACGGCAAGTTCGCGGCGACGGTGAAGCTCGACGGCAACCTGGTCAGCGTCACCGCCAAGGGCAAGAAGCTCAGCGACGTCGTGCCGGCCAGCGCCGTGGTGGGCCTGGGCGTGATCGGGTTCCTGAGCGTGAGCGACAAGAAGGACGGTGCCACGGCGGTCAAGCCGGCCACGGTCAAGCCGGTGCCGCCACGGACGGGCGGCGGGCTGAAGGCTCCAGTCAAGCCGTGACGATCAGGCCACGAGCTCGCGGATCCTCGTCAGATCCTCGAACTCGTGGCTGTCGTGGGTCGGGCCGGCCAGCAGCTCGTCGTTGTCCTCGACCGTGATCTCGATGATCATGTCGTCGTCGATCACGGGGATGTCGTCGGCGCGACCTTCCCGGCGCTGACCGACGCGGCGTTCCCACTGGAACACGCGGGTGTCGGGCTTGTTGCTGCGGCGGTCAGGGCCGCGGCGGTCGCGGCGGAGCAGCGCCTTGATCTCGGCGATGGTCGGCGGTAACGGCTCGAGGGCCAGGGCCTGGCCGGCGCAGCCGTAGCAGGTCGGGTACCAAGCGCCGTGGAGCTCGGTCGAGCGCAGGAGCCGGCGGCGGCGCTCGTTGCACATCACGCAGCGGGCGCCGAGGCCGACCGGCCGGGCGTCGACCCAGCGGGCGTAGCAGCCCCAGCATCGGCCGCGCCGGAGCTCCTGGACCCGGGCACCGCAGACGTCGCACTGGTGTGTCGTGGGCATCGACATCGACATCGTCCATCGGTGGTACGGCCCGTTCCGCCGCCGGGCAAGTTTTCCGCCCCCGCAACCATCCGGTGATACGCTCCGCTGCCGTGCCGTCGACGCGAGCGTTGATCCACGCACCGTGGTCGGCCTCCAAGGTCTCGGCGGCGTTGCGGTGTCCGAGGCTCTTCCACTTCCGCTACGTGGAGAAGCTGCGGGAGCCCGACGTCATGCCCGAGGCGCGCATCGGCAAGGCGGTGCACGCGGCGCTCGAGGCGGCGCTGCAGGGCACGGCGACGGCCGAGGCGGCGGCGGTGGCGCGGGCGGCGCTCACCGACGAGGCCGAGCAGCGCCGCTTCGACGCGCTGGCCACCGGCGTCGACCCGTTCCTGGCCCGCATCGGGCGCTTCCGGCGCGGGCGCCGCATCCAGCGCCAGCTCGTCGAGTACTCGCTGGCGGTGCGCGAAGACCTGAGCGCGACCCAGTTCTACGCCGGCGACGCCTACTACCGAGGCGTCCTCGACACCGGCTACCTCTACGACGAGGACAACCTCGCCATCGTCGACCACAAGACCGGCGTACGCATGGCGCCGGCGATCATGCGCGATCAGCTCGAGGGCTACCTCGTGCTCGCCGCCTCCGCGTTCCGCCAGGTCCGCCGCTTCTGGCTGGGCATCCACTGGGTTGCCGAGCGCGCCGTCGAGTGGGCCGAGCCCGTCGACGCCACCCAGGTCACCAACCGCCTCATCCCCACCGTCCTCGACAACATCGAGGCCGCCGCCCTCGCCGTCGACGACGGCCCTCGCACCAACCCCGGCCCCTGGTGCGATCGGTGCAGCTACCGAACCCACTGCCCCGCCTCCCACCAGCAGCGCTGGGAGCCCGTCTACGACGAGTACGAAGACGAGGACTGACCACTACCAGTCGAGGAGCGTCGCGGCGGCGATCGACGCATTCTTCATGCCGCGTCTACGCGGCGTCGGGTGACCCGGTCATGGCGCGCGACGCACCACGGCCCGAAGACTCAACGCACCCAGGCGCTTGTGACCCTTGCACTCACTCGCCGAGATCCTGGGCGAAGCGGGCGGTGACGTTGGCGGCGTTGCCCCAGTGCGACTTCTTCCATTCCTTGTTGTAGGTGCGGAGGAGCCAGAGGGGATCGAGGACGAGGCGGGTGCCGACCTGGGCGGAGGGGTCACCGGCGATGTTCTTCATCTCGGCGGCGTCACGGCCGAGATCGAAGACCTTGGTGCCGGAGCCGCCGTTGATGCGGACCTTCCAGTGGCCGATGCGGGCGCCGTGCGAGTCCTCGTACATCGAGGAGAGCGACATACGCGGGTAGCCGCCGCCGACGCCCCACGAGACCGGCAGGAGCGATTCGCCCTGCCACTCTGCGTCCATCTGCACGCCCAGCGCGTCGGCGATGGTGGGCACCACATCGATGAGCTCGCTGCCCTCGCTCACCTTGCCCGGCTTGACCATCGGCGGGTAGCGAACCAGGAGCGGGACGTGCACCAGCATGTCGCGGCTCGACGCGCCGTGACCGACGCGCCCGTCCTCCCATTGCTCGTCGCCGTGATCGGCCGTGATGATGAGCATGGTCTTGTCCCAGATGCCGGCCTCCTCGAGCTTGGCCACCAGCTTGCCGAGCACCTCGTCCTGGTAGCTGACGTTCGAGTCGTAGATGGCGCGCACGTGCTCGATCTCGCGATCGGTGAGCTTCATCGCGCCCGACGCCGCCTTGCCGGCGTCGCCGCCGGAGAACACGTCGGCGAAGCGGCCGGTGTAGCCCGGGTCGTACTTCGACAGCCACGGCTCCTTGGCCCGCCACGACACGTGGGTGTCGACGGTGCCCAGGTACAGGAACCACGGCTCCTGCTTGCCGCCGACGAACTTCAGGCCCTTCTCGAGGATGTCATCGGCGCGCAGGCCGAGCTCGTCGTGGATGTGGTTCGAGTACGCGTCCCACGCCGTGCCGAAGCCCCAGCGCTTGGGCTCGACGTACCCGTTGGCGGTCGCCCCCGCGGTGAACTTGCCCGCCGCCTTGGCGACCTCGTCGATGGTCGTCCACTTGAGGTCGAGCTTCTCCGACGAACCGATCATCGAGTGCTTGATCGGATACAGGGACGACCACAACGACGCGTGCGAGACCCGCGACTCGTTGCCCTGCACGTAGTGCTGCATGAACACCGCCGAGGTCTCGGCCAGCTTCTCGAAGGTCGGCACCTCCGGCCGCGCCGAGGAGTCCCACGGCTTCACGCGATCGGCGCGCAGCGAGTCCATCACGAACAGGACGACGTACTTGGGCGGCTCGCCGCGCTCGGCCTTGGGCTCCTCGCCCGGCACCACCAGCGCGGCCTTGCCCAGGCGGGCCTCCTTGCAGCCGGCCACGGTCAGCTCGATGCGCGCGGCCTTGCCGGCGAGCGACGCCAGATCCACGGCCGAGCCGAGTCCGGTCAGCTTGCCGTCGGCGCCCGCGCCGTCCTCGGCCGTCGCCCGCACCGCCACCTCGCAGGCACCGTCGCCGATGTCGGCGGTCACCCGCCCGCGCTCGGGCACCATCGCGTACCAGGCCATGCCGCCACCTTCGGGCAGCCGCAGCTCCTTCTTGGCCGGATCGTAGAAGTGGGCCGCGCCCTCGCCGGGCGTATTGCCGCCGACCTGGATCCACTCCACCGCCAGCCCCGAGCCTCCGGAGAAGAAGAGGAGCTCGTTCTCGCCCTCCTCGAGCTGCCCGGCCGGCGGCGCCAGCTCGACGGTCTGCCAGCCCTCGGTGAGCTGGGCGTTGACGTCTTTGTTGCCGTTGACGCGCACGCTGAAGGCCTGCGCCGCGGTCGCGTGCACGCGCACCCGCACCACCGGGTTGCCGCGCAGCTCGTCGGCCGTCAGCGGCACGTCGACGCGCCCCGACTTGCCGGTCAGCCGCGCCACCTTCACGTCGCCCTCGGTCTGACGCAGCTCCCAGGTCTTCTGCCGGAGCTTCTCGAGGTTGCCGAAGCGCGTGTACTTGGCGAAGCCCGCCGATCCGCCCGGCAGCACCAGGCCGCCGCCGCGCAGCAGGTGCCCCGAGAGCCGGTTGTCGATCAGCGAGAACACCGCGCGCTCGGGTCCGCGGGAGGGCGCCTGGACCGGCTGCTTGACGGCGTCACTGCCACTGCCGGCCGAGCCCGGCTCGGCGCCCTTGGCGTTGGGGTCCTTGTTGCCCTTCTTGCCGCAGCCACCGAGAGCGAGCGCGAACACGATCGCGGCGATCACGCGGTGTGTGGAGGTCATCGAGAACATCGAGAAACCCTATGCATGGGGTGGTGCGTGCGCAACAAAACGCGTGCGCGTGTACGCGCAACGCGCAAACGACGCGGTGTATTGCACGCGGTCGGAGCACGCGCCAGTGACGGGTGACGGGATGCGGGTGACGGGTGACGGGATGCGGGTGACGGGTGACGGGTGACGGGTGACGGGTCCCGAGGGCGGAGTCCAGCCCATACCCGGCCGCCCTGAGCGAGTCCGAGCGTGGGCGAGGACGAGTCGAAGGGCCGCATTCCGGAGAAGGTTCGGGTGCGAGTATTCGGAATGCCGCCCTCGGGGGCAGGTGGCGCGGGGCGCCTCCGCGGCTCCGCGCGCACGGCCCATGCCTGGCGCGCGACGGGCGGTGGTTGATCAACCCGCCGCCGCACAGGTGCGCGAGGCGTATGCAGTCTGCCAATCGTTGATCTCTGCGCTCGCTCCGCTCGTGCGCGTGATCAAGAAGTTCGATCGAGATCTGGGGGATCAGCTCCAGCGGGCCGGTAGCAGTACGTTGCTCAATACAGGCGAG
>SXJR01000360.1 GCA_005779305.1 Myxococcales bacterium
TCCCTCTTGGAGCTCCTGATCCCCATCATCGCGATCATCGCCGTCTTCGGATCGCCGGTCGTGATCGTCAAGGAGATCCTCGCCTACCGTGAGCGGCGGGCCAAGCTGGCGCTCGGCCAGAGCATGGCCGCCGCCAAGGCCCTGCCGCCCGGCGCCGCCGACGAGCTGATCGCGCTCAAGGCCGATCGCAAGGTGTTGCTCGAGCGGGTCGAGAACCTCGAGGCGATCGTGTGCGGCGTCGATTTCGAGCTCAACCAGAAGCTGTCCAAGCTGATCGACGAGCAGCGGCTCCTGGCCGAAAGCGCGGTGCGGCCGGCGCCGAGCGGCGAGCCGGCGCCGACGCCCGCCCCGGCCCACGCCAAGGGCAACCTGGAACGCACCCACACGGTCGCGGTCAGAGCGCCGTCGACGGCTGTGTCGGGGCTCGTGCCCGGCGACGTGCTCGCCAACCGCTACCGCATCGAACGCCTGCTCGGCCGCGGAGGCATGGGCGCCGTGTACCTCGCCCACGACGAGGTCCTCGACGACACCGTCGCGCTCAAGGTCATCTCGGCCGCCTTCGCCGCCGACGAGGCGTCGCTGGTGGAGCGCTTCCGCCGCGAGGCCGCGGCCGCGCGCAAGGTCAGCTCCCCGTCGGTGATCCGCATCCACGATCTGGGCGAGGCCCGCCCCGGCCTGCTCTACCTGTCGATGGAGTACTTCCCCGGCCGCACCCTGGCCGAGGTCATCACCACGCGCGGCATGGTGCCCATCACCGACTGTGTCGACTACCTGCAACAGATCTGCACCGGTCTGGCCGCCGCCCACGACGCCGGCGTCATCCACCGCGATCTGAAGCCGCAGAACGTCCTGGTCGGCGAGCGCAACGCGGTGAAGTTGATCGACTTCGGCCTGGCCAAGGCCACCACCGGCGCCGGGCTCACCGGCACCGGCATGCTGCTCGGCACGCCGCACTACATGTCACCGGAACAGGTGCGGGGCAAGAACGTCGACGCGTCGAGCGACATCTACTCTCTGGGCGCGCTGGCCTACCACCTGGTGTGCGGCCGGCCGCCATTCGGCGGCGACAACGTGATCGCGGTGGGCTTCGCCCACTGCACCGAGGTCGCGCCGTCGCCGCGCACCCTGCGGCCTGAGGTGCCGGAGTCACTGGACACGATCATCGTGAAGTCGCTGGCCAAGCTGCCGGCGGACCGCCCGCGCACGGCCAACGAGTTCCGCGCCGCCGTCACGGCGTGACGGCGGGCTTCAGGGCGCGCCGGCGTCAGCGTCGGCGACGGGCGGGACGCCACGCTGACCGGGGCCGAGTCCGGCCTTCCACAGGCGCAGGCGTTCGGCGACCGCACCCGACATCGTCCGGTAGTTATCGACGCAGTACTTCTCCTGATCGCGACGCGCGTCTGCGGGGAGCTTGTGGAAGTCGACCATGACCTTCTGCATGCCGGTGCAGAGCGCGCCGGCCATCGCACCCTCGGTGGCCTTGAAGTCGTCGGTGCAGTAGAGGCCGAAGAGCTTGTGGCAGGTGGGCATATCGGGGTCGTACGCCCCGGCCCCCGCGGCCCCCGTGCCCGTGCCGGCGCCCGTGCCCGATCCTATGGCCGCCGAACCCGAAGCCGAACCCGAAGCCGAGCCCGAACCCGAACCCGAACCCGAACCCCGTACCCGCCTACCGCGCGCCCCGTCCGGCCCCGTGGCCGCAGCCGCAGCCGCATCCACATCCGCACCCGCATCCGCACCCGCATCGACCACCGCTTCCACGACCAGCAGCACCGGCGCGGCGTCGGCGGGTGCGCTCGATCCCGCGACCGCCGCCGTGCCGCGTCCGCCGAGCATCACCACCAGCACCGCGGCGAGCACGCCGCCAACCGCGAGCACCACGCCGCCGATCACCAGCGGCTTGCGCACCCGCGTCGTCGTCACCGACACCGACGCGGCGCCGGGATGGGTCGCCGGCGAGTGGGCGCGCACGGTGTCACCCTCCCAGGCGTGCTCGCGCACGGCGCTGGCAAGCTCGGCGATCGACGCCGGCCGGCCCTCGGGCTTGGGCGCCAGCGCGCGCATGATCTCGCGCTCGAGCCCGGCCGGTAGGTCGACCCCGAGCGACGACGGCGTGCGCGGTTCGAGCCGGTCGTGCGGGCTGCGCGGATCGCGCCACGGCAGGTGCCCGGTCAGCATGACGAACAGCACCACCGCGGTCTCGTAGACGTCGCTGCCGATGGTGGCGCGGGCCCCGAAGAAGCGCTCGGGCGCCATGTATGCGGGCGTGCCGCGCTGCAATCCCATCTGGGTCGTGGTCGAGGCGGCGTCATCGACTCCGCGGGCGATGCCGAAGTCGAGCAGGACGGCGCGGTGGCCGCCATCGACCAGCATGATGTTCTCGGGCTGGATGTCGCGATGGACGATGCCGGCAGCGTGGAGCGCCGACACCGCGGTCGCGATCTGCTCGAACAGCGCCAGCGCCTGGCCCACGGGCAAACGCCCCATCAGCAGGCGCTCGGCCAGGGCCGCTCCGGTCAGCCGCTCCATGCCCAGGTACGGCCGCCCGTCGGGCAGGAGGCCGCTGGTGAAGACGCGGACCACCCCGCTGTGCTGCACCTTGGCCAGGAGCCTGGCCTCGCCCAGGAAACGATCGCGCTCCTTGGGCGTGGCCGCCTCGTCGGGCCGGAGCACCTTGAGCGCCATGGGCTGGCCCTGCCAGCGCGCCGCGTAGACCACGCCCGAGCCGCCGCGGCCGAGCTCGCCTTCGATGGCGAACTCGCCCAGCTCGTGCGGCAACTCCTCCGCGGCGTCGGTCCCGGTCACGCGCGTCGAGAATAGCTTGTTAAATGCGAACGCGCCCCGAAGGGCGCGTTCTCTAGAGGAGGCTAGCTGGAAGCGAGCGAACGGTTCAGATGCTGAACACCAGCTTGAAGGTCTTGATACGGCCGGTGTCCTGCGCCGCGGTGTCCGTCACCTTGAGCGACCAGTTGGCCTTGCCGGCGTCACCACCGACGGCCGCCGGGGTCAGGGTGTAGGTCTGGGTCAGGTTGTCGGCCGAACCACCGGTCTGGTCGTGGAGCGTCGAGACCGTGGTGCCGTTCTTCTGGAGCTCGACCTTGAGGTCGCCGCGCCAGGTGTGCTCGATGTCGACCGAGACCGAGAGGCTCTTGAAGGTGAAGGTGTCGGGGACGTTGAGGGCGACCGACGCGCCGGTCGCGCTGTTGTCGGGGATCGAGGCGCCCGTGGTGCTCTCGTAGGTCTTGTCGCCAGCGCCGCCGCCGCCACCGCCGCCGGTCTCGAGCGACATGTTGAGGAGCATGCGGACCTTGTCGAGCTTGACGTTCGGGTTGCCGCCGTAGGACGAGCCCGACACGCCGGTCGGCGCCCACAGGAAGTCCGGGTGGTCCGTGATCGACGAGGTGCAGTACTTGCCGCCGATGATCTTGCCGGTCGAGCCGAGCTCGAGGATGTAGTGGTAGCTGTCGTGCGAGACGTAGCTGGCCATGCCGAGCGGGCTGGTGCTGGCGTTGCCCTCGGTCAGGTAGTCGGTGGTGAGCTCGACCTCGTACAGCGACTTGGCCGAGCTGTTGAACGTCCAGGTCGAGCCGGTCGCGCCGACGCACTCGTTGGCGCGAGTGGCCGAGACCTTCTCCTGCTTGGTGATGTTGTAGCCGACCATGGGCTGGTTCCAGACTTCCTGGTGGGCGGTGCGGTCTTCGACGACCGCCATGTCGTTGATGCCGAGGAAGTTGGTGAGGACCACGTGCAGCGCGCCCGGGTTGACGTCCATGCACTCGGTGTTGGCCGAGGTGGTGCCGTTGTGCTCGATCGTCATCGCGTTGCAGCGACCGCCGAGCATCAGCGCGTTGGTGCGCTCGTAGGTGTTCTGCAGGAGCGCCTTGATGTCGGCGACCTCGAAGGTCTGGCCACCGTAGGTGACCGCCTTGAGGGGCTCGGGCTCGAGGAGCGCGACCGGCGCCCAGGCGTGGCAGGTGCCCCACCAGCCCTGCGGCCCCTCGTCGTCCGACGAGCTGCAGTCGTCAACGCCGCCCTTGCCGTCGTTGTTGATGCCGTCGAACATCTGGTTGAGACCCTGGTAGCTCAGCTGCCACTTGGCGGCCGGGCCGGCGCAGGTGCGGTACGTGTCCCACTTCGCCTTGGCGGTGGGGCCACAGGTCGTGTCGGGCTGGGTCTCGCAACCGGCGGCGTTGTTGAACGCCGCGTCGTACTTCTCGAGCGGCGACTTCACCGTGCGGCCATTCCAGCGCACGTTGTGCGAGAGCTGGGCGGTCGGCCAGTAGGTGTCCGACCACGCCACCGGCGCGCGGCCAACGGCGGCGGGGTAGCGATCCTTCCACACCGGCTTGTCGAGCTTGCCCGCGCGGGGCAGGTCGGCGAGGCGGTAGTTGAGTCGGTTGGCGAGCCGGGCCGGGTCGTTGCCGTAGTCCCAGGCGTCGCCCTTGCCACCATCGTCCTCGGCGTTGTCGATGTCGCCGGGCAGGTTGCTCTCGGCGTCGTCACCCTCGCCGGAGTCGGCGCAGGCGGCGGCGAGCATGGGCAGCGAGAAGAGGCAGGCGGTGAACAGGTTGCGCTTCATGACGGGAGGCTCCGGGACTGAGAAGGGAGGGAGGAGTCGTTGACGTTGCTGCCGGCTAGAGCAGAGGTCGTGCCAGCCGGAGCGCTGCGGGTGGGGCGCGTGATTCCGCCTGGTTGGACCCGCTTCGAGTGGTCCAGCCGGCTCCCCGAGCAGCCGCTTCCCGTGGGGTCGGTCGTTGCCGTCGCCGGCTGATCGATCAGCCACGCCGGTCACGCCACGCACCGAGATGCGCGCGTTAAGATGAGCGCACGGTGGTTCGCAGCACGCTGGCGCTGATAGCGCTCGTCGGGTCAGGCGCAGGATGCGCACGCGGGAGCGCGAGTGGCGGCGCAGCGGTGACGCTGCGCCCGGCGTGCGGCGCCGACCAGCGCTGGGACGGCGCGGCGTGCGTGGCCCGCCCCGGGGTCGATGAGCTCGAGGTCGGGCGGCGCGCGCTGGCGGCGTTCGAGGTCGACAGCGCGATCGCCGCGCTCGATCGCGCCGCGGCCTTCCCGCTCGATCACCGCCGTCACGTGACCTTGTGGGAGCAGCGCGGCATCGCGCAGGCCTACCTGGAGCGGGAGGCCGACGCGCTGGCGTCGTTCGACATGCTGCTCGCGCTCGATCCCGGGCACCTGCTCAGCTACACGCTCTCGCCCAAGGCCACGTTCGTGTTCGAGAAGGCCCGGGCCGCGGCCACCGCACGCGGCGCCCCGGCGCTCGAGCTGCGCTGGTCGCGCGATCAGCGCCTGGGCGCGGCGGTGCCGGTCGAGGTCGAGGCGATCGCGGATCCGCGCGGTCTGTTGCGCCACGCCACGATCTACGTGCGAAGCCGCGGCGAGTCGGCGTGGCGCGCGGTGGATCTGTCGCTGGCCGGGATCGGCACGATCGAGCGCGCGAGGTTACCGGCGGTGGCAGGGAGCAAGCCAACCAGCCTGGAGATCTACGCCGTGGCCAGCGACGACGCCGGCAACGAGGTGCTGAGCTGGGCCTCGCCCGAGCGGCCGCGCGAGATCCCGCTGCGCTACGACCCGCCTCCGCGCTGGTACCGGAAGTGGTGGGTGTGGGCGGTGGCGGGAGGCGTGCTTGCGGTCGGGACGGGTGTCTCGGTGTACGCGGTGGTCTGGGAGCCCGGGCCGGAGGTGAGTGGGGGGATCGATGTGAACGAGTGAGGGGCCTTTTGAGTCAGGTTCGAGGCAGGTGGCAAGGCAAGGGCAAGGGCAGGGGCAAGGGCAAGGGTAGAATGCGCGGCATGAGTGATGTGGCATGAGTGATGCGCCCGCGCCCAACCTTGGCTCCTTGCGCGAGCGCATCGAGGCCATCGACCGCCAGATCATCGCGCTGCTGGCCGAGCGCCTGCACATCGTCGAGGACGTGGCCGAGGCCAAGCTGGCGGCGGCCAGCCCGTTCCGCGATCGGGTGCGCGAGGATCTCCTGCTCGAGCGGCTGCGCGGCGAGGCCACCGCAGCGGGACTCGATCCCCACGAGATCGAGCGGCTCTACCGCGTGGTCATGGACATGTCGGTCGCCCACCAGGAGGCGGCGGTGCGGCGGCGCGACGACGTGCCGCTGCGCGTGACCTATCAGGGCGTGGAGGGCAGCTACAGCCACCTCGCGGCCCAGCGCAGCTACGCCGGCCGCGGCGGCGGCGTCCTGCTCACCGGCGCCGATACGTTTCGCGCGGCCGCCGAGGCGGTGGTGCACGGCGCCGCTGACCTGGCGCTCTTGCCCATCGAGAACACCACCGCCGGCAGCATCAACGAGACCTACGATCTGCTCGCCGAGGGTCACCTGACCATCACCGGCGAGGTGGTGAGCGCGATCGAGCACTGCCTGCTCGCCATCCCGGGCACGCGGCTCGAGGAGCTGCGGGTGGTGATGTCGCATCCGCAGGCGCTGGCCCAGTGCCAGGCCTTCTTCGCCGCCCAGCCCCACCTGCGGCCGCAGGTCGAGATCGACACCGCCGGCTCGGCGCGCAAGGTGCGCGAGCTGGGCGATCCGACCTTCGCGGCCATCGCCAGCTCGTCGGCGGCGACCACCTACGGCCTCGCCGTCGTCGCCCGCGGCATCCAGACCGAGCGCGGCAACGCCACCCGCTTCGTCGAGGTCGCGCTGCGGCCGGCGCCGCTGCCCGAGGGCGCCACCGCCAAGACCTCGCTGGTGCTGTCGCTCTCCGATCGCCCGGGCGCGCTGGGTGAGATCCTGGTGCGCTTCGGCGCCCGCAACATCTCGCTGACCAAGCTCGAGTCGCGGCCCATCCCGTCGGCGCCGTTCAGCTATCGCTTCTACATCGACGCGCTCGGCCACGCCGCCAGCGAGCCGTTCCAGGCCGCGCTCGCCGAGATCAAGCCGCTCACCACCGAGCTGCGCGTGCTCGGCACCTACTCCGCCGACGGCAGCTTCCGGTAGA
>SXJR01000361.1 GCA_005779305.1 Myxococcales bacterium
CTCAGCGCACGCGCACGGCGTCGGCGATCACGACCTTGCCGGTCCCGGCCCAGCGCGACAGCGCGACCTTGTTCCAGCCGGCGGTGAAGCCGTAGGTGCCCAGGGGCACCCACTGGCTGCCGTTGGTGGTCTGATTCTGCGTCGAGCGGCCGACCTCGGTACCGGCGGCGTTGTAGGCGATGAAGACAGCGTTCGGGAGGCGGTTCGAGCCGGCCACCCACCAGGCGTCGACCGAGCGGGTCTGTGCCGACGACAGGTAGAACCAGAAGGTCGCCGGGGCCGAGGTCTCCGAGGTCGCGCCCTGCCAGTAGCCGGTGCCGTAGTAACCCGGCGTCGACGACGCCGAGGTCCAGGTGCCGGTCAGCTCGATGCGCGCGACGGCGGCGTTGTTGTTGGCGCTGTTGGAGTCGATGACGATCTGGGTCTGGGGCGGCGGGGGCGGCGGGGGCGGCGGCTGATCGGGCGGCGGCGGGGGCGGCGGCGGGTTGGCCGTCGCGCAGTGCATGCGCACGCGGTCGATGTAGTCCGCCCACGGCCAGTTGGGGCCGGGGTCGCTGCGGTTGTAGGGCTGGAGCTGGCCGTGACCGACGATGTGGTTGCGGTCGCGGGGGATGTTGTGGCTCCTGGTGATGTCGCAGGTCAGCTTGGCCGAGGCCTCGATCTGGCCGGCAGGCCACGATGCCTGAGAGCCGTAGCCGCCGTGCTCGATGCCGACGGTGAAGTTGTTCGAGCTCTGGCCGTTCTTGCCGCAGTCGGTGTTGCCGTTGAGCGAGCACTTGTAGGTCGCGGCGATGTGGTACGCGCGGCGCGACTCGAGCACGAGCTGGGTGACCTCGGAGCCGGACTCGTTGACCACGTAGTGGGCGCTGACGCCCGACGACGGGTTCTTGAGCCAGCCCCAGCAGCCGGCGTAGCCGCCCTCGCAGGTGTGGATGATGACCATCGACGGGCTCACGCCCGACGGGCGCGCGCCGTGGTTGGGCGAGGGCCGCCAGATCGCGGGGCCGTACTCGGCCGACTTGGGCGCCGGCGCCGCGGTCGAGCCATTCAGATCCTTGTTGGGCGCCAGCGAGGCGACCAGCTCGCCGCCCTCGGTGCGCTCCTCGGCGCCGTCGCGCAGCACGCGGTAGACGTCGTCGCCGACGTAGTGGGCGCGGGCCTCGTCGTCGGCGATGCCGCTCCAGGCCTCGACCACCGGCAGCCACTGGACCAGGTCGCTGCCGGTCACACCCTCGACCCGGGCGGCCTCGGCGAGGAGGTGGGCCGCGGCCCGGATGTTGGCCTCGTGATCGATCGCCAGGTCCTCGATGGCGACGTTGGCCAGGGTCGCGCCCCGGGCGGCGACCTCGGGCCGCAAGCCCATCAGGCCGACGGTCGGCATGGCGCCGTCGTGCTCCTCCTCCGCCGTCACCATCTGCCAGCGGGTCTCGACGTAGCCGATGGCCTTGAGCAGGTCGGCGGGCACCCCGGTCTCCCGCGCGGCCTCGTCGTACGTTCGATCGAGGGCGGTGACGATCACCGGATTGAGGCCGTCCTCGACGAGCACGTCGGTGGCGCAGGCGGGAACGACGAGAGCGAGGGCGCAGAGCGCACCTCGGGCGTGGCGACGATCCATGGGGTCCTCGCAGGCTCGGTCGGGGAGTAGCGGCGTAGCCGCTGTTCGGTCCCGTGCCGAAGGCACGGTCGGTGGCAGTGGCAACCAGAGCAGCCGGCGTGCCACTTACGTGCGGCACCAGTGTAGGTCGGTGGAATCGCGTGTCGCGGCTGCCAGTTGCGCGAGCTCCCTGGTGTCTGGAACCTCTGGACGCAGTGCATCGTGCAACCCGCGGTGTGCAGGTTCGCGAGGAATCAGGTCCCGCTTGCTGACCCGGGTCGGCACCGCCCCGCTCGTGACGCGGCTACGATGCGGCGGTGCCAGCCCAGCTCATGTTCGCGGGGGCCGCCGGGGGCGTGACCGGCAGCTGCTACCACCTGACCTTCGACGGGGCGTCCCTGGTCATCGACTGCGGGACCTTCCAGGGCGGCCGCATCGCCGACGAGCTGAACCAGCGGCCGTTCCCGTTCGACCCAGCCCAGGTCACCGCGGTGGTCCTGACCCACGGCCACCTCGACCACGCCGGCCGGGTCCCGCTGCTCGGTGACCTCGGCTTCGAGGGGCCGGTCTGGGGCCACGCCGCGACCCTCGACATCGCCATGCTGATCATGGAGGACACCGCCAAGCTGGCGGCGCACTCCGACGGCCCGCCGCTCTACGAACGCGGCGCGGTCGAGCGCACCCGCGAGCGGCTCAAGCGCCACCCCGGCTACGGCAAGCGGCAGCAGATCGGGCCGTTCACCGTCGAGCTCTTCGACGCCGGCCACATCCTCGGCTCGAGCCACGTGCGGGTGTCGTGGGATGACGGTGGCGAGCGCGCCATCCTGTTCTCGGGCGATATCGGCGTGGTCGGCTCTCCGATCATCAAGGACCCGACCTCGCAGTGGTCGCCGGAGAACGCCGTCGACTACGTGGTGACCGAGTCGACCTACGGCAACCGCAACCACCCCGATCGTGCCGCCGCCCGCGAGACCTTCAAGGACGTGATCCAGCACGCCATCCTCGACGGTGGCAAGGTGCTCGTCCCGGCCTTCGCCATCGGCCGCACCCAGGAGATCCTGTTCGAGCTCGATCAGATGATCCAGTCCGGCGAGGTCGGCCGCATCCCGGTCGTCGTCGACGGTCCGCTGTCGATGAAGGCCACCGACGTCTACCGCCGCCACAAGGGCTGCTACGACGAGGACGCCCACGAGCAGCTCGCGCGCGGCGACCACCCGCTCGACATGGACTCGTTCATGGGCGCGACCGACGGGCGGCAGTCGTCGCGGGTGTCGGACCTGCGCGGCCCGGCCATCATCATCGCCGGCTCCGGCATGTGTAGCGGCGGCCGCATCCGTCGCCACCTGGCCGAGAACCTCCACGATCCGAAGACCGACGTGGTGCTGGTCGGCTACCAGGGCGCGCGCACGCTCGGCCGCGCTCTCGAGGACGGCGCCGAGGAGGTCTGGATCGACAACCGCCAGATCCCGGTGCGGGCGCGGATCACGCGCATCTCCGGCTTCTCGGCCCACGCCGATCAGGACGGCCTGGCGAGCTGGCACGGCGCGCTGGCGCGCAAGCCTGGCGCCACCACGTTCGTCACCCACGGCGAGGACGAGGCCCGCGACGTGTACGCCCGGTTGCTGCGCGATCGCTTCGACGCCAGGACGGCGATCCCGCAGCTCGACGACGTGGTGACGCTGAGCTGAGCGGAGCCGCGATGAAGATCCCGTTCTTCGACATGAAGGCCGAGCTGGCGGCGGTGCGCGGCGACGTCGATCGCGCCATCGCCCGCGTGCTCGACAGCGGCGTCTTCATCGGCGGCCCCGAGGTCGAGGGCTTCGAGCGGGCGCTGGCCGCGGCGTGCGGCGCTCGCTTCGCGGTCGGCATGAGCTCGGGCACCGACGCGCTGCTCGCCCTCGGCATGGAGCTGGGCTGGCGCCACGGCTCCGAGGTCGTGACCACGCCCCTGACGTTCTTCGCCACCGTCGGGGCCGTCGTGCGGCTCGGCGCCACGCCGGTGTTCGTCGACATCGACGACGAGCGGCTGACCCTGGACCCCGACGCCGCCCAGGCCGCGTGCGGCGCGCTCACCGCGGCGGTGCTGCCGGTGCACCTGTTCGGGTTGCCGGCCGCGATTCCCGCCGTGGCGTGTCCGGTCGTCGAGGACGCGGCCCAGTCGATCGGCGCGGCGCCCCTGCGCGGCGTTGCCGCGGCGCTGTCGTTCTTCCCGACCAAGAACCTGGGCGCGGTCGGCGACGCCGGCGCCGTGCTCACCGACGACGAGTCGCTGGCCGACTGCCTGACCCTGGTGCGCAGCCACGGCGCGCGGCCCAGGTATCACCACGTCACCCTGGGCGGGAACTTCCGCCTCGACGCGATCCAGGCCGCAGTGCTCGCCGCCAAGCTGCCTCACCTCGATGCGTGGACCGCCGCCCGCCGCGCCCACGCCGCGCGCTACCGGGTCGCCTTTGCGTCCGCTTCGCTCGACGAAGTTCGTCTTCCGCCCGACGACCCCGCGCACGTCTACCACCAGTTCGTGATCCGCACGCCGGCGCGTGACGCGCTACGTGCGCACCTGGCGGCCGCTGGCATCGGCACCGAGATCTACTACCCGTCGCCGCTCCACCTGGCGCCCGCGCTCGAGTCGGTGCCCTACCGCGCTGGCTCGTGCCCGCGGGCCGAGCGCGCCTGCGCCGAGGTCCTGGCGCTGCCCATCCATCCCGCGCTCTCGCCGGACGCGCCCGCGCTCATCGTCGAGTCGATCCGGTCGTTCTTTCGCGGCGTCGGCGGCTAGCCACCCGGACCGCCGCCGCTCCGAAGCGCAGCATCGCCCGCGCCTGATCGACCGCGCGCGGCCGGCGCACCGCGGCCTCGGCGATGCCGACGATGCGATTGACGTGGACCAGCCCCGGCGTAGGGTCGACCTGGTTGTC
>SXJR01000362.1 GCA_005779305.1 Myxococcales bacterium
CAGCGCGCTCTCGCGGGCGCCCTCGCGGCCGGCCCGGGTGACGCGGCCGAGCAGGTGACGGTCGCGCCGGCGCGCAGGCGGTGGCGGCTGCACGACCGGCGGGGGCGACGGTGGCGGTTCCGACGGCGGCGGCGCGCTGGCGACCGGCGGTCCGGACGGCGGCGGCGACGATGCCGTCTTGACGACGCAGCTCGCTGCCAGGAGCAGGATTGCGGACAATGCGATCGTGGTGGTCCTCATCACGGTGGCGACAGTACCACCGCCAGGGGCGCGCGGGTCGATGGCACACTGCCGCGCGCGCATGCGGCGAATGTTTGTGAGCGTGGCGGTGCTGGTGGTTGGAGCCATGCGAGCTCACGCGCAGCCGCAACCGCAGCCGCAGCCGCAACCGCAGCCGCAGCCACAGCCGCAGCCGCAGCCACAGCCGCAGCCGCAGCCCGATTCCGAACCCGATCCCGATCCCGATCCCGATCCCGATTCCGATCCCGATCTGGTTCCGGTTCCGGGCATCGAGATCATCGAGATGGAGGGACGGGCGCCGGTGGTCGCCGAGCCACCCAGGCACACCCTTGCCGCCGACGATATGCGGGTCCTGCCGGCGAGCGGCAACGACCCGCTGCGCGCGGTGTCGTCGTTGCCGGGCGTCGCCCGCGTGCCTTTCGGCCTGGGCGGGCTCGCTCTGCGCGGCGCGGCGCCGCGCGACTCCTCGGTCTTCCTCGATGGGATCGAGGTGCCGCTGCTTTACCACTTCGGGGGGCTGGCCTCGTTCGTGCCGGTGGGCGTGATCGGCGAGGTGCAGCTCGAGCCATCGGGCTTCGGCGCGCGCTGGGGCCGCGCGACCGGCGGCGTGGTGATCGCCTCCACGCGATCGCCGCCGAGCGATCGCTGGCGCACCGGCGGCGAGCTGTCGCTCATCCATGCCGCCGCGATGGCGCAGGGGCCTGCCCCGGGTGGCGGCAGTCTGCTGGTCGCCGCCCGCCGCAGCTATGTCGACGCGATCCTCGCCGCCGCGCCCATCGATCTCACCCTGGCGCCACGATACCTCGACGCCCAGGTGCGCTGGGAGTCACGCGACGCGCGCTGGCTGGTCCTGGGCCTGGTCTCCGACGACAAGCTGCGCCTGCTGCGCGATCCCGAGGCCGGCGCCATGGGCGGCATCGACACCAGCAGCGTGCGCCGGCTCGAGTACACGTCGCAGTTCGCGCGCCTGGCCGCGCGCTGGCGGCGCAACGCTGGCACCACCCAGCTCGAGCTCCTGCCCTCGCTCGGCCTCGATCGAGTCGAGGCCTCGGCCAACCACGACGACGTCGACAAGGGCATGTTGCGCTGGAACGCGACCGGGTCGCTGCGCGCCGAGCTGTCACGCCCGGCCTGGGGTGGCACCTTCGCCGCCGGCTTCGACGGCCAGCTCAACCGCCACGTCTACGTCCTCGACAACACGCCCCCGCCGTCGCCAGGCGACCCCGATCCGCCGGTCGGCGTGCTCCACCGCGAGGGCGTGGCCTGGGCCGCTGACACCGGCGTGTGGCTCGAGGAACAATGGTCGCTCCACGACGATCGCATCGGCGTGCGCCCGGGCCTCCGCATCGATCGCTTCGGCCTGTCGGGCGAGGTCACGGTCGGGCCCCGCCTCAACGTCACCGAGGAGCTGCCGCGCTGCATGACGCTCACCCAGTCGGCCGGCGTCTACCACCAGCCGCCGTCGGCGACCGATCTCGATCCGGTGTTCGGCAACCAGCAGCTCCAGGGCAGCTGGGCGATCCAGGGCGCGGTCGGGCTACGCGCGCCGCTGTCCGACGTCGCGGTCGCTCAGATCACCGCTTACGGCCAGCTCATGGAGGATCTGCCTGTCGACGTCGTCACCGGCGCCACGCCGATCGGCGACAACGGCAGCGGCCAGGCCGGCGGCCTGCTCGCGGTCAGCCGCGAGCTCGTCGACGAGCAATTCGGCTCGTACTCGTACCGCGAGGGTGTCGGCAAGGGCCGCGCCTACGGCGTCGAGATCCAGGTGCGGCGCGAGGTCGGTCGCTTCACCGGCTGGTTCACCTACACGTACGCACGCTCGTTCCGCACCGGCGACCCGCGCGTCGATCCCACGTACTACCCATACGTGCTCGATCAGCCCCACGTCGCCACGCTCCTTGCCACCCGCCCGCTCGGCACGTGGCGGCTTGGCGGCCGGCTGCGCGTCGCCACCGGCAATCCCATAACGCCGGTGATCGGCGCGTACTACGACGACGCCGACGCCGAATGGGTCGCGATCTCGGGGCCCATCCTGTCCGAGCGCCTGCCCGCGTTCGTACAGCTCGACCTCCGCATCGATCGAACCTGGAAGCGCCCGTGGGGCACCCTCGATCTCTTCCTCGACATCCAGAACACCACCAACCGCGCCAACCCCGAGGGCGTCACCTACAACGACGACTTCAGCTCCCGCCGCTACACCCGCGGCCTCCCCATCTTCCCCGCCCTCGGCCTCGAGTACCTCCCGCCAGCACCCCGTCTGTGACAGGGGACGGTGTCAACTTTGTCAACCTGAGGTCACAGGCCGCCCAGCAACCCGCGGGCCTCGGAGAGCTGGCCGTCGTGCTGGACCGCCACGTCGAGCGGGCCGACCGGCGTCCTGAAGTGCAGCCGCACCGCGATGCGATAGGAGCGCGCACCGCTGGCGATCTGCTGAGCGACGGCGATGGCGTCGCGGGCGTCGATGGTGAGCGAGGTAGTCACCGGCGCGGTGCCGCGGGCGGGGATGGTCTGCGACAGCTCGACCGTGCCGGTCACCGCGCGCGCGCCGCCCACCGAGAGCTCCCAGTCGATGCCGGCCAGGGGCACGCCGAAGCCGTTGGGGTTGGCCACGTCGAGGTACAGCTCGCCGGTCATGCCAGAGAAGCCGGCCGACGACACCGACACGTCGCGCACGTCGGCCGTGGGGCGCTCGATCGAGCGGGTGAAGATGGAGCAGGCAGACGCGAGCAGGCAGACGGTGGCAAGCACGATCAGGCGCATGGAGCCCTCCAGAGCAAGCCGCGCGCCGACCGCAAGTCCGCGACCCCGCTGCCCCCGCCGAGGACGCGGCCGTGAACTCCGGGTGACGCCCCGGCTCAGAACCGCGACAGCAGCCCCTGGAAGGTGACGCCCCAGCCCGACAGGCTGCCGCGTTCCCCGCCGAGCATGACCTCGCCGGTGGTGTAGGCGTTCGCCTCCAGGCGCAGCGCGAAGTCGATCGTCGGCGTCCTGCGGAACACGAAGGTGAGGCCGGCCAGCACGCGCTGCTGTCCGGCGCCGGCCGAGATCCCGGGGGCGGCCGCCTCGGGCGCCACCTTCACCGTGCCGAACGCATGCCCGACACCGCCGTGGACGTAGAGCCGCCGGCGCAGCCCCCAGTGAAAGCTGGCGCTCGGTGCGACGCCGTCGAACCCGACGGTGTCGTCGGGGTACCAGAGGGTCTGGAGGACGTAGCCGACGCTGGCGGTGATGGCCCAGCGATCGCTGTGCGGCACGAACGACACGTCGAGGTGCGGCTCGCTGCCGATGCCCTTCGTCCGCGCGCGCGCGCCGAGCTTGCCGTCGGTGATGCCGAGCTTGGTGCCGAACATGAACTTGAAGCCAGGGCCGTCCTTCTTCACGTATCCGTCGGCGAGCGTGACCTTGCACCAGCCGGTGCAGCCGGGCTCGACGTGCGCACCGGGGCCGTTGACGCGGACGACGCCGGCGGCGCCGGGGCCCGGTGCGCCAAAGCCGGCGGCGCACGCGGAGGCGAGCATGGCGACGCTGGCGACGAGCACCCGGTGGTCGCGCATGGTCAGATCCCCACCAGCACGAGCTCGAACAGGAGCGCGCGCGCGTCGATCGATCGCGGTTGCCCCAGCAGCGCAACCTCGGCGGTGCGCGCCTGCTGGAGCTCGGCGGTCAAGACCAGGTCGTTGCCGTGCAGGCGGCCGATCACCCAGTCGAGGCCGGCGGCGGCGCGCCATGCGCCCGCCGGTGCGTCCTCCTCCGTCATGCCGTCGTCGACGGTGGCCTGCCCGTGCATTCGCCCGCCCCCGGCCCGCAGCGCCAGCGATCGCGTGATCCCGACCTTGGCCGCGAGCTCGAGCCCGACACCGACGTAGCGGCCGCCGATCATCTGGCTGGCGTTGCCGGTGCCGTACCCGACCGCGAACAGGCTCGTGCCGACGACCAGGTGATCGGCCAGCACCGACTCGAAGAATCCGGCGTGGAGCTCGAACGCGTACGTGCTGCTCGACCACGGTCCGTCGCCGGCGCGGGTCTGGCTCGCGCCCTGCTTGACGCCGACGTAGTAACCGCCGTCGAAGGCATACATCGCGGTCTGGCCGCCGCCGCGCTCGGGCAGCGTCAGCTGCTTGGCCGCCTGGTGGGCGGCCCGCCGCTCGTGCTCGTCGAAGCGTAGATCCGGCCGGGCCCCGCCGGCGGTGGCGAAGCCGTCGCGCCGCGGCTGGTACGGCCCAACGCCGACGCCGCACCCCGAGCTCGCCGCGAGCACGCTGGCGACCAACGCCGTCGCCGCTCCGGTCACTGGCAGGCCGCCGGCGACGGCGTCTTCCCCGAACGAGCCAGGATCCCGGCCCGGGTCGCGAGCTCGATCCGGACCATCTGCTCGATGTCGGGAGCCGCGATGATGAGCTCGAAGAGGCAGTTGCCGCGCTCGGCCACCTTGATCTCGCCGTGAAAGCTGCCGTTGCTGGTCTGGTCCTCGATCGCCGGGATGTCGAACGACGCGAACACAGCCTTGTAGTTCCCGGGCGAGCGCCCGACCTTGAGCGCCTTCATGATCGCGGCCAGCGCGGACTGTGCGGTCTCGCCGGGCCGCTTCTTGCGCATGGTCAACTCGAAGCCGCCGTAGATCGGATCGATGCCGCCGGCGCCCTTCTTGCTGCTGACCCGCAGCAGGTCGGGCCCGTTGTGGACGTCGACCGACGCCGGATCGACGAGCAGCGTCACCGCCCACTCCTCGATCGGCAGGGTGCCGGTGCCGAAGACCTTGCCGTCGACCTCGGCCTTGGCCGGAGGCCCTGACTTCTTGCCGGTGCCGGGCATGGGCAAGAGCGAGAAGCAGCCGGCCAGCGTGGAGATGGCGCAGAACGCCAGGATGCGATTCGCGATCGTTTGGTTCATGTGGCTCTACACGCCGGCCGGCCGCGAACCGTCAGACGAAAGATCCGCCTGACGAGTCGCCCGTCCACCACGTGCTCCCGGGTGGAGGGATTCATGACGCAGACGTTTCCGACCACCATCGCGCTTCTCACCGTCACCACCGCCCTGGCCGGGGCCGGCGACGCCCAGGCCGGCCAGCCGCTGGTCTGCAAGGAGGCCGCCGTGGCCGAGTCGCCGACCCGCGAGCAGCTCGAGGCCTGCCTGGCCCCGACCCCGCTCAGCGTCGAGGCCGCGGTCGGCTACGCGCTCGGCGGCAGCCTGAGCGTGTTCGCGCGCACCGACAAGCAGCTCGGGCCGTTCTGGGCCTCGGGCCGGGTTCGTTACGATCTCGGGAGCGTGGCCCAGCTCGACGCCTTGGGCGGGCTCGTGATCTGGAACCGCTATGGCGTCGCCTGGGATACCTGGTCGACGGCGCCGTCCGGCGGCACCCGCACCGTCATCTCCAACAAGACGGTGATGCGCAAGGCGCTCATCCTCGCCGGCGGCCTGAAGGGGGTGCTCGTACCCGCGCCCGACGATCCGATGTCGACGGCGCCCAGCGGCCTGACCGCGGTCGCCGTCGGCGGCCTCGAGTACCATTCGGTGGGCGGCTTCCGCGATCACGCGGTACGCGAGCTGTTCGCGCTGTACAACCTGTCGAGCGGCAAGCTGGGCGCGGTGCTTTCGTGGCACGAGGCCATCCCGCCGCTGGGCCCGTTCACGATCGGAATGGAGCTGGGCGCCATCCCGACCGAGTCCAGCCAGGCCTTCTACCTCGGGCTCGAGGTCGGCTACGCGATGGATCTGTGAACCACCCGACCCTCGACGAGCTGCTGGCCGGCGACGCGTCCTGCCTCGCCCACCTTGCGACCTGCGCGTGGTGCCGGCGACTGGCCGAGCTGGCCGGGATCGATCCGGGCCCGATCACGCGAACAGCGGCGCGCGGCCGCGGAACTTCTCGCGAAGGCGCGCCTGTCCGGCGCGGACCAGGGCCCGGGCCTTGTCGGCGTCGGCGAGCGAAAGCTCGGCGGCGATCTCGTCGAACCCGCGATCGTCGAGCCACAGCGTCACCGCCTGGCGCATCCCGTCGGGGAACGACGCCATGTAGGCCCGCACCTCGGCCACCAGCTTCGACACCGTCAGGCGGTCGGTCATCGGCGGGCGCGCTCCGACCTCGACGGACGAGTCGAGCGGCGCCGCGTCGCTGTGCAGATCTCGCTTGGTGGGACCGCCTTCTCCGTCGGCCCAGCCGAACCTCCGCCGCACGTGATCGCGCGCGGCGTAGTCGACCAGGCGCAAGAGCCACGCCCGCGCAGGCGTCGCCGCCTCGTCGCCGTCGCCGTCGCCGTCGCCGTCGTCGTCGACGCGTCCGAGCCGCTCGAGCTCGTCGACCAGCTCGTCACCGTCGCCGGCCGGCACGGCCTCGCGGGCCACGAACGCCCGCAGGTTGGCGTGGTCGCTGGCGGCGAGCCGCTCGAAGACCGCGACCATGACCGCGCGCGCGTCGTCGTCGCCGGCCAGGCGGCAGCGACGCAGGAGCCGGCTGGCGCGGGCCCAGGCCTCGACGTGAGGCGCGACCAGCGCCATCAGGTTGCGCCACGAGGCCAGTCGCCCCGGCCCCCCGGCCACGACGGCATCGATCGCGCCCCTGACCTGGTCCTCCACGGAGGCAGTCCAGCGGTCCATCTCGGAACCACGATAGCGCAGGTCCGGGTCGCCGTGGTCTCACCCGATCACTGTGCCGATCGCGCGAGGAACGCCGCGATGGCCTCCCAGGTGACCGCGTGTCGCATGGCGGTGCTCGAGTCCCAGCTGTTGTGCAGGGCGACGATGGCGCCGGCTCGATCGAAGAGCGGGCTACCCGAGTGGCCCCAGTAGGTCCAGGCGTCGTGCTTGGTGCGCCCCAGCGCTTGCTCGCCGGTGCGCTCGCCGTCGCGGAAGCCGCGAATGCGGCCGGTCGACACGTGCCATGGCTGGTAGCCGGTGGCCTCGCCGTCGGGCGTGTGCTTGCCGGGCTGACCGATCACAGCGACCGCGTCGCCCGCGCTTGGCGCGGCGCCGGCGATCGGCGCGACCGGCAGGCCGCGTCCGCCGGCCAGCGCCACCAGCGCCAGGTCGAGCCCGCGGTCGAAGTGCGTGACCGTCCCCCGCAGGCGTGTGCCGTCGGGGAAGGTGACGTCGAGAGTGGCGCCCAGCTTGTCGACGACGTGGCCGGCGGTGAGCACGAGGCCGTCGGGGCTGAGGTTGACGCCGGAGCCGCCGCCCAGGCGCACGGTCGCCGGCTGCACCGCCCGGATGGCGGCGCGCCAGCGCGCGTCGCTGATCTCGGCGTCGACCTTGGCCAGGTACGGGTTGTCGCGCACCACTCGCGCCGGCGGCAGCGCCCCATCGATGCGGCGGCGGGCCTCGTCGAAGACGGCGGCGGTGCCGGCGCTCAGGGTCCAGCGCGCAGTGATGAAGGCTCGATAGCGCGACAGGAGCCCGCGCAATCGAACGCCGGCCGCGGTGAGCGTGGCCGGCGAGGCGCCGGCGAGACGGCCGGCGGCGGCGAGGCGCTCCGCGACGACACCAAAGCGGGCGACGTCGGCGCGCAGCGTGTGGTTGGCGCCGGTTCGATCCTCGTTGCCGTGGATCACAAAGCCCGGTTCGCCGCGTGGCGCGATCCGGGCCTGGAGCGCGCGCTCCAGACTCGCGGCCTCGCGCGAGAAGTCGCGCGCGGCGCGCCCCCGCTGCGGATCTCGCCCGAGCGCGACATCGACCAGCCACGCCGCATCGGGACCGGGCGCGGCACCGGTGCCGGCGGCGCCGTACTCGGCGAGCACGTGCAGGATACGCTGGCTGCCAGCAAGCTCGGGCCGGGCCGCCGCCTGCCACAGGCCAGTGGCCAGATGCGACATCAACCAGCGCGCGGTCTCGGCCTGATCTTCACCCGCGGCCTTGGCACTGTACTCGCTGACCGACTCGTCGAGCGGTGCCCCGGCCCGCCTGGCCAGCGCCGCCAGATCGGTGGCGTCGAGCCGCAGCGCCGGATAGCGTCGACCGCGCTCACCGTCGATCGCGGCGGTGAAGCCGGCGTCGTCGGACCGGAAGTGCGTGCCGGCGGTGACACCGGCGACGGTCCCGTCGACGTGATGGAAGGCCTCGTGGTGAAAGGTCAACGGCAGCTGTCCATCGGTGTAGTAGGCGGCGGCGAACGCGTCGGCGCCGTTCCACAGCCCGTAGTAGAGGTAGCCGTCGTGATCGCGATCGTAGGGGCGGAAACCGTCGCCGCGCTCCGACACCAGCGCGGCGAACACACCGACCTTGCGCAGGCCGATCGCGCCCAGCCAGCCCGGCGGGTACTTCGCCGACTCGGCCACCAGGATGCGAGCCGCCGCCAGTCGCCCCGACGCGCTCAGCACGGGCATCCGGTCGTACCAGTCACCAGCCGGCAGCTCGTCCTCGGTGAACACCAGCTCGGCGCCGCTCCGGCGCTGAAACTCGGCGCGCAGCCGAGCCAGCTCGTCGGGCGCCGCCGTCGCGGGTGCCGCGAGCGCGAGCAAGAAGGCGAGCGTGAACCAGCGAGCACGGTGGATACGGACGTTCATGGTTCGATCCTGAGGCGACGGCCTCGAGAGATCGACGCGCTTCAAGCCCGCGCATTCCATCCTGACGTGGTCCTTACTGCGTAGCGCCTCGCGGCTCCCCGTGCGTAGAAAGCGATTGACTCGCCGCTCGCGACGAGTAGGGTGTCGCCCGCAACCTCCTCCGGAGGTGGACCGTGATGAACCTCGATATCCAGCCCCTCGCTGTGCGCGTGTCCGCTGCGTCCTGACGCAGCGCGACGCGCCGAGTTCATCCTTGTCTGCAGGGCGCGCCAAGCGCGGCCGGCAGACGTCCTTCACTCCCTGTAGGAGCTGTATGTCTTCGTCATCCCGTGGCCGCCATGGCCACAAGGATCGACAGGTGTGCCGTCAGGTCGCCGACGCCGTGGCGTGGTTCCTGGCCGAGACCGACGATCCGTTGCTCGCTGATCTCCTCGTGGTCCAGGTCGACCCCGCGCCCACCGCGGCGCGGGTCCTGGTCACGATGGTGGCGGTGCGTGACGAGATCGACACGGTCCTGGTCATGGCCCACCTGCGCGCGGCGGCCGACGAGCTGCGTGAGGAGGTGGCCTCCGAGGTCCACCGCCGCCACGCGCCGGAGCTCGCGTTCCGCATCGCCCGTCGATCGGACTGGTCCGGCGTCGTCTGACGCCGGGCCGGTCCCCGTGTCTGTGCCCGTGCCCGTGTCTGTGCCCGATCTCGATCGGTCACGGCGTACGGGTACGGGCCGGTCACTGGCCCTCTTCTGCATTCCCGTTCGCTGCCCCTGCCCGTATGATCGACCCATGAGGGTCTCCCGCGCCTGGTGCGTGCTCGTCCTGCCCTGTGCTCTCGTGCTCCTCGCCTGTGGCGGAGGCGACGACGGCGGGGGCGGCACCGCCTGCACGGTGCCCGGCGATTGCCCCGCCGGCGAAGTCTGCGAGAACGGCGCGTGCGTGCCGGCGCGGCCCTGCGCTGGCCCCGCCGACTGCGAGACCGGCGAGGTCTGCAGCGTCACCGGCACCTGCATCCCCGAGGGCACGTGCCTCGATGACGGCGACTGCATCGGCGCCGACTTCTGCAGCGCCAACGGCAACTGCATCCCCGACGGCACCTGCGCGCTCGACGACGACTGCCTGGCCGGCATGGTCTGCGACACGACCCGCACCTGCGTGCCCGGCGGCAACTGCGGCGCCACCGAGGTCACGATCGAACCCATCCCGCCCAACATGCTCATCGTGCTCGATCGCTCCTGCTCGATGACCAGCTCGGTGGCCGGGGTGCCCAAGTGGACGTCGGCGGTGAGCGCGGTCAACCAGCTCACCACCAACTTCAACGGCGACATCCGATGGGGCCTGACGCTCTTCCCCGACACCACCACGCCCAACTGCCCGCAGAGCGCGATTCCGATCCCGGTCGCGCCCGGCACCGAGACCATGATCCAGACCCTCATGACCGCGTCGCTCGCCACCAATGACGTCAACTACCCCGACGGGCCCTGCGTCACCAACATCGACAGCGCCATGGCCCAGGCCGCGACCGAGACCGCCCTCGACGACCCGGCCCGCAAGAGCTTCGTCATGCTCATCACCGACGGCATGCAGGCGGGCTGCAGCGTCGACGGCGGCGACAACGGCACCGAGCAGATCATCTCCAACCTCAACACCATGCGCGACGTGAAGACCTTCGTGGTCGGCTTCGGCGGCGCGACCGATCAGGCCCAGATGGACATGTTCGCGGTCAACGGCGGCACCGCCCTGCCCCAGAGCCCGCGCTACTACCAGGCCGACAACGCCGCCGAGCTCGAGATGGCGCTCGGCACGATCGCCGATCTGGTCATCGGCTGCGACTTCGTCCTCACCAACCCTCCCGCCAATCTGCAGGAGCTGTTCGCGTTCTTCAACAACCTGATCGCCGTGCCCCGCGATCCGACTCACATGAACGGCTGGGACTACGACCCGGCGACGATGACGCTCACCTTCTATGGCAGCTACTGCGCCCAGCTCAGCTCGGGCCAGGTCACCGACGTCGACATCGTCTACGGCTGCGCCGGCCCGACGCCGGATTGAGTACCTCGCGGTTGCTCACGTCTCGGGCGCGGCCGGCGCCGGCACGACGTCGCCGCCGAGGTGACGGCCGAGACCGCGCAGCCACGCCTCCTGCGTCGCCGAGAGCGAGAACACCGTGCGCGACAGGAAGCGGAATACCGGGTTCTTGACCACCCCATCCTCGGTGACGGTGACCCGTGTGCCCCCCGGCGAGGCGACCACGCTGATGATCCAGCGGCCGCCGAACGGGAGGTCGTCGTCGGCGATCCGGGTCACCAGGCGGCCAGGCGCGGCGCCGGCCGGCGCGCGCTCCTCGTCGACGACGAAGCGGATCTTGCCCTGACCGCCGTGCTCGCGGAACTGACGCTTGCCACCGTCGGAGGGCAGCACCTCGACCCGCTTCAGGTCCTTGCGCCACCGCGGTTGACCCTCGACGTCCACCAGCGCCGCCCACACCGTCTCCGGCGGTGCCGCCACCGTGGCGGTGCGCCCGCACACGTGGCCGGCAGGCAGAAACGATCCGATGACCGCCATCAGGGCCACCAGACCGAGCAACCCACCCACGATCCCGATCGCGATCCACATCATCGTGTCCTCCGCGGCCTGGTTCGGCCCTTGCTCACGACCAGCACCCGCGCCGCGGTCGCGAAGCGTTCCAGCCCGCGCACCGCGGCGGCGCGCTCGCCTGGCGAGACCGCGGCGAGCAGGGCGGCGACCCGGCCGGAATCGAGGACCGACCCGGCCTGCATGGCGGCGATCCCGGTGGGCGTGATTCGCAGCTCGACGCGACGCCGATCGGGTCCGCGGCGGCTGCGCACGGCCAGGCCGCGGGCCTCGAGCCCGTCGATCGCCTCGCTCAACGTCGAAGGCGCGACCCCGAGATGCCTGGCCAGCTCGCCGGCGGTCACCGGCGAGTGCTGGTCGAGGTGCGCGAGCACGTCGGCGTCACGCTGCGTGAGCCCGTGGGCTCGGGCCGACGTCGTATGGTGCACGTGACAGGCGAGGAAGATCTGCGGATAGGCGCGCTGGACGCGACGGACCAGCGGGTGATCGGGTGCGAGCGGTACGCCCATGGCCCCGAGGGTGACCGGAGCTCGACGCTTCGTCAAAACGAACCATCGCTGGCGAGAGATGACCGGTCTCGTGCGATGATGCAACGCATGTGGAAGACGATCCTGGTGCCCCACGACTTCTCCAGCTGCGCCAACCACGCGTCGGCGCTGGCCCGTGACGTCGCCAAGATCCACGGCGCGCGACTGGTCTTGCTTCACGTCGCCGAGCTGCCGCCGATGCTCGGACCCACGGCGACGGTGGTGCCCGACGAGGGCGGCGCGCCGATCACCGTGCGCGACTATGCGGTGCGCTCCGCCGAGGCTCACCTGGAGGATCTGGCCGCGCGGCTGCGCGTCGACGGCGTCGATGTCACCACCGTGGCCTCGCTCGGTAACGTCAGCTCCGAGGTCGCCGACTGCGCCGAGCGCGAGCAGGTCGATCTGATCGTGATGGGCACCCACGGCCGCACCGGCCTGGCCCACGTCGTGCTGGGCAGCGTCACCGAGAAGGTGGTCCGCCACTCCAAGGTGCCAGTGCTGACGGTTCGCGTCGAGGACGCGGGCTGACCACCGTCACCAGCGGCTGAAGTCGGGCGCCCGTTTCGTCATCAGCGCGGTCGCCGCCTCGACGGCCTCGTCGGAGCGCAGCCGCTCACCGAAGGCCCGCAGCTCGGCCTCCATGGCGGTGGCGACCTCGCCGGCGGTGACCCGCTGGAGCAGAGCCTTGGTGGTGCGCATCGATTGTGGCGCCCGCCGGGCCAGCGCGGCCGCGACCTCGGCGGCGCGGGCCAGCGGATCGTCGACGACGCCGGTGACGAGCTGCCAGTCGCGCGCGGTCGCGGCGTCGATCTCGGTACCGAGCAGCAGCATCTCGGCCGCGCGCCGCGGACCGATGATGCGGGGGAGGAGCACGGTCGACCCCGCCTCGGGGCACAGCCCGAGATCCACGAACGGCGCCCGGAAGCGCGCGCTCGGCGCGGCGTAGACGAAGTCGCAGTGGAGCAGCAGGGTCACGCCGATGCCGACCGCCCAGCCGGCGACGGCCGCGACGATCGGCAGCGGGTGCTCGGAGATGTTCTTCAGGAAGTCGGCGGCGGCCATGTCGCCACTGCCGGCCCGGGCTCGCGCGAAGTCGGCGAGGTCGTTGCCGGCGCAGAACACCTCGGCGCCGCCGGTGATCACCACCACCCGCACCGCCCGGTCGGCCGCGGCGGCGGCGAGCGCGTCGGCGAGGCCGCGGTACATGGCAGCGTCGAGCGCGTTCTTCTTGGCGACGCGATCGATCCGGATGGTCATGACGCGATCGGCGACATCGACCAGGACGTGAGGGCTGGCGGTGGTGCTCATCAGGTTCCTGTAGTTTCACAGGCTTCGGGGGTGAGCGAGCTTTCACGATCTTTTTTCGGCGGGCCTGTCGATCGGCGGAGGGCTCGTTCGACTTCCGACGAACACGAACGGCGATGACAACCACGCCAAACACCGACAGGAGATTCCGATGAGCACGCTGCAAGGAAAGTTCGTCTGGTTCGAGCTCGTGACCCGCGACGCGAAGAAGGCGCAGGCGTTCTACGGCGAGGTGCTGGGCTGGAAGGTGACCGCCTTCCCCATGGGTGACAGCACGTACGAGATGATCACCGCCGGCGACAAGACCGTGGGCGGCTACGACAGCGCCGACGCCGGCGAGGCCGCGCACTGGACGTCGTACCTGTCGGTCACCGACATCGACGCCGCGGTCGCGCGGGTCAAGGCCGAGGGCGGCAAGGTCCTCGCGCCGATCCGCGACGTGCCGACCATCGGCCGCATGGTCGAGATCGCCGACCCGACCGGCGCCACGCTCCACCTCCACCAGAGCGCCAGCGGCGACGAGCCCGACACCGCCGCGACCCCGGCCGGCGCCTTCCACTGGAACGAGCTGTGGACCGACGACCCGGCGCGCGCGCTGCGCTTCTACACCACCGCGCTCGGCTACACGACCACCGACATGGACATGGGTCCGGAGGGCACCTATCACCTCCTCCACCAGAGCGGCGCCCCGCGCGCCGGCTTGATGAAGGCGAAGGACCCCAAGGCGCCCAACATGTGGCTGCCCTACGTCGCCGTCGACGACGCGGATGCCGCCGCCGCCCGCGCCAGCCGCCTCGGCGGCAAGGTCGTCCTCCCCGCCACCGACATCCCCGGCGTCGGCCGCTTCTCGATCTTGCTCGATCCGGCCGGCGCCGCCTTCGCGGTGATCCGCCCCGTCGCCAAGGCGTGAGTGGCCGCGGTCGGTCAGCCTGGCTCAGATCGATCGGCCGATGAACCAGCCGGCGACGCCCAGGGCCAGGCCACCGACCAGCGTGATCGCGACGTAGGCGGCGGCACGCCCCCACGCGCCCGACTCGGCCAGCGCGATGGTCTCGACGTTGAAGCTCGAGTAGGTGGTGAAGCCGCCGAGTACGCCGACGCCGAGGGCCAGGCGCAGGGTGTCGTCGGCGCGCCCGCGCAGCACCAGCTGCACGAGCACGCTGATGAGCAGGCACCCGACCAGGTTCACGGCCAGCGTGCCCCACGGAAACGTCGGCGCCCGCGCGTGGGCGAAGCGGCCGAGGTGGTAACGGGCGATCGAGCCAAGGGCGCCGCCGAGACCGACCCAGAGCGTGTTCATGACGACCTCCATGGTCCAGGGACTTCGCGTGGATCGATGGGCCGGTGTCGGCGCCATCCGGTGGTGAGCAGCCACGTCTTAGGGTAGACGACCTGGAGCGGCAGGTAGCCCTCCGGCGGGATGAACGGTCCCCTCCGTTGCTGCGCCGCTACATCGGGGGCGTCGCCAGGCTCGACGCGCTGCGCGCCGACTTACGCTGACCTTGTCGGCACGGTCCACGCGACCCACGCGACCCACGCGACCCACGCGACCCACGCGACCCACGCGACCCACGCGACCCACGCGACCCACGCGACCCACGCGACCCACGCGACAGCGACGGACACCATCGCGACGATCTGGGGGGGTCGGCTCGCGAATCCCGCTTGACGCATTAGTGTCTATATGACACTAATACAGGACCATGAAGACCCTGCCCCTCACCGACGACACTCGCCTGCTGGTGCTGACCGGCGCCGGCGTGTCGGCCGAGAGCGGCGTGCCGACGTTTCGCGACGCCGGCGGCCTGTGGGAGGGCCACGACGTCCGCGAGGTCGCGACCCCGGCCGGGTTCGTACGCGATCCGCTGCTGGTGTGGCGCTTCTACGGCGAGCGCCGCCGCGGCCTCGACGGCATCGTGCCCAACGCGGCCCATCACGCCCTGGCCTCGATCGAGCGCCGGCTCGGCGACCGCTTCCTGCTCGTGACCCAGAACATCGACGGGTTGCACCGCGCCGCGGGCAGCGAGCGGGTCATCGACCTGCACGGCGATCTCATGCGCTCGCGCTGCAGCTCGTGCGATCGCCCTCCCTTCGAGGACCGCCAGGCCTACCGGCCCGGCGTGGCCCCGATGTGCGGCCGCTGCAAGGCCGCCGGACAGGACGCGCTGCTGCGCCCCGACATCGTCTGGTTCGGCGAGATCATCGATCGACGCTTCCTCGATCGCATCGAGGCCTTCACGCTCGACGCCGGCCGGCGCCTGGTCTTTCTGGCCATCGGCACCTCGGGGCTCGTCCACCCGGCGGCCGCGCTGGTCGACGCCGCCCGCACCGTCGGCGGAACCAGCTGGCTGGTCAACGCCGAGGCGCCGGCCAACGTCGATCGCTTCGATCACGTCGTGCTGGGGGCCGCCGGCAAGCTTCTGCCCGAGTTGCTCGGCGTGGGCGAGCCGCCGGCGGTGTGACCGCTACCGCGAACCGAGGTGCGCGACATCGCGGAGTTGCGACACCGCGCTTGCGCACCTCGGGCGTCGCGACGAGCATCGCGCCGATGAGAGCTCTCTCCGGGTCGAGGCATGTGCTGGCAACCGGGCTGTTCGCCCTCCTCGCTGCCTGCGGCGGCGGCGGCGGCGGTGATGACGACGGCGACGACGACGTGCCCGGCGACCTCACGGTGTCGTTGCCGCAGGCCCACGGCGGCGTGCTCGGCGCCAGCCAGACCGTGTACACCGAGGTCCCGCTGCGCATCGTCATCAGCGGCGGCACCGCCGAGACCGTCGCCGTGGCGTTCAATGGCGCCGAGCTCGCCGCCGTGCGCGAGGGCAACGACTGGGTGGCCGACCTGCCGCTCTCGGGCCTCCAGGACGGCGAGCTGCCCGTCACCGTCAGCGCTCGCGACGCCAGCGGCGTGTCGACCGCGACCGCGACCCTGGTCCTGCGCGCCGCCGGCGTGGCGGTCACCGAGGTCAACCGCGACGGCAACGCCGCCACGCCGCGCCTCCACGACGTCGGCGGTCGCTGGTACCTGACCTGGACCGACTCGCGTGACGGCGGCCGCAAGGCCCGCATCGCCGAGCTCGACGGCGCCGGCCGCTTTGTCGGCGAGCCGCGGGTGTTGCTCGGCGCCACCGAGGACGTGCTCTCCGCCCGCACCGCGGTCGGGGGCGACGCGGTCGGCGTGCTCTACCAGCACCCGGGCGGCGGTCCCTACAAGAACGTCTTCGCCGTGGTCGGCCTCGACGGCACGCCTCGGGTCGCGCCCATCGAGCTCAACCCCGCCGGCATGTACGGCTCGTTCGGCGGCGACGTGATCTTCGACGGCCGCGCCTTCGTGGTCATCTACCGCATCAACAACGGCGCCGCGAACAGCCACATCCGCTGGATGCGGGTCACGCCCTCCGGCGAGGTCACCGGCCCGGTCGTGGTCGCCGCCGCCGGCATGGATGATCCACACGGCGGCTTCGATCCCATCACCCACATCGACGTCGAGCTGGCCGGCAGCGCCGTCATGGTCGCCTTCAAGCGCGAGCTGTACGACCAGCTCCTCGACCTCTCGATCCCCAAATGCGAGGTGGTGAGCGTCGACAGCGACGGCACCGTCGGCCAGCTCAGCTACGCCGCCACCACCGGCCTCGACTGGCACCACGAGTGCCGCCTGCTCCGCGACGAACGCGGAACGATCGTCGTCTGGGGCGCGCAAGATCTCGAGGACCCCAGCAACGAGCCTCCGACCTCGTTGCGCGCCGCCGCCTTCAACGGCGCCGCCCTCGACGCCGCCCGCGGTCGCGGTGCGATGGTGGTCACCGCTCCGCTCCATCGCAGCGAGCCGACTCTGGTCGGCGGTGTCATGGCCTGGCTCGATCAGCGTTCGTACGTCAACCAGACCACGGGCCGCATCCAGCTCTTCGCCGCGCCCATCGCCCCGCCCAACGCCGGCCTCGCCGCCGGCCCGCCCACCATCGTCGGCCACGCCCGCTTCATCGAGGGCACCGCCGAGCTAGGCGGCGTCACCTCCGGCACCAACCGGGTCCTGGTCTGGATCGACGAGCGCCACGGCGGCTCCATCCTCAACCCGCGCCCCGAAGTCTACGTCGAGACGCTCTGGTACTGAGGGCGCGTCGCCGGGCCTCGGACTCGGGCTCGGTCAGGGTAGTGCGCCTCGAGCCGGCTCAGTTCAGGTCAGCCGAGATGGTCACGTAGCCGTCGTCGCCGCCCATGTGGAGGTCGGTGATCACGATGCCCTGCACGGCGGGCAGCGGCACGGCGCCGAGGAGCGGCGCGAAGGTGGCGATGGTGCTCTCGACGGCGGCCGGGAAGAGCTTCTCGAGCTCGGTGTCGGGCATGCCCATGATGTTCTCGAGCACGTCGGCGCGGAGCGTCGGCAGCTCGATGGCGATGCGGGCGGCGTAGGTGCTGTTGGCCGGCACGACCTTCAGCTTCATCTCCACGGTCATGGCCACGCGGGCCATCATCTGACCGTCGTCGCGGAACTCGACCATCAGGTCGGGCATGAGCAGGCGCATCGAGCCGTCGGCGCCGGCCGAGACGACCGGCGGCAGCATGGCGTCGAGGCGGACGGCGTCGAACATGCCGAGGTCCTTCTCGATGGCCATGTTGAGCCCGCCGCGCGACCAGAAGCCGGTGAGGAGCTGGTTGATCGAGTCGTCGGCCACCGCCAGCGCGATGCCGGCGTCGCCGCGGCCCGGCGGCACCTGGTTCTCGGTGTAGACGAACTTGGCGCTGGCGCCCTGCACGGTGAGCGAGCCGTCGAGCACGACCTCGGCACCGGCTGCGTCGAAGGCCACGCCGGCGGGAGCCACCGCGACGCGCAGGGTCTGGCCGAGCACGTTCAGGTTCTGGGGTCCGACCTCGACGCCGGTGAGGGCCTTGTTGACCAGCGGCGCCGTGAAGCGCTCGACGGCCCAGGCGAGGGTGTCGGCGATCTCCTGGTCGAGATCGAGCAGATCGAGCACCGCGCCCGGCACGCCGCCGGCGTTGAGCATGAAGCCGGTGAACGTCACCGTCGGGTTGACCAGCTTCACGTCGAAGCGGCCGTTGACCACGGTGATGGCGAGCGAGCCGCGGATACGGGCGCGCTGGGCGGTGATGCTGATGTCGGTGTCGGCGTCGAGGCAGGCCGCGGCGTAGCGGGCGTGGAGCGGGATGTTCACGCCCACCAGCTCGACGTCGAGCATCAGGCCGCTGGCGTTGGGCACCAGCGACATGAACGCGTTGGCGACGTCGAGGCCCGGCTTGACCGAGACCTTGCCGTAGAGGCAGTCCTCCTCGCCGTTGTCGAGGCCCTTGGCGATGACCGGGTTGAAGGGCGCGACGAACGCGCCGAGGTCGGTCTGCGCCACCAGGGTCGCCGCGGTGTCGCCGAGCTTGTCGAACGCCGCCGCCGACAGGCCGGCGCCGATGGCGTTCTCGACCACCATGTCGAGCGAGCGGAGATCGCCGGTGACCAGACCGCGGGTGTCGTTGGCGATCAGGCCGTCGGCGTCGGTGGCGATGGTGTGGATCAGGTTGGCGCCGGGCTGGAGCGTGATGGTCGCGTTCCAGTTGCCCGAGGCGTCGAGGCGCGCGGCGTTGCCGTTGACCTCGACCCGGGTGACGGCCGTGCCGCTGTCGGGGCTGGGCGTCGCGGTACCGCGAACCTCGATCGTCGCCAGGCCGGGCGTCATGGTGCCGCGATCGGGAGAGAGCACCCGGAGCACCGGGGGCTCGGGCCGATCCGGAACCTCGGTCTGGCTGCAGGCGGCGGTGAGTCCGAGCGAGGCGACGAGGATGGTGGTGAGCTGGCGCATGGAGGTCTCCCGGTTGGCCCATGACCCCACAGCAACAATGGTTCCAAGTCCGCGGGATGTGGCGATTGAGGCCTATCCATCGAGGAACATTCAGATCCGGGGGATCGGGAGAGGGGCTCCTTGCTGGATAGCCGACCCCATCCAGAAACCGCAGTAGGCGGCTCCTCTGCTCGCCACGCAGTGCGTCGAGGTGGTGGATCGGAGCCTCGCCACCGCAGCCGGCGGTGGGCAGTCGCGTATGCGGGCGGCGGCGACCTCGCTGACGCGCATCGCTGGCGACCGAGGTCGCGCACGCGCCACCAGGAGACTCACCAGCGAGATGCTGAAGACCGCATGACCACGGCGACCACCCTCACGTGGCGGAGTGGTGGCACCTCCGTGGAGGGCCGGCGAAGGGAACGTGCTCAGGGCACGCGGGATCCGCCGCCGCCGCACAGGTCGGGCGGGTTGTCGTCGTCGTCCTCGCAGTCGCCGTCGCCCCCGCCGCCGCCGCCGCCGCCACCGCCACCGTCGCCGCACGGGCCGATGTCGAGCGTACAGAACTGATTACACGTCACCTGTCCGTTCCCGTCGGCAAAGCAGATCTGCCGGCAGGTCTCGCCGCGGATGCAGAAGCCGGTGAGCTCGCTGGTGTCCTCGCCAAGGTCGACGTCGGCGCAGCCCAGGGATGAGATCGATGAGAGGGCGAGCACGCCCGCGAAGAGGATGGTCTTGAACATGTTGTGGAACGCCCTACGGGCGACGGCGCCAACCGGATCGACGCGATGGGGTGGTGGCACCTGCGGCGAGCGCGCTCACGACCTCGGGCGGGGTGTCGTGACCCCGCCGACGCCGGTGAGTTCCGCGGTTTCGGCGCGGCACGCCGCGCGCTCTACCGGCGGGCATGTTGCTCGACACCTTCGCACTCACCATCACCGGCCGCCGCTCCGACAACGAGGACGCGGTCTGCGCGCGCCCTGACCTCGGGCTCTTCGTCGTCGCCGACGGTATGGGCGGCTACGAGGGCGGCGAGATCGCCAGCAAGGTCGCCGTCGCCACCATCGAGGATCTGGTCAGCCGCACCGCCGGCGATCAGGACGTGACCTGGCCGTACCGGATCGATCCGCGCCGCGGCATCGTGGAGAACGAGGTCGCGGTCGCGACCCGGCTGGCCGGCGACCGCATCGCGGCGCGGCGCCACGGCCACCTTGCGCAGATGGGCTCGACCGTGGCCGTGTTGCGCCTCGAGGGAGGCCACGCGGTCATCGGGCACGTCGGCGATAGCCGCGTCTACCGCCTGCGCGACGGCGCGCTCGAACAGCTCACGGTCGATCATTCGCTGTGGGCCCAGCTCCTGGCCGCCGGCGCCGAGCTGCCAGAGCGCGAGGACTTCGCCTACCGGCACGTGGTCACCCGTGCGCTCGGCACCACCTCGGGGGAGGCCGACGTCCGGGTCGAGGCTGCGCGCGCCGGCGACGTGTTCCTCCTGTGCAGCGACGGGCTGTCGGAGGTGCTGGCCCCGGCGCGGATCGCCGCGCTGCTCGCGTTGCCGGCCGCGGCCGCGTGCCACGCCCTGGTCGACGAGGCCTTCGCCGCCGGCAGCCGCGACAACATCTCGGCGGTGGTCGTGCGCGTCGTCTCGGAAAACTGAGGCGCGTGCGCGAGATTGCCGTCGCGGTGCCCGTGATGTCCGGCGGTTGCGCCTGGCCTGCGCGCCGGCCCGTCGCTTGCTCGAACGGCGTCCATGAGGCCCTGGTTCTCGCTCGCCGTCGTCGCCCCCCTCCTCCTCCTGACCGCGGTGACCGTCGTGGTCTTCGGCAGCGGTCCGCCGGCCGCGGAGCTGGCGCCGCATGGGGTGCGCGAGACAGCGCGCCTCCAGCGTCACTTCGCCGACGTCGACGCGGAGCTACGCGCCGCCGACGTCTCGCACCTCTCGCCGGCGCAACGGGTGGCCCGCAACGAGGCGCTCGATCGGCTGGCGCGCTACGCCGCCGGCGCGCGGTTCCCCCGCAACTACCACCGCGCGGTGCGCACGCCGGTGTTCATCGACGAGCACGGCACCCGCTGCGCGATGGCCCACCTGATCGAGGAGGCGGACGGCGCCGCGCTGGTCGCCGAGGTCGCGCGCTCGCGCAACCTGGCCTACGTGCGCGAGCTCGCCGGCGACCCGGCGCTGGTGGCGTGGCTCGATCGCAACGGCCTCACCGCCGTCGAGGCCCAGCGCATCCAGCCCGCCTACGACGGCTGCGGCTTCGAGGACTGCAGCGACGACCTCGACCGCTCGAAGGCCCTGCTCAGCCTCGGGCTGGCCGCCCTCAACGGCGGCGCCATCGCCGCCAACCTGCGCGACGACGCCGGCAACGGCGCCGCCGGCGTCGGCCTCCTGGTCGGCGGCATCGGCATGCTGGCCGGCTACGGCATGACCCAGGTCGACGAGCGTCGCGAGCTCGAGCGCGACATGGGCTGGGTCGGCCTCGGCCTGGGCACGGTCAGCGTGGCGCTCTCGCTCAAGACCCTGCTCGGCGACCGCGGCGGCTCGTCGGCGTCCGCGCCCGCCGGGCCGGTCGGTCCCGGCGGCTGGTCGGTGGCGCCGATCGTCGGGCGCTCGCGCGGCGTGGCGTTCTCGACCCGGTTCTGAGGTCAGGGGTCGTCGGGGTCGTCGGCGGCCCCGGCGGCGTCAGGCGGTGTCGCGATGAGCCCGTGGCGCCGGGCCAGCATGCGCAGATGC
>SXJR01000363.1 GCA_005779305.1 Myxococcales bacterium
ATCCGCGAGCTGCGCAACGTCGTCGAACGCGCCGTGCTCCTCGCCGGTGAGCGCATCGAGCCCGAGCACCTCCCGCTCGAGAAGCTGGAGATGCCGACGGCGGTGGTGGTGGCGCCGCCGCTCGCCGTCCGCGACGAGACGGCGCCTGACACGTCGCTTCGCCGCGATCTGGCGGCGGTCGAGCGCCAGCACATCATCGACGCGCTCAACCGCTGCGGCGGCAACCAGACCGCGGCAGCGCGACTCCTGGGGATGTCGCGCCGGACGCTGTCGAGCCGCCTCGACGTGCTCGACATCGCGCGGCCCCGCAAGGGTCGCTGACCGTCACGCGTCGCGTCCGTAGGCGGTGAGCTCCTCGAGTTCCTCGGGCGGGCTGTCCTCGCGGATCTTGCCGACGCCGGCCGCGTACCAGTACCAGGAGTCGCGTTGCCCGGTGTCGCCGTCGCGATGGCGGCGTAGCCGGATGCAACGAAACGTGCCGGCCGGGACCACGACCTGCTCGTCGACGGCCTCGACCGTCCACACTTCGCGCTGCTCCGCCGCCGTGTGCTTCGAGGGATCGGTGAGGTCGACATCGATTCGATCGTAGGTCGTCGTCCAGGTGACTCCGGCCACGCGATGGTCGCAGGCGTCGTCGACGCGCAGGCGCCACGGCTGGAAGAACACGCTGCGGGTGAGCGCGCCGACGCGATCGAACCACTGATCGTGGTGCCACACCACCGCCTCGTCGGCGCGGGACAGCCAGCGGTACGCGGACCCGGTCGCGTCGGTTCGCGCCAGGCGAAAGGCGATCGTGCCGGCCTTCAACCCGCCGACGTCTTCGGTCCGGTCGAGGCGGATGGTCTTCTCCTCGGCTTGCGGGCGCCGAGACACCGGCTCGAGCACGCGATAGCGCCACCAGTTGCCGAGGGCGAGCGGCATGTGCGATCCGGCCAGCGGCGGGCACGCCCCGGCCGTGCCGCGGTCGCGGCGGCGGATCCACAAGGCGCCGGCACCGGCCGCGACGACCGGCACGGCGAGGGCCGCCGCTCCCCAGCGCATGATCGATCGACGGTCGAGCGTCCTCGGCTCGCCGGCGATGCCGTCATCGAGGCCGGCGCGGAGCTCGTTCCATAGCGCCAGCGCCGAGGGCTGTCGCTCCTGCGGATTCTTGTCGAGCGCGCGCATGATCGCGCGGTGCATCCCGCGCGGTAGCGGCCGGCCGGCCATGGCCTCGCGCAGGTCGCGCGGCGTCTCGTAGCGGTGCTTGTTGAGCCAGGCCATGGCGCCGTCGGCCTCGAGCGGCAGCGCGCCCGACAGACACTCGTAGGCGATCACGCCGAGGCTATAGACGTCGGAGCGCTGGTCGGTGAAGCCAAGCCCTTGCCACTGCTCCGGCGCCATGTAGCGGGGCGTGCCGCTCACCAGATCCGGATCGGTGACGCTGTCGTCGCCGCGCAGCCCGGCGATGCCGAAGTCGAACAGGCGAGGCGCGCTACCGCCGCCGGGCGTCGGCACCAGCATGACGTTGGACGGCTTGAGATCGCGGTGGACGATGCCCTTGCCGTGCGCCTCGGTCAGGACCTCGCACAGTGGCTGGAGCAGCTCGACCAGCTCTCCGGGGAAGAAGACCCCGCGACGGAGCCGCGCCTCGAGGGTCTCGCCGTCGAGCAGCTCCATCGCGATCCACAGCGTTCCCTCGTCGGTGCGACCGCGATCGAGGACGCGCACCGCACCAGGGTGGGCGATGCGCGCCAGCACCTCGGCTTCGCGCAGGAAGCGGGCGATCGACTCCTCGGTGCAGCGGGAGGTGTCGAGCACCTTCACCGCGACCTCGTTGCCGAGCTCCAGGTTGTCGGCGCGGTAGACCGAGCCGGCGCCGCCCTGACCGATGCGCTGGATGACTCGGTATCGCCCCGCGAGGACCGTTCCCTCCACCGCACCAGCCTACTCGCGCTCGGTTACGTGAACAACGCGTTCCCGCTGCCGGCGAAGCCGGCTCAGGCGCCGGCGTCGAGGCGGCGATAGGCGCGGCGGTAGTAGAGCAGCGGAGACTTGTCGGGGTGGGTGACGGCCTCGACGACCAGCCCGACCAGGATGGTGTGATCGCCGACCGCGAGCTCGCTGTGCAGCTCGCAGTCGAGGTGGGCCATGGCGCCGGCCACCACCGGCATGCCGGACGGCGTGCGATCCTCGTCGATGCCGACGAAGGCGGGCGCCGGCTCGCGGCCCGAGCGCGCGAACGCGGCCGAGGCCTCGCCCTGATCGGCCGACAGCAGGCTGATGGCGAAGCGGCGGGCCTCGCGCACCATGGGCGACAGCCGGCTCCTGGCGGCGATGCAGGCGATCACCAGCGGCGGATCGAGCGAGAGCGAGGCGAAGCTCGACACCGTTACCCCGTGCACCAGGCCGCCGGCCCGGGTCGCCACGATCGACACGCCGGAGGCCCACGAGGCCAGCGCGTCCTTGAAGTCTTCGCGAATGCTCAGTTGTCGCCCGCCGGCTTCGCCGTCGACCGTGCGCTTCGCGCCCGGTGGCCACTTCGTGGCGTGCTCAGAGTCTTCGGTCAGCGCCATCGCAGCTCCTTGGGCCTACGTGGGGCCGCGCGGCAGGCCCAGGGCCCGGGCCGCGATGATGTTCTTCTGGATCTCGCTCGATCCGGCGTAGATGGTGTCGGCGCGCGAGAACAGGAACGTCTCCTGGAGCGGCGTCAGCGCGTACGGCGCGGCGGCGATGATCTCGGCCTCGGCGCCGAGCACGTCCATGGCCAGCTCGCCCAGTCGACGGTGCCACGTCGACCACGACAGCTTGCTGCCCAGGGCCTCGCGCGGCAGCTCGCCGCCCTCGCCGTGGCCGAGCACGCGCAGCGCGTTCCAGCGCATCACCCGCAGCCCGATCCAGGCATCGGCGATGCGCTGGCGGAGCTGGGGATCGCGATCGGCGCCGTTGTGGCGCGCGGCGTGGATGATGGCGTCGAGCTCGGCGGCGAAGCCGATCTGCTGGCCAAGCGTCGAGGCGCCTCGCTCGAACGAGAGCGTCGCCATCGCCACCTTCCAGCCCTGGCCGACGGCGCCGATCACGTGATCCTCGGGTGTGCGCGCGCCGTCGAAGAACACCTCGCAGAACTCGGCGGTGCCGGTGAGCTGGCGGATGGGGCGGACGGTGATGCCGTCCTGGCGCATGGGCACGAGCAGGTACGACAGCCCCTCGTGGCGCTTGGCGGCTGGGCTCGCCGAGGTCCGGCACAGCACGAAGCACCAGTCGGCGAGGTGCGCATGCGAGGTCCAGATCTTCTGCCCGGTGACGCGCCTGGTGTGGCCGACCAGCTCGGCGCGGGTCGTCACACCGGCGAGGTCGCTGCCGGCGCCGGGTTCGGAGTAGCCCTGGCACCAGAGCTGCTCGCCGCGCGCGATCGGCGGCAGGAACTTCTCCTGCTGGGCGCGGGTGCCGAGCGCCGCGATGGTCGGCGCCAGCAGGTACTCACCGATGTGGCCGAGCCGGCCGGGGGCGCGCGCACGGGCGTACTCCTCGTGGAAGATGACCTGGCGGAGGAGCGGTGCGCCCTTGCCGCCGGCGGCGGCCGGCCAGCCCAGGCCGATCCAGCCGGCCTCGCCGAGCACGCGCTCCCAGGCGCGGCGCTCCTCGACCATCTCGTGCTCGCGTCCGGGGCCGCCGCGGCCGCGCAGGTGACGGTAGTCGCCGTGGAGACGCTCGTCGAGCCATCGCCGCACCTCGGCGCGGAAGGCCTCGTCCTCGGCGGAGAAGCGGAGCTGCATCAGACCGCCTCCGGCGCCGTGGTCTCGTCGGGATCGACGCCCAGGCCCAGGCGCCGGGCGAGCTGCTCGCGGTGGAAGGACGGCGAGCCCAGCACGGTGCGGCCGGCGCGGGCGCGCTTGAAGTAGAGATGGGCGTCGTGCTCCCAGGTGAAGCCTATGCCGCCGTGGACCTGGATGGTCTCGGCCGCGACGTGGAAGCAGGCGTCGGCGCAGAACGCGGCCGCACATGCGGTGGTCTCGGTGGCCTCGTCCGGGTCGGCATGCTCGGCAGCCCAGCCGGCGTAGTACGCCGCGGAGCGCGCCGACTCGACCATCACGAACAGCTCGGCCAGGCTGTGCTGGATGGCCTGGAACGATCCGATCGGCCGGCCGAACTGGTGGCGGACCTGGGCGTACTCGATGCCCAGATCGAGGCAGCGCTGGGCGGCGCCGACCTGCTCGGCGGCGAGCGCGACCTGGCCGCGCTCGAGCGCGCGGGCGATCGTCGGCCAGCCGGTCGCGTCGCCGCCGAGGCGCGACGTCTCGGGGACCCGCACGTCCGCGAGCACGACCTCGGCGAGCGCGCGGGTCGCGTCCATGGTCGGCAGCCGGTGCCGGCGCAGGCCCGACGCGCCGCCCGGGACCTCGTAGAGGCCGAGGCCGTCGGTGCCGGTCGTTCCCGGCGCGCGGGCGACCACGAGCAGGAGATCGGCGCTGGCGCCGTCGATGACGAAGCGCTTCTTGCCGTCGAGGAGGACGTGGCCGCCCGGGGCCGGTCGCGCGGTGGTGGTGATGGTCGCCGGGTCGGGATCGCCGCCGATCTCCAGCCAGGCCAGGGCGGCGGTGACGTCGCCGCGGGCCAGTGGCGGCAGGATCTGCTGCTGCTGGTCGTCGCTACCGGCGGCGAGGATGGCCGCGGTCGACAGGACCGACGAGGACAGGAACGGCACGCAGGCGAGGGCGCGGCCCAGCTCCTCCATCACGGCGATGACCTCGACCCAGCCCAGCCCGGCGCCGCCATGCCGCTCGGGGACGACCAGCCCGGCGAGCCCGAGGTCGCGAGCCAGGCGTTGCCACGTGGCGGTGTCGTGGTTCCCGCCGGCCAACATCACGCGACGGGCGGCCGCGACCCCGCCGGCATCGTCGAGGACACGGCGCACGCTGCGCCGCAGCTCGTCCTGCTCCTCGGTGAACCCGAACCGCACGGCCAAAATAGAACATGTTTCACCAAGGTCCACAAGCGTGTTATACGGCGTCCATGTCGGACGTTTCCGGTTTCCTGGACGGTCGGGTCGCGATCGTCACCGGCGCGGCGCGCGGCCTCGGCCGCGCCCACGCCCTCGAGCTGGCCCGCCACGGCGCGCGGGTCGTGGTCAACGATCTCGGCGTCGAGCGCGACGGCAGCGGCGGCAGCACCGGTCCTGCCGACGAGGTGGTCAGCGAGATCCGCGCCGCCGGCGGTCAGGCCATCGCCAGTGGCCATGACATCGCCGACTGGGCCGACGCGGGACGGCTGATCGGGCTCGCGGTCGAGACCTGGGGTCGGATCGACGTGCTGGTGTGCAACGCCGGCTTCCTGCGCGATCGCATGTTCGTCAACAGCGAGGAGGCGGAGTGGGACGCGGTCATGCGGGTCCACGTGAAGGGCCACGTGGCGCCGGCCCGCCACGCCGCGGCCTGGTGGCGCGACGCTGCCAAGCGCGGCGAGCCCGTCGACGCTCGCATCATCAACACCACCTCGGGGGCGGGGCTGCAGGGCTCGATCGGCCAGGCCGCGTACTCGGCGGCAAAGGGCGCGCTCGCAACGCTGACGCAGGTGCCGGCGCCCGAGCTCGGGCGCTACGGCGTCACCGCCAACGCGATCGCGCCGGCGGCGCGGACTCGCATGACCGAGGCGGCATTCGCCGAGGCCATGAAGGCGCCCGTGACTGGCTTCGACGCGATGGCCCCCGAGAACGTGGCGCCGCTGGTGGCGTGGCTGGCCAGCGAGCAGGCGAGCGCGGTGACCGGCCGCGTCTTCGACGTCTCGGGCGGCACCATCACCATCGAGAACGGCTGGCGTCCGGGCGCGAAGATCGAGCGCGACGCACGCTGGGACGCGCGAGAGCTGGGCGGCGTGATGGGGCAGCTCCTCATGCAGGCGCCGGCGGCGGCGAAGGTCTGGGGCACCTGAGAGTACGGACCACGAGCCTCACCAGAAGGGCGCCGCCGGCGCCAGGCGCGATGGCTCGCGGTATCCTGCCGTCGACGTGACGTCGACCCGCCCGAGCGTCGAGAACGGCGGCGAGCGCAAGCGCGCTGCGCTCGCCTTCGTGGTCATGATGGGCCTGGTGAGCCTGTTCGCCGACGCGTGTTACGAAGGCATGCGCAGCGCGGTCGGGCCCTACCTCGCGCACCTCGGGGCGAGCGCCACGGCGGTCGGCATCGTCGCGGGTAGCGGCGAGCTCGTGGGGTACGGCTTGCGCTACCTGACCGGGCGCATCGCCGATCGCACCCGCGCGTACTGGGCGCTCACCATCATCGGATATTCGACCAACCTCGTCGCCGTCCCGCTCCTCGCCGTCGCGGGGAGCTGGCAGGCGGTGGCGGCGCTCATCGTCCTCGAGCGGCTGGGCAAGGCGATCCGCAATCCCGCGCGCTCGACCATCCTGTCGTTCGCCGCCGCCGAGCTCGGCCACGGCAAGAGCTTCGCGCTCCACGAGGCGATGGATCAGCTCGGCGCCGTCATCGGGCCGCTCTCGGTCGGGGCCGTCCTGTGGTGGCGCGGCGACGGGCTCGAGGGCTACCAGTGGGCGTTCGTCCTGCTCGGCATCCCGGCGCTGCTCAGCATCCTCACCCTGCTCACGGCGCGGGCGCGCGTCCCCGACCCCCGCTCGCTCGCGCCGGCCAGCGAAGCCGACGCGCGAGCCACGCTCGGTCGCCCCTTCACCCTCTACCTCGTCGGCGTCGCGCTCGTCGGCTTCGGCCTCGCCGACTGGGCCTTGCTCGCGTTCCACCTCCAGAGCCGCGATGTGCTGGCCGGCGCGCTGCTCCCCGTGGTTTACGCCGCGGCGATGGCCGCCGACGGCGGCGCCGCGCTGCTCGTGGGCGGCGCCTTCGCTCGCGCGCGCGCGCGCGGCGGCACCGGGCTCGTCGTCCTCGCCGCCGCCCTC
>SXJR01000364.1 GCA_005779305.1 Myxococcales bacterium
CGCTCTCGCCGGTGATGAGCACGCTCGCGGTCGAGCCCGCGATGCGGGCGACCAGGCCGAGCACCTCCTTCATGGCCTCGGAGCGGGCGATGACGTTCTCGAACCCGTACTGGCGCTCGACCTCGCGCTGGAGCCGCGCTACCTGGCGGCGCAGCGAGCGCTCGCCGAGCGTCTTGCCGACCAGGAGCAGGAGCTCCTCGATCTCGAACGGCTTGGTGATGTAGTCGTAGGCGCCGAGCTTGACCGCCTTGATCGCGGTCTCGATCGAGCCGAAGGCGGTGATCATCAAGATGTGCGGCGGATCGGGCAGGGCCCCGACGTCGCGGATCAGGTCGAAGCCGTCGAGGTCGGGCATGCGCAGGTCGGTGATGACCAGATCCATCCGCTCGCTGCGCGCCAGCTCGAGTCCCTGGTGGCCGCCCGGCGCCGCCCGCACCCGGTAACCCGCGTCACCCAGCTCCTCGACCAGGAGCTCGCGCATGGCGTCGTCGTCTTCGACGACGAGGATGGTGGCGGCAGGCGAGTCGACCACGCTGCGAAGCTACCACGCGCCGCGCGAGGGTCAGAGCGCATCTCGATAACCAGCGTCGAGCGAGACCTGGCGATGCGAGGCGGATCGGGGCGCACGCCCGAAGCGCAGGGAGGCGCCTGGTGGCCCCACGAAACGAGCGAGCATCGGACGTACGACCCGAGGCGCCCGCAGCGCGACGGTCGCAGCCGGCGATGGTTATCGAGATGCGCTCTAGGCCGCCGGCTGCACGGCCTTCTCGTCGGCGCCGGGCAAGAAGACCCGGAAGCGCGCGCCGCCGTCGGGCGCGTCGCCGACCTCGATCCAGCCGTCGTGCTCCTTGACGATGCCGGCGCAGACCGCCAGGCCCAGCCCGGTGCCGCCCTGGCCGTCCTTGGAGGTGTAGAAGGGCTCGAAGATCTTGTCGCGGCGGTCCTCGGGGATGCCGGGTCCGGTGTCGCTGATCTCGAGACACACGAAGGTCTGCTCGGGGGACAGCTCGAGCCCGGGGCGCTGCCGTCGCGTCGCCGAGGTCTCGAGCGTGACGGCGCCGCCCTCGGGCATGGCCTGGATGGCGTTGAGCAGGAGGTTGAGCAGGACCTGCTGCAGCCGGTCGCCGTCGCCCGACACCGGCGGCAGGCCCTCGGCGCGCACCAGCCGGGTCTTCACCTTGGCGACCGAGAACTGGCCGCCGAGCAGCTCCATGGTGGTGAGCGTGACCGCGTTGAGGTTCACCTTCACGTGGCCGGGCGGCCCCACGCGGCGGCGGGCGAAGTCGAGCAGCCGCTGGATGATGCGGGTGATGCGCGCGGTCTGCTCGGCGATGATCTCGGCGTTCTTGTGGACGGCCTCGACGTCGCCGACCTTCTTCTGGGTCGCGCGCGCGCGCCCGGCGATCACGTTGAGCGGAGTGCCGACCTCGTGGGCGATCTCGGCGGCGATCTGGCCGATCGTGGCCAGCTTCTCGGTGTGGGCCAGGCGCTGCTCGAGGCTCGACTTGGCGTCGTTGTGGCGCTGGGTCTCGGCCCGCGACTCGCGCAGCGAGAACGTCATGTCGTTGAACCGGCTGGCGACCGCACCGATCTCGTCGTCGCGCTCGGACAGCAGCACGTGCGAGAGGTCGCCCTTGGCGACGTCGTCGATGCCGCGCAGGAGCTTGGACATGGGCTGGGTCATCAGGCTGCGCGTCAGCAGCCACACCGCCGTGGTCGCCACGCCGGCGATCAGAAACACCAGCAACGCCGCCCGCCAGATGTCGCCGCGGGCGGCGTCGTCGAGCTTGTGGGTCGGGCGCGAGAGCTCGAGCATGCCGGTGACGATCACGCCGCGCGTCGACGTCGCCCGCAGCGGCACGGCGTAGTTGAGCGTGCCGGCCTCGTGCTCGATCAGCGCGAGCTGCGGCGACTCGGCCAGCGCCCGCAGCCGTCGGGCCTGGGCCGCCGTGAGGCCGAGCGCCGGCGCCGTGCCCGGCGGGTCGGCCGCTACCACCATCACCCGCCACGGCGTGGTGCGGCCGAGATCGAAGTCGAGCTGGCGGGTCAGCTCGGCCGGGTCGATCTCGGGTGCCTTCGATCCCAGGCCCTCGAGCGTGGCCCGCATCGCCATCGCGGTCGCCCGCGCCTCGTTCTCGATCGCCTCGCGACGAGCGGCGTCGCGGCCACGCACCTCGAACATCGCGTAGATCGCGAGGGTCAAGGTCACCGACAGGGCGGTGGCGACCGTGATGCGTGTGCCGATGCGCACCCCGATATACTACCGCGCCGCCGACGGCGCGCCGACGTCGCGGCCGATGAGCATCGGCAGGAGCTTCTTCGAAGCGCCGTCCCAGAAGCCGGTCTCGGCCGTGAACTCGCGCGGGTTGCGGAACGTCCCGAACACCAGGTCCCACAGCGCGAGGTTGCCGTAGTTGTAGGCGTGGACGCCGCGGCCGTGGTGGACCGAGTGGCTCTCGGGGCGCTGCACGATGTAGCCGAGCCACACCGGGGTCCGCACGTTGAGGTGCTGGAACATCGCCATCAGGAACCCGGCGAAGCCGGCCAGCATCGCGGCCTCGGCGCTGGCGCCGACCAGAACGGTCACGATCGACACGAACGAGACGGCGAGCACCATGTCGAGTGGGTGGAAGTACACCGCGCCTGCGATGTCCATGCGCTCGGCGCTGTGATGCATCTGGTGGGTCCAGCGCCACACCGGCTGGTAGCGGTGCATGAAGCGATGCACCCAGTACGACGCGAGCTCGGTCGCGATCAGCCCGACCACCGCGCCGCCGATCGTGCCGAGCGACGCCAGCGACCACGGCGCGTACGGTCCCAGCGCCTCCGCCACCAGCGGCGGCAGGATCGCGTTGACCACGCCGACGATCGCGAAGAAGCCGAGACCCTTCCACAGCCAGCCGCGCACCCGGGGCAGCTTGCGGGCGGGGAAGACGCGCTCGAGCACCAGCGCGAGGATGAAGACGACGGGGATGAGCAGGTTGATGATCGCTTCCATGCCCGGTTGGCGTCACGAACCGAGGAACAAGTGTTCCTTGCGCGTGCCCTTGCCCTTGCCCTTACCGTTCTGCGCGAGCTAACCCCGTACGCTCACGGCCGAAAACAGCAATACGACCCCGTCCTCACCGCCCGTTCCAGGTACTCACCCAGCCCACGATCCTGCTCCCCGATCCGCGCGATCACGTCCTTCATCCGCCGCTGCACGTTGATCCGGGCCCGCTCCGCCGCCGACCCAGCCCGCCGACTGGCGCCGCCCACGCCCATCGCCCGCCCGACCTCCCTGGCTAGCGCCGCCTTTTCGGCGGCCAGCCGGTCGTACCCGCGCGCGTCGCCGGTGGCCTCGGCGCGCTCGATGGCCTCGTCGAGATCCTCCAGACGCTCGCGATACGCGCGCCGGGCCTCGGCGTCCATCACCGCCGGCGCCGCCCCCTCGACCAGCGCCGCGTGCTCGTCGTCAGCGGCCAGCGCCAGCACGTGGATCTCCTCGTCGGGGCGCTCGACCAGCCGCGCCAGCATGCGCACGCCACGGCTGTCGCGCACCCGCACCGCCGCGGCGCCGTCGCTGACCGTCCAGCTCTCGCCGTCGCGCGTCAGCTCGACGCGGCGCGCCGGGGCCGC
>SXJR01000365.1 GCA_005779305.1 Myxococcales bacterium
CCGCCGCGCCTGCCGCCGCGCCGACGCCGCTCGACGCCGCGGCGCTGCAACGAGTGGCCGCCGAGGTGCTGCGCTGGGAAGACGCGGTCGTGGCGACGGTCCGTCCGCCGGACATGACGCCGGGCGCGCGCATGCGCGCCGAGAAGCGCGTCCCCCGGCACCGCTTGCCGCGTCCTCGCCGGGGAGGGCGGCGATGAGCCCGGCCGCCCGCAAGGCCCCGGCCACACGCACGGCCCCCGCCTGGTACGGCCACGGCGAACTCGGCGCCAGCCTGGCACTGGTGTTCCCGCTGGTCCTCGCCTACGGCGTGGGTGCGCTGCTCGCCGGCACCATCAGCACCGTCGATCTCCCCAGCCGCGGCCTGTGGCGACTGTGCGGTCAAGATCGGCAGATCTACCTCCTGGTCTACGCCGCGCTCGCCGTCGGCTTTCTGGGCTGGCTCGGCCGTGGTGGTCGCCGCGCTGCGCTCTCCCTCGACATCGCCGCGCCGGTGGTGATGGAGGCGGCGATCTACGGCCTCACCCTCGCCGCCGTGATCGACGTGATCCTGGCCCGCACGCTCGGCCTTGGCGCCGGCGACGACGCCGTGGCCGCGCTCGGCGCCGGGATCCACGAGGAGCTCCTGTTCCGGCTGGGCGCGTTCGCCGGTCTCGGTGCGCTCCTGGTGCGCGCCGGCGTGCGTCCGCGCGCTGCGTGGCTGGCGGCGCTGGTGGCGTCGTCGCTCGTGTTCGCGGCGGCGCACCACTGGGCGGGCGAGCCCTGGGACGAGCGCGCGTTTGCCTTCCGCGTGCTTGCCGGCGCGGCCTTCGCGCTCGTCTTCTGGTTCCGCTCGCTCGCCCACGCGGTGTGGGCGCACGCGCTCTACGATCTGTACGTGGCGCTGATCAGATGAGGCCTTCGCCCGATGGCGTCAGCTTCATGCTGGTCACGTAGCAGTCGAACTTCATCGCGCGCGTGGTCGCGTCATCGCCCTTGATCAGCGAGAACGTCTCGGGGCCGCAACGCATGAGATCGACGGTGTAGAGCACCTTGGAGCGGGTCGAGTCCAGGAACTCGATCATGGCGTCCTTCTCGTAACCCGCGGCGTCCTCTGCGGTGTTCTCCTTGCAGACCGCCTCGCGGAACCACCTCACCAGCGCGGCGCAGCCGCCCATGGGAACCGTGAAGGAGAGCTTGGGCATCTCCAGCTTCCCGGTCGGGGTGTACTGGGGGAGCATGAAGCCGCCGGTCTGGTAGGCCTTGGCCCCGACCTTGACGCTGAGCGCCTCGATCGAGGACGCGTCGACGTCCTCCTTGCCGATCGTGAGGCGGAACGCCGAGGACATCCAGTGCTTCTGGCGCGAGGAGTTGGCCGGGGGCAGCTTGGGCGACTTGGCGATGTTGAAGTCGATGGCCTCGGGCTGCACCTTCATCTTGAGGAAGGCGTACTCCTTGCTCTTGGCGTCGAGCTTGGGGAGCGAGAACTCGGTGACCAGCGCGTTGAGGAACTGGTAGGTGTACTGGCCTTCGAAGTTGGTGTCGGCGTGGATGATCTGTCCGGAGAACTTGTTGTGGAGCTGGCTGTCGACGATCTGCTCCATCAGCGTCAGCGCCCACTTCGAGCCGGCCATGCCGAACTCGAGCGAGAGCGGCTCGACCTCGCGCACGCCGGTGTGGCGCTCGCGCAGGTTGTAGCCGGCGTTGGGCTCCTCGACCGTGGCCGCCTTGATCATGCCGCCCTCGGCGACCTTGATGAACGCGGTCTCGGTGAAACCCGGCGCCTCAACCGTGAGCGCGATGTGTTGACCCGCGAAGTGTTTCTTGCTGGCGAAGGACATGAAGCGAACGCTCCAGGATGGGCGACTGGACCCGCATCTTAATACGCGGACTCACCTTGGTACCTCCCCCTCCGCGCGCGATCGCCCGCGAAACCTGGTCGGGGGCATGCCAACCCCGGGGCTCGAGTTCCCAGCCCGGCATCGACTCTGACGAACCGGGGCTTGATTTCAGGGGGTTGGCCGGCGGTCGGTCCGCGCAAGTGCCTGGATCGGCGTTCCAGGCGGCGTCGGCACGCGGGTTGTAGGAGAATCCATCCATGACTCGCCTTCCCAGGGCCCGGTCGTGGGCTCGGCTCGCCGGCATCACCGCCGCCTGGATCTGCCTGGTCCTTGCCCTGACCGCCGGCCGCTCCGAGGCCGACCGCGTGCGCACCACCAAGTCGACCAAGGTCTACAAGCGGACGGGCGAGCAGTCGGGTGTCGTCACCAAGGTCGCTGCAGGCAAGACCCTCACCGTGGTTGCCAAGCAGGGCCGCTGGCTCAAGGTTCGTGTCAACGGCCGAACCGGCTGGGTGACGCAGTCGAGCGTGGTCGCGCTCGAGGCTCGCGACGTTCCCCGCAACACGCGGCGCCGGCCGTTCGTCGACGGGCGCAGCACCCGCCGCGGCTGGTCGGGTGGCGCTCCGGAGGATCGCGTGGGTGGCGATGCGGTCGAGGACGATGGCGGCGACGGCCGCGAGGCCTCCGAGGGCGATGACGACGACGACGAGACCGGTCGCGGTTCGCGCGCCGATGACGACGACGACGATGATGACGGCGACCGCCGCCGTGGTCGCGACGACGACGACGATGACGACGACGATCGTGGCGACGACGATGACGATGACGCCGATGACGACGCCGACACCCTGCGCATGGTCACGGTGACCGCCAAGAAGGCCAAGCTGTACCCGCGCATGTCGAAGAAGGCCAAGCCGCTCCTGACCGTGAAGCGCGGCGCGCAGCTGATCGTTCTCGACGAGGCCGAATCCGGCAAGTGGATCCGGGTCGAGGACGACGAGGGCGCTGCCGGCTGGATCCTGGCCGACGCGGTCGGTGCCTCCGACGGCGGCGGCGACCGCAAGAAGCGCGCGTTCGGCGCCACCACCCGCCTCGGCTTCGCCCAGGTCGGCGGCAAGTTCACCTCGAACGCCACCGCACCGGCCGCGGCCGAGAGCCCGCCACCCGACTACGACTTCGGATCGACGGCGGTGAGCCTCGCCGTCGGGGGCGAGCTGGTGATGGCCTACAAGAAGGACTACTTCCTCGGCGCCGGGCTCGACTACCTCGGCTGCGTCGCCACCCCGGGCATCCGCTACGCGGCGGGCATGATGGCCGAGGACATCGGCTTCAAGACCCACGACATCGATGTCCGGCTCCTCGGTGGCTACGACTTCCACAAGAAGAGCGGCATGACCGCCTGGGTGCGGCTCGGCTATCACTACGGCGTGTTCGCCGTCGGCAACCTCAACAACCTGGCCAAGATCCCGGCCGAGACCTTCAAGGGGCCGACCTTCGGCGTCTCGATGCGCATGCCGCGGCTGACCAAGAAGATCGGCGCCGAGGCCGCGCTCGACGCGATCTATCCCGGCAGCCGCAAGCAGACCCAGGGCATCGAGGACGGCGCCGTCGACAAGGCTCAGGCCGCCACCATCAACCTGCTCGGCATGTACGACTGGAAGGGCGCCTGGAAGCTGGGCGCCGGTTATCGGCTCGGATATGCGGCCACCAAGTGGACCGGCGCCTCGGTCCGCGTCGTAGGTGCCGACGGCCCGGCGACGTCGTCGAAGCGCACCGACATCTCGCACGTGGTGACCGTCGGGCTGAACCGCGCGTTCTGACCGCCGCGCGTCCTGACCGCCGCGCGTCCTGACCGCCGCGTGTTACGCTCGCTGCGTCGATGCCAGAGGACGTCGCCGCCGAATACGAGGGTTACCTGCGGCGCTTCAGCGAGTCCGTCGGGCCGCTCGCTCCCGGCGAGTTCGCCAAGCACCAGGGCCGCCTCATCCAGAAGCTCGGCTTCGAAGAGTTCGAGCCCCTGTACAAGGAGTACATGGGCCTGGCCTCGCACTACCTCGAGGGCATCGATCGAGGTGACACGATCAATGACCTGGTCGTGAAGCTCATCCGTGACCACGCCGCCAGGTTGATCCTGACCTCGCCGGTGTAGGCGAGCTGGCGGGTCTAGCGGACCCGCGACGTCGCGCTCAGTTGGACATGTCCCGACAGACCTCGGACCAACCCCGTGACCCCGTGCACGCGGAGTCACTGTTGATCGCTCGCTGATCGCTCGCTGGGCTACTGGCGCGGCGTGGGCAGCTTGTCGAGATCGAGCTGCGACAGGGCCAGCCGGATCAGGTGCGACTTGTTGGCCTTGGTCCAGCCCCGTCGCTTGAGCTCGTGCACCTTGGCCTCGAGCTCCTCGAGGTCCTTGGTGTACATCGAGATGCAGATGACCTTGTAGTGGGTAGGGCGCGCCTGCCCGCCCTTCTTGCCGGGCGCAGGCGCCGGTGCGCCGCGCCCGTAGAAGTCGTCGCGCAGGATGAGATCCGCCTCGGAGAGCGGGTCGTGCTGTAGCAGCTTGTCGTCCTTCATGTCGCTTCCTTCCTTCAGGCTGCGACCGTGGTGTCGCCGGTGCTCTGTTGCTGGGTCGCCGTCGAGGCCAGGAGCCAGTCGACGACCCGGTTGTAGTCGGCCGCGCCGTGAGACTGCGGCGCGTACTCGAAGATGCTCTTGCGGTGGCTGGGCGCCTCGGCCAGGCGGGTGTTGTTGCGGATCGGCTCGAGGCACTTCTGCTTGAAGTGACCCTGGAGCGTCTCGAGCACCTCGCGGGCCAGGCGGGTTCGTCCGTCGTAGAACGTGGGCAGGACCGCCGACACCCGCACGGCATGGCCGAGGTGGCGCTCGACGTCCTTGATGGTGCGCAGCACCTGCTTCACGCCGACCAGCGCCAGGTAGTCGCAGGTGACGGGGATGACGACTTCGTCGGCGTACGACAGCGCGTTCTGGTTCAGTAGATTGAGCGAGGGTCCACAGTCGATGACCACGTAGTCATAGCGCCGCGACACCTGCATCAGGTTGAGGCGCTTGGTCATGACCCGCGAGCGCGCCCCCGGCTCCTGACGCGCCAGCCAGATCTCGGCGGCGGCCAGCGTCGCGTCGCTGGTGATCACGTCGAGGTGGTTGCGCACCGGCACCGCGACCTCGGTGGGATCGGCGCTCTCGACCAGCACGTGGTACAGCGACTTCTCGCCGTGCACGCCGAGCGAGACGCCGACGTTGCCCTGCGCGTCGGTGTCGACCAGCAGCACCTTGTGGCCGCGCTCGGCGACGCCGGCCGCGAGATTCACCGAGGTCGTGGTCTTGCCGGTGCCACCCTTCTGGTTGAGCACCGCGATGCGGCGCGCGCGGCGGGCGCGAAACGCCTCGTCGCCGAGGCCGTGCTTGCGGCAGTCGAGGGAACAGTAGTAACCGCGCTGACCGTCCCCGACGACGGCCACCTGGTAGACGAACGAAGGGCGGAACGACGTCCCGCAGGTGCTGCAAAGCTTCTCCATGCCCTTATGCAAGCGACCACACGCGTCCGGGGGCAACTTTTCAGCAGGGACTTTCCCGTTCCCTCTGGCCGGGTCCCCGGCCATTCACCCCTGCCGCGCGTCGCGACGCGTGAGATGGCGCTATAGTCCGGCCGTGGCCCAGCGAGCCAAAGCGACCGGCGGGGGGTACCGCGCGGTGCGCCGCGCGTGCGTCGCCGCGCGTGCACCGCGTCAGGTCGCCGATGATCTTGCGGCGGCGCTCCAACCCACGGCGGGCGCGCTGGTGATCACGTTCGTGTCGAGCGTGCTCGATCCATCGCAGGTCGCGGCCGCGCTGCACGAGCGTCTGGCGCCGGCGCGGGTGATCGGCTGCACGTCGTTCGGCGAGATCTCCGGACCGGCGTCGACCCAGACCGCGGTCGGCCTCTTGCTCGACGGTGTCCGGGTCAAGGCCGGCGTCGGGCTGGCCGCCGAGCTGTCGCGCGGGCCGATCCAGTCGGCGCGGGCCGCGGTCGCCGACGCCGCCCATGCGCTCGAGCTCACGCCCGACGAGCTCGACCCGGCGCGCCACGTGGCCATCACCCTGGTCGACGGCCGCTCGCCGATGGCCGAAGGCTTCTGCCTGGGTACGGCGGCCAGCGCGCCGCGCATCGGCTTCGTCGGCGGTGCCGCCTCGGACGCCTACGACGTGCCTCGCGGCACGGTGCCCGGCACTGATCTGCGCATGGCGGCGGTGTTCCACGGTGGCGTCGCGCACCGCGACGCCGGCCTCGTCGTCGTGCTGGCGCCGCAGGGCTCGTTCGAGGTGATCACCTCGGAGCACATGATCCCGACGCCGCTGCGGGTCGTGGTCACCGGCGCCGATCCGGTGCGCCGGCTGGTGAACGAGCTCGACGGCTTCCCGGCCGTGAAGCGCTACGCCGAGGTCATCCGGGCCGCGGGCGCCAACGGTCCCCTCGACAACGCGCTGGCCGCGCGCTTCCCGTTCGCGATCTACGTCGGCGGCCGGCCCTACGTGCGCTCGGTGTCGGGCGTGACCGGCGACGAGCTGCGCCTGGCCGCCGCGGTCGACGAGGGCGCGGTGCTGCGCATCATGCGTCCTGGCGACATGGTGGCGCAGACCCGCGGTGCGCTGGCCGGCGCCAACGCGCGCCTGGGCTCACTCGATGCCGTCCTGGCGTTCTCGTGCCTGGGGCGACACCTCGAGGCGGTGAGCCGGGGCGCCACCGGCGCCCTCGACGACGTCTACGCCAGCTTGCCGGTCAGCGGCTTCCACAGCTTCGGCGAGCAATCGGGGCCGCTCCTGGTCAATCACACGCTTGCCGCGCTGGCCCTGGGAGGCTCCGATGCCTGACGGCAACGATCGCGCGGGACGCGGTGGTGGGCGGCGGCGACAGCGACCGTCTCCCGACGCCGGCGTGGCCGGAACCAGCGATCCCGTGGTGCGGCTCGAGCTCGAGCTGCGCGCTGCCCGCCGGACGATCGAGGTGCTGATCGCTCGCTCGGAGCGCAAGGCGGCGGTCCCCACCCAGGCCGAGCTGTTCGAGGTCGCGGCCCGCATGGAGCAGCAGATCGAGGAGCGGACCCGCGAGCTCGCCGACAAGCGCGCCGAGCTCGAGGCCATGACCTCCAACATCGATCAGGGCGTCCTCCAGCGCACCCGCGCGCTCGCCGAGTCCGAGGCCCAGCTCCTGCGCAAGAACGCCGAGCTCGAGCGGCAAAGCCAGCTCAAGGCCGAGTTCATCTCGATCGTCGCCCACGAGCTGCGCACTCCGCTGGTCAGCATCGTGGGTTACCTCGACCTCCTGGTGGAGAGTCGCTTCGGCGATCTGACCGAGCCGATGGAGCGGCCGGTGGCGTCGATCCGGCGTAACGCCCACCGGCTCAAGCGGCTGGTCGACGAGATGCTCGACTTCTCACGCCTCGAAGCCGGCAGGGTGCGGCTGGTGCGCGAGCCGCTGGCGCTGGGTGCTGTCGCCGACGACGCCATCACCGAGCTCACGCCGCTGGCCCAGGCCAAGCGCCAGGAGATCGTCGCCGACCTCGTGCCCATCGCCGACATCTCCGGCGACGCCGACAAGGTGCACCAGATCATCGTGAACCTGCTCTCCAACGCGATCCGTTACACCCCCGAGGGAGGCGAGATCCGCGTCTCCGTGGATGACGCGCCGGCCGCGACCTACGCCGGCGACTGGGCACGGCTGCGCGTGCGCGACAACGGCATCGGCATCCCGGTCGCTCACCGCCACCGCATCTTCGAACCGTTCACTGACGTGCAACCTGCCAAGCACCACACCTCGTCGGGACCCGACTCGGCCGGCCTCGGCCTGTTCATCGCGCGCGGACTGGTCGAGCTCCACGGAGGGCTCATCACCGTCGAGTCCGAAGAAGAGCGGTTCACCGAGTTCACGGTGCTGCTCCCACGTCTGGCCTGACGGCCGGGCGACTACTTCTTCTTGGCCGGCTTCTTGGCCGGCTTCTTGGCCGCGGGCTTCTTGGCCGCAGGCTTCTTGGCTGGCGCGGGCTTCTTGGCCGGCGCGGGCTTCTTGGCCGGCGCGGGCTTCTTGGCCGGCGCGGGCTTCTTGGCCGGCTTGGCGGCCTTGACCGGCTTCGCAGGCTTGACCGGCTTCGCAGGCTTGGCCTTGGCAGCCGGCGCCGGCTTGGCCGGCGCAGCCACCTTGGCCTTGCCAGCCTTTGCATCGGCCTTGGCGCCCTTGCCGGTCTTCGCTTTCTTCTTTTCCTCGGCGAGCCGCGACGTGACGACGCGCTGGCCCTCCTCGGTCTTGGCGGCCGCGGCGTTGCGGGCTTTCTCGAGGGCGCCGTTGACGTCGGCCTCGGTGCGGACCGAGATGGGTGCGCCGCCGTCGTCCTTCTTCTTGGGACGCTTCTTCTTCTTGGCGTCGCGCGGCGGCGGGATCTCGCTGATGCCCGGCATCTGCGTCGCCAGGTCACCGCGGTTGTGAACCAGGATGCGAGGCTCCGGCTCGTCGCGGAACACCATCGCGACCTTGTTGTCAGGCAGCAGCTCGATCACGAACCCGATGTCGAACTTGGGGTGTGCGACGACGTCGCCGATCTCGTAGGTGTCGCGGATGGAGTAGGGACGGCAGTTGGCGAGGTCGGGCTCGGTCGCCCGACCCATCGCTTCCTTCCATGTGGCCTTCGCCGAGGAGGCCCGCTTGGGCGCCGCGGCCGTTTCTGGACCGCCCTCCTCGGGACCGTCGCCGCGTGGCTTGCGGTACGCGTGCACCTCGCCACAGACCACGCACTGGACGCGGCGAACCTCGTCCTCGTACATGCTGATGATCGTGTGCGTGGTGTCGGCTTTGCACCGAGGCGACGGGCAGTACGCCTCGATCTCGCCGCCCACCTCGTCCACGTCTTCGTCAAAGATAGAATCCATGGGTGGCTTGCCTAAGTGCCTAATTCCGCTCCGCTCCGGACCCCAATCCGGAATCGGCGCTCACGTTCAGTCAGCGTCCTAACACGGACAGCGCTTCACGAGCAACCATCCCCACTTACAAGAAGCAGCGCGGGATCGCGATTTCGGCGTGGTATGAGGATCCCGCGGGATGCGCCGTCTCCTGGTCATAAACGCGATTATTTTCGCCGTTTTGGCGTCCGCGGCGGCCCTCGCTTACTACGGATACAGCTACACCGCCGAGGCCTCGTCGCGCGAGCGGGCGATCATCCAGGACACGATGCGGGAGCTCGCCGAGGAGAAGATCATCGGCATCGAGACTCCGATCCTGGAGGTCGACGAGAAGCTCTTCGCGTCGATCGATCCTGACCGACTCCCTGATCTCGCCGCACTCGTGCACGATCTCCAGGCGCCGGTCGTCTCGGTGTTCGTGCTCGGTCCGGATTTCCGCGTTCTTCCCAGCGGTTACGTGTCGGACCCGGTGACCCGGGGCCCGGCGTTCCTCGCCTTCTTCGAGTCCGAGGTCGTCCCGGCGCTCGAGCTGCGGATGCTCGCCGAGGGCACTCGCGCCCACCAGCACCTGACCCTGGACGGCAGCCCGTACCTGTTCGCGTACTCGCGGCGCAGCCACAACGGCCGCGCCTACTACGTCGTGGTCGAGGCCGACGTGGTCCACCTGGTCGCCAACGTCTTCCCTCAGTTCTTCGGCGTGCGCTCGCCGCGCCTCTACCAGGTGGTCGACGAGTCCGGCGAGCTGGTGTTCGGCGTGCCGTTCCGCGAGCGCGGCGCCGCGGTGATCGAGCTCCCCTTTGCCGAGACCTTGAGCCAGTGGCGGTTGCGCGTGGCCCAGCGCGACGCCGGCACCCAGGCCGCGCGCGGCCGCCGCACGGTCATCGACATCGTCCTCATCGGGCTCGCGCTGGCCGTGATCACGTCGGGCCTCGCCATCTTGCTCTACGCCGTGCGCCGCGAGCGCAAGGCCAACGCGCTCAAGAGCGACTTCATCTCCAACGTCAGCCACGAGCTCAAGACGCCGCTCTCGATCATCAGCATGTTCGGCGAGATGCTGGCCGCGGGCCGGGTCAAGACCCCGGCCCAGGCCACCGAGTACGCCGAGGTGATCTGGCGCGAGAGCGTGCGCCTGGCTCGCCTGATCGACAACGTGCTCGACTTCGCCAAGATCGAGCGCGGCGTCGACATCTACGAGTTCGCGCCCGGCGTCGTCGGCGAGATCGTCGCCCGCGCGGTCGAGCTGTCGACCCATCGCCTCGCCGCCGCCGGCATGACCTGCACGGTCGAGGTCGACGAGGACCTGGCGCCGGCGCGGGTCGACAACAACGCGCTGACCCTGGCAGTGCTCAACCTCATCGACAACGCCATCAAGTACGCCGCCGACGGAAAACGCATCGAGGTCGCGGCGCACGGCCAGGGCCCACACATCGTCATCACCGTGCGCGATTTCGGCCCGGGCATCGATCCCGACGAGCACGAGCGCATCTTCGAGCGCTTCTACCGGGCCCGCGCGGTGCGCCTCAAGCCGATCCGCGGCTCCGGCATCGGCCTGGCGCTGGTCGAGCGCATCGCCGCGGCTCACCACGGCGGCGTCAAGGTCGACAGCGTGCCCGGCCAGGGCGCCACCTTCACCCTCTGGCTGCCCGCCGAGGCCGCTCGTGATATGACCGCCGCGTGAGCGAGAGTGCCCGCAAGATCCTCGTCATCGAGGACGAACCCGACATCGTGCGCGGCCTCACCGACGCGCTCGGCTTCGAGGGCTTCGAGGTGCAGGCGTGCGGCACCGGCGGGGCCGGGCTCGACGCGGCCGCGGCGTGGGAGCCCGACCTGGTGCTCCTCGATCTCATGCTCCCCGACGACAACGGCTACCGCATCTGCGAGGCCCTGCGCGAGCGCGACCCGGTGGTGCCGATCATCATCCTCACCGCCAAGGCCCAGGAGGCCGACAAGGTCCGAGGCCTCGACTCCGGGGCCGACGACTACGTCACCAAGCCGTTCTCGGTGGCCGAGCTCATCGCCCGCATCAACGCCATCTTCCGGCGCCAGGCCCGCCTCGCCGCCACCGACGAGGCCTTCGCCATCGGACCGTGGACGGTCAACGCCCGCAAGCACACCCTGACCAGGGGACGGCAGAGCAAGCGCCTCACCTTCTACGAGCTCGAGGTCCTCAAGCTCCTGCGCGAGCGCGCCGACGACGCCGTTTCCCGCGACGAGCTGCTCGAGAAGGTCTGGGGTGTACAGGGATCTCCTACCAACCGCACGGTCGACAACTTCATTGTCAAGTTGCGGCGCAAGCTGGAGGAAGATCAGAAGAATCCCCGGCACATCCTGACCGTGTACGGGTACGGCTACAAGCTCGTACCCTAGGCGTGACCGCCGGTTTGTGGAGGGTCGCGACTGGCTCGCGTACAATTTCCGGGATGACGGAGGGCACCTCCCAGCCCTGCCCCGCGTGCGGGATCAACGTGATGATCGGGTACACCAAGTGCCCGAAGTGTCACGTCCCCATGCCCGGCATGGCGACACGTGTGAAGCGTGCGTCGATGGGCGGCGGCACCACCAGCGAGCGCATCGAGGTTCTCGACGCTGGGAGCGGCGGCGGCGGCAGTGGCTGGATGTGGATCGCGGTGATCGTCGTGTTCGGCGCCGGGATCGCCCTGTGGGCCACGCAGCGGGGCAGCAAGAAACCGGTGGCGGTCGGCGGGCAGATCGAACGCGGCTCCGGCGTCGCCACCCAGGCGCCTCCGCCCGAGCAGCCCGACGTGCTGCAGCCGCCGCGCGATCCCAATCAGCCCGATCCGGCGTACGCCGCCGACGCGCTCGAGGGCGAGCTGGCCGGCGAGCGGCTGTACTCGACCGTCGACGTGTTCGGGGATCTGCTCGACGTGCGCTCGGCGTTCTGCGGCGAGGCCCGGCTGGGCGAGATCCTCGCCCGCTACGCGGCCGAGATGAGAGGCGCCGGGGTGAGCCGCGTACGATGCAGCGAGACCCACGGCGCGCAGGTCTTCGAACGACCGTTGTGATGCGCTAACGCGCCTCCGACCTTATCCGAGCCTCCTCGGACCATCTGCGCCGCGCCCGTCGCGGCGCACCCGTGGCGTTTCGATCGTTCGTGTGTCGGCGCGTCAGCCTCGTCCGGACGCTACGCGTCCTCAGATGGGGGACGATCGCGTCCCCCATACCCCCACTCCTGTTTCCGCCGGTCGAAGAAGCGTGCCCGGTCGGATCAACTCGTGTGGGACGCGCGCTATCGTGCGGGACCTTGTCCGCCGAGCTCGACCGTCCTCGCAAGCATCACCGTCTGATCATGCCCCTGGGCATGCGCGTGCTGGTGCGGATGCTGGCCGGTGAGGAACGTACCGACGCCGGCCTCTACCTGCCGGCCGGCGCCAAGGAGGCCCAGGACGAGGCGATGTTCGGCGAGGTGGTCGAGGTCGCGCGTGATCGGCCGACGTCGGAAGAGGTGGCCGAGAACGTCTCGGGCGTGCCCCACGGCGCCAAGGTCCTGTTCCGCAAGGACGCCGGGGTGCGCGTGCCCTGGGACGACAAGCTGCGGCTGCTCGATGTGAAGGACGTCCTCGCTACGGTCGAGGAGCTGACCGACGAAGACGCGCACTGAGACGCGCACCGCGGCGACCCCCGCGGCGACCACCGACCAGGCCGAGGACGACCAGGGCCAGGGCGGCCGCGCTGGCGCCGCCGCGGGAGGTGCCACAGCAGCCGCCGCCGAGCTCGTCGGGCGGCTCGCAAGCGCCAGGATCGTCGGCGAGCGGGTGCGAGCCGCAGATGCCCTGCACGTCGTCGGGCTCGGGCGAGGACTTCTTGGTCTCGCCGCACATCTGGAACGGGTACATCGTGGCCTCGGTGATGACCGGATCGCTGGTCTCGGTGCACAGCGGCACCGCCGCGCCGGTGTGATCGACGCGCGCGGGATCGCCGGGGCCGCGGCAGGTGTGCTCGAGGCCGAGCAGGTGGCCGAGCTCGTGGACCAGCGTGTTGGACAGATCGGCGTCGCATGCGGCGGTGCCGGTGCCCTGGCCGTTGACGGTGAGCCGGAAGGTCACGTTGTTGAGCTCGATGTCGGCGTCGACGATCTCGCCGTCGCGCTCGTCCTCGGGATCGTCGACGAACGTCACCGTGGTGACGCCGGCGGCCTGGGCATTGAAGCAGCGCTCGTCGTCGCCGTCGACCGGAGGCCGGCACCAGCGAGCGTCGCGGATCTTGATCACGTTGACGAAGTCCTTGCCGACCTCGCGATCCTCCGTACCGCCGTCGGCGAGGTCGAGGAAGGAGCAGCCGCCGACCGCGGTGTTCCAGGTCGCCAGCGCCGCCAGCATCGTGGCCTGTTCGCCATCGCCGGCCACCGCGCTGGTCCCCTCCACGCCGCGGATGATCCGGCTACAGCTCTTGGCCCAGTACAGCGGCGTCGCGCTCTTGCGGGTGACCGTCCGTACCGACGGCGCCCGGGTGCCGCCGTCGAGCAGGATGACGTCGTCGGCCACCCAGGTGGTGGTGCCGGCGTGGGCGGCGACGCGCACGCGCAGGCCGGGCTCGAGCGGGACCTGATCGTCCCACACCACCATGGTGTAACCGTCGGCGTGGCCGCCGAGCTGGCTGACCACACGCGAGGTGCCGTCGGCGAGGCGCAGGGTGGCGTTGGTGACGATGCGCGACCCATCGGTGGTCCACCGACCCTCGGTGTGAACCACCTCCGCCGAGAACCATACGGCTTGCGCGCCGGCAGGGCCGGCGGTGGCGGCGAGGATGAGGAGACCGCCGAGGGCGCGTCGCATCGTCCGACGGTAACACGGCGGTACAGATCCGGCCGTCCACGTCCACGTCCACGAATCACGATCACGACCACGATCACGATCACGATCACGACCACGATCACGACCACGATCACGATCACGGCCACGATCACGATCATCGTGCGAGGTGAGCGTGGACGTGAGCGTGATCGTTGACGATCTCGTGACCGTGGACGTCGTCGTGGACCTGGACGTGGACGCTCCGGCGCTCATCCGACGGATTGGAGATAGAGTGGCCGTGATGCCGGTCTCGCCGCGGCTCGATGCCATCCCCGATCGCACCGCGGTCAACGCGCTGTGGCTGATCAAGCTGCGCTGGGCGCAGGTCGCGGGGCAGGCGGGGACGGTGCTGGTGGCGCGCTCGGCGCTGGGCACGGCTCTGCCGATCGGCCCGCTGGTGGCGCTGGTGGTGGTCGGCCTGGTCTCGAACCTGGCGCTCGAGCTGCACCACCGCCGCGGCGGCGTGATCAGCGAGCGCCGCCAGGCCGCGATGATGGCGCTCGACGTCGCGCTGCTCACCGGGCTGCTCTACCTGACCGGCGGGCCGCTCAATCCGTTCGGCTTCCTCTACCTGGTGCAGATCGCGCTGGCTACCGTCATCCTCCACGCCGCGTGGACGTGGGCGCTGGTGGCGCTCTCGTTCGCCGGGTTCGGTCTCCTGCTCGTCGATCACGAACCGCTGCCCATCGCCGATCGCACGCGCATGATCGGCATGTGGGTGGCGCTGGGCGTGTCGTCGGCGTTCATCGTGCACTTCCTGCTCCGCGTCACCGACGCCCTCGCCGCCCGCGAGCACGAGCTGGCCGAAGCCCGCAACCTCGGCGCGCGCCAGGAGCGCCTGGCCTCGCTCGCCACCATGGCGGCCGGGGCTGCCCACGAGCTGGCCACGCCGCTGGGCACAGTCGCGCTGGTGGCCAAGGAGCTCGAACGGGCGCTGGCCGGCAAGGATCCGGCCCTGGTCGACGACGCCCGCCTCATCCGCGAGCAGGTCGGGCGCTGCCGCGCGATCCTCGATCAGATGGCGGGCGGCGCCGGCGCCGCCGGCGAGAGCCTGTCCCACGTCACTGTCGCCGCGCTCCTCGACGAGGCCCTCACCGGCGCCCGCAACGAGCCGCCGGTGGTGCGCCAGCTCGCCGCCGACATCGCCGCCGTCGAGGTCCGCCTGCCGGCGCGTGCGGTGAGCCAGGCCTTGCGCTCGCTCATCACCAACGCCCAGGACGCGTCGCCGCCCGAGGCCCAGGTCACGATGTCGGCGGTGCTGCGCGCCGACGTCCTCGCCATCGACGTGGTCGATCGCGGGCGGGGCATGTCGGACGAGCTCCTGGCCCGCATCGGCGAGCCGTTCTTCACCACCAAGCAGCCGGGGCGCGGCATGGGCCTGGGCCTGTTCCTGGCCCGGGCCGTGTTCGAGAGCCTGGGCGGGGCCATGACCTTCGATTCGCACGAAGGCCAGGGCACGCGGGTGACCGTGACCGTCCCCGTCGACGTGGAGGCCCGGGCCCGGCGCCGAGAGCGTCTCCGCGGCGGATCCCGCGCAACGGCCGCCCCGGGTTCTGCTATCTAACGGTGGCCATGACCGCGGACACCAGCAATCCGTCTCTCTTGCTCGTCGATGACGACGAGGTATTCCGCAACCGCATGGCCCGCGCCTTCGTCGAGCGCGGCTACGAGGTGGCCAGCGCCCATGACTTCGACAGCGCCGTGGCCCTGGCCCGGGGCGAGTCCCCCGAGCTGGCCGTGCTCGATCTGAAGATGCCGGGCAAGAGCGGCCTCGAGCTGGTCAAGGCCCTGCTCGAGATCGATCCCCAGACCAAGATCGTCGTGCTCACCGGCTACGGCAGCATCGCCACCGCCATCGACGCGGTTCGCCTGGGCGCCACCTACTACCTGCAGAAGCCGGCCGACGCCGACGAGATCCTGGCCGCGTTCGCGCGCGGGCAGGCGCCGCCGCTGGTGCCGCCCGAGAGCGACTACCGCGCGCCCAGCCTGGCCCGCGCCGAGTGGGAGCACATCAACCGCGTGCTCTCCGACTGTGGCGGCAACATCAGCGAGGCCGCGCGCCGGCTCGGCATCCACCGCCGTTCGCTGCAACGCAAGCTGCAGAAGTATCCGCCGAACCGCTGATTTGCGCTCACCGGCCCGTGACGGTGCCCGCGCCCGATCTCGAGCGTACAGTCGGCCCATGAGCGAGCTCGCCCGCCTGATCGACGACGACCGTTCGACCATCGCCGCGATCGGCTCCTATCTCGATTCCTTGGCCGGCGACACGCGCTGGGGCGAGGTCGGCGCGCTCGGCCGCGCCCGCCAGCGCATGCTGTACGAGAAGGCGGCGCACGCGCGGCCCATCGACCTCGCCCACTTCGTCGGCGACGCCGGCGAGCGCGAGGAGGTCATCCACGAGGGCTTCAACACGCTGCCCCTGCCGCCGCCCTTGCGCCGCTTCCAGAAACGCTTCTGCCGCCCGCCGGTCAACGGCCACGGCCCGCGCCTGTTCGGCTACAACGAGGGTCCGACCCGCAAGGTCGTGGGCCCCGGCTTCTTCGTCGCCATCCCCACCGACGGCCGCCCGCACTGGACCGCGCGCGGGCCCGTGGTGGTCGATTACTTCCAGGTCCCCGACGGGCCGGTCGCCGCCGGCTGGCCGACCGTGGTGCCCAACGACTGGCGGCTGCAGCGCTTCGTCTACGCCGGCACCCGCGACTTCATGCGCCGGGTCTCGGCGCACGTGTCGATCGGCGCGGCGTTCAAGGGCGAACGTCCCCTCGACCATTACTTCGTGCTGTGCCGTCGTTGATGTAAGACTTCCCGCTTCATGCGGGCGTTCCGTGCTTGGCTCGCCGATCCGGTCGCCGCCGGCGCTCTGAGCGGCGCGCTGCTCGCGCTGGCCGAGCTGGCGCTGCTCGGCCAGCTCGGCAACGGCAGCCTCGCGGTCGCGCTGTACGCGCTGTTCGCCGGCGCCGGGGCGCTGGTCGGGCTCGCGACGATCGCGACCTACCGGATCGCGGCGCGGCTCGGCCTCGGGCACCTGCTCACGGCGGTGCTGATCGCCGCTCCGTCGCTGGCGATCGGCGTGCCGCTGGGCCAGAGCCTGTTCCAGGGCGCGTTCGCGGCGACCCTGCCGGGCGCGTCGGTGGCGCCGTACGCGGTGCCGGTGCTGGCCTGGATCGCCATCGCCGCGGCGGTCTTTCTCGGCGGAGCGATCCTGCGTGCCGGGCCCGGTTCGCGCGTCGCGCTGGCGCTCGTACTGCTGTTCGCCGCGGTCGCGCTCGATGGCGCCAACCGCCTCATGTTCCGCTCGGGCTACCCCGATCTGCACATCGCGCTCACGTTCGGGACCCTCACCCTCGGGGCGATCGCACTCGGGCTAGGCCTGGGGCAGGGCCGGCCAACGCGCGCGCAGCGGATCGCCACCGGCGCGGTGGTCGTCGTCGGCGCCGTGAGCGCGCTCGCCTTCGGCCTCGATCACGCCGGCGATCGCCGGATCGTGGCCACTCGCGCCGAGGACGCCCGTCACCTGGTGCGGGCGGCGCGGGCGGTGTTCGATCTCGACCGCGACGGCTACTCGGCGCTGCTCGGCGGCGGCGACTGCGACGAGGGCGACGCCGCCCGCCACGCCGGCGCGCGCGACGTGCCCGGCAACGGCAAGGACGAGGACTGCGACGGGACCGACGCGGTGGTGCGGGCGCCGGTGGTCGACGAGGCGGTGGTCCGCTCGCTGGAGGAATGGCGCCAGCGCCCCGCCATCGCGGCCGTGCTCGAGCGCACCCGGGCCATGAACCTCGTGGTCATCTCGGTCGACGCGCTGCGCGCCGATCAGGTGCCGCGTGATCCGGCGGTGCGCGCCGCCTTCCCGCACCTGTCGGCGCTGCTCGACGGCGCCGTCTGGTTCGAGCACGGCTTCGCGCCCGCGGCCGGCACCGACATCTCGCTGACCAGCTTCGTGACCGGGCGCTGGAACCCGTTCCAGCCCATCGCCACCACCTTGCCCGAGGCGCTGGCCGCCGGCGGCCGGCTCACCCACGCCATCCTGCCCAGCGAGGTGCTGCGCTACGTCCCCGAGACGCTCCTCACCCGCGGTATGGCCTCGTTCGAGCGCATGGTCACCGACGGCGGGCGCCGCGACGTCGGCGATCGTCTCACCGCCGGCGCCACCACCGACCGTGCGCTCGCCTTCCTCGATCGCGCCGGCGGAAACCGCTTCGCGTTGTGGGCCCACTACTTCGACGTGCACGAGCACCGCCAGCTCGACGTGCCGAAGGAGCTCCTCGCCGCGGTCGACGATGGTGGCCGTGGCGACGTCGGCCGCGCCTACCGCGCGCTGCTCAAGAACGTCGACGGAGAGGTTGGCCGCCTGCTCGCCGAGCTCGAGCGGCGCGGGCTGGCGGGGCGCACCATCGTCGTCCTCTTCAGCGACCACGGCGAGAGCCTGCGCGAGGATCCGCGCCTGCCCGACAACCACGGTCTGGTGGTCTACCAGGCCCTGGTCCACGTTCCGATCGCGGTGCGGATCCCCGGCGTCGCCGCCCGCATCGACGCTGCGCCGGTGTCGCTGGTCGATCTGGCGCCGACCCTGGCGGCGCTGCTTGGGACCGGCGGCACGCCCCTGGCACCGGTCGACGGTGTCGACCTCATCCCCGAGCTGCTCGACGCTCCCGCCGCGCTGCGCCGGCGCGATCGCGCGCTGGTGATGAACGAGCAGGATCAGTGGGCGGTGGTGGTGTGGCCATGGAAGCTCCTGGTGCGACCCAAGGACGACCTCACGGAGCTCTACGATCTGAGCGCCGATCCCACCGAGCGCCGCGACCAGGCCGCCGCCCGCCCCGACGACGTCAAGGCGCTGCGGGCTCGTTACGGCGAGTTCCCGGCGGTGCCGATGGACCGAACGCAGAAAGGACGGCGGTGGCGAGAAGCACAAGCGCAGCCACCGCCGCGGCCGAGCTCGCCATGAGCAGCACGACCGGCAGCCACCCCGACCACAGCGGCACGATCGGACACACGCGTTCGCCCCAGACCATCGGCAGCCCGCCGCACGCGATCAGCACCGCCAGCGTGCCGGCGATGGGCAGGGCGAGCTGCGCGACCAGGGCGCGGGCCCAGCCGGCGCGGGCGGTGAGCATCAGCGTCACCGCCAGCACGGCCAGCCCGGGCGAGAAGGCCTGGGCCATGTCGAGCCCCTTGGGCTTGTAGATCATCGGCGTCGACAGACTCGGCACCATCTCGATCAGACACAAGGACAGCATCGCCACCGGCCACCACCACGGCGCGGCAGCGAGCCTCTGCCAGCCGGGTCGCGACCACACCGCCCACAGCGTCGCCGCCAGGCCGGCGAGGAGCAGCGCCCACGCGACGACCACTCGGCGGCCCGGGAGGCCGGGCAGGACGTCGTCGTCGTCGACCGGCGCGGCGATCGCCGCCTCGAGGCTTCGCCCGGGCGAGTCGGCAGGCAAGGTCGCGCCCAGCGAATCGGCGATCGCGCGCGAGAGGTCGGTGATGTGGATGGGGCCGCCGGTGCCGGTGCGCACGCCGGGGCCGGCGATGCAGGCGCGTACGATGCGGATGGCGCGGGCTTCACCGCCGTGACCGCCGCCGGCGATGTGATCGTGATCGGAGAGCACGAACCAGCGGCTGTCGGCAGGCGCCGCGGCGACCAGGCGAGCCAGGATGGCGTCCGCGTCGGTGGTCGCCGTGCGCCACGCCGCCGAGGCCTTGCCCGCCTTGTGGCCGGCGGTGTCGATCTTGAGGATGTGCACGAACGCCAGCCGCGCCGGACCGGCGACCGCGGCCGCGGCCTCGTCGACCCAGCGCCCGGCCCATCCCTCGGGTAGCTTCTTGTCGAGAGGCGGCCGGGTCTCGGCGAAGCCGAGCGAGTGCACGATGTAGGGATGGCTCTCGGCGATGGCGATCGAGCCGGGCACCTGGGCCGGGATGGCGGCGGCGCCCAGCGGCGGCTTCACCACCTTGCCCGAGTGGAAGAGCACGCCGGTCTGCTGCTGGGCGTGACCGCTCCACAGCGCGAGCTGGATGGGTAAGCTCACCGTGGGGAAGCCGACGTCGAGCCGCAGCTCCAGGCCGCGCGCGCACAGCTCGTTCCACACCGGCATCGCGGCGGCGGTGTCCAGGCCGGCGCCGTCGACGAGGACGACGCGCACGTGGGGCACGGGCCCGAGGCCGGCGCCGGTGCCGGCCGGCAAGCGCGGGCCCGCCGCCGGGGGCGCGTCGTTGCTCACGATCGCCGCGATCACCTCGCGCCGGAAATCGGCGACGACGTAGAAGGCGAGCGCGAGCACGCCGACGATGGCGGCTCGTGCGGCGTCACGTTTCATCGTGAGGAGAGACTATCAGGGCGTCTGACCAGGCCACACGCCCACGATCGATCGATCGGCCGTGGCCAGGACGCCCCGTCCGATCTCCTACGGGCCAAGAGGCCTCGCGTCGCTCGGCTGGGGTGGTCCTGCGTCCGGCGCTGGCGGCAGGCCGAGCGGTTGGTCCCAGGGCGCATCCGGTAGGATCTCGGTCGGGATCAGACGCAGCACGAAGGGCAGGCCCAGGCCGTCCGTGACCAGCGGCATGTGGCCGAGCTGCGAGCGCACGTACACGACGCGAGCGGTGCGCGCCTCGTCCGGGATCGCCCCGTCCTCAGGGAAGCGGTCGATGGTGAACACCTGATCGTCGAGCTCGCGGGCCAGCTCCTCGGTCCAGCGGGCGGTGTCGTCGCCGACGTTGATCAGCCGCCGCGCCGGTCCGCCGTCGATCCACTCCTGCCAGAGGTCGAGGTTCTCGTACATCGCGTCCATCGAGATGATCACGTCGAGACCGGGGTAGCTCATCCAGGCGTGGAGCTGGCGGTAGGCGCCGCTGTGACCGATGGCGACCGTCGCGCCCATCGGTCGCGCCACGCCGGTCGCGCGCTGTACCTCGAGCAGGAGATCGACCAGCGCCGGCCACGACACCTTCTGGCGCGAGCCCGACGGCACCGCTGGCGCGATGAACAGCGCGTTGAGGCTCGACAGGGCGAACTGCTCGGGCAGCCGGTGCTTGACCCAGGCCTTGTCGATGTCGGTGTAGTAGCCGTGGGCGTAGACCACGGTGGCGGCGCCGTCGGGGTGATAACCCGCGGGCACCCAGACGTGCACCGGCCCGCTCGTGGTCTCGAGGCGCCACGATCGTCCGGCGGCGACGGCCCGCTCGAGCGGCGACGGCGTCTGCGGTGCGCCGCCGTCGACGACGCCAGCGACGCCGGCGTCGTCGGCGAGCGTCACCGCGAACGCACCCGCGAGCCCGGCCGCGAGGGCCATGGCGAGTCCGGCGGCGACGCGCTTCACACCGCCATTATGACCCGGGGCGGCGCGTGATCATCAGGTGGTTGTGATCCTCCGCGTCGGGGTAGCCGAAGCGGAAGGGCAGGGCGCGTTCGGGGTTGCGCGCCCACAGCTTGACCATGTCGCGGCGCACGTTGTTCGGGTCCTTGATGAAGTAGGCGCCGACGAAGGTGCCGTACGTCGTCTGCTCGAGCTTGGCCGCCTCGGCGTACGACGGTGGGATGCCCGACGCGTCGGAGATCATCCAGGTCAGGTGGTCGAGCAGGTAGGTTCGGATCTGAGAGAAGTCGTCGTACCAGAGCAGGAAGCTCGCCGCCTTGGTCATGACCGCGACCTTGCCCTTCTTCTCGAGGTGGGCGAGGGCCCGGCGATCGGCGCCCAGGTGCTCGTCGTCGAGGTTGGCGACCACGTGGCGGTAGACCCGCGGCGCCGCGCCCTCGTCGCCGATCGGGCGGTAGGTGATCTCGATGTTGGCGAACACCGACTCCTGCAGCTTCCAGATCCGGTAGACGGTCCCCTTGCCGACCACCTGGCGCTTGGTCCTGGGCCGGGTACCGGCCTCGGCGGCGGCGACCGCAGCGGCGGCGCGCTGATCGAGCTCGGCGCCGGTCAGGTAGCGCATCGAGCCATCGGGCTCGAGGTCGAAGTAGCGCAGGGACGTGGGCTCGAAGCCGTGTACCGCGAGCGCAGCCAGCGCGAACATGATCGTGCCGGGGACGCGGGCGTGCGACGCCGCCATGAGCGACTTGGTCGTCGAGTACGCGGCCTGGTAGAGGCGGCCGATGTCGTGACCGATGAGGGTGAGATCCTCGCCGAGCTGGTGCCGATCCAGGCTGGTGATGGTGCGGATGTCACCGGCCGCCTCGAGGGAGAGCGTGGTGATCTCGGTTGCGTCGGGGAAGACGGTGAGCGCCGAATTGAGATCGCCGCCGCCGAAGGGATAGACCGCGACCTGAGGAAGATCGGCCGGCTGCAGCGGGGCGATGAACGCCTTGGCCTTGTCGACCCACGCCCGGTGGTAACGCGTGTACCGATACTTCATCGACGCGCAGTGCCGATCGATCGCCTTCTTCGGCAGGTCGGCGGCCAGCGGCAGGGCGTTGCCGCAGGCGCCGATGCGGTAGAGCAACTTCACCTCGGCGGCAAAGTCGTCGCCTGCCGGCTGTGCCTGGGCGAGCGCGCGGGTGTTCGAGACGGTGACGAGGACGAGTGCTGTCAGAAGCCTTCGGCGGTTCACGGCGCCGCGGACACTACCAAAGTCGCGGCCAAGTCCGTGAAGCCACGTCGCAGGCCGTCAGCGACTGGTGGATCGGTTGTCGAACCTCTGACGGTATGCCAGTGAAGTCAACTAGTTGGAGGTGGCACGAGACTGGAAGTATGGCCGGTCATGCTTCGCCCCGCTCTCCTCGCCGCCCTCGCCGCCACGGCCACCACCGCCTGCAGTCACTCCGTCCTCGTGCACCGCCCGAAGGATCCCGTGATCGACCAGGCGCTCACCCAGATGTGGACGCACGAGATCCAGCGCGTCGCGCAGGACGGCGACTGGTTGCTCGTCCGCAGCTACGCGTCGGTCGGCGACGCCATCGTCGTGCTCACCAGCGGCGAGGAGATCAGCCATGCCGCCATGTACGACGGCAAGACCGGCACCGTGATCGAGGCCATCACCCCGGCGGTGCGTGAGATCCCGCTCGAGGGCCTGGTCGGACGCAACCGCTACGTCATCGTGGTGCGTCCACGCGGTACCGCCGCCGAGAAGCGGGCGTCGGTGGAACGCGCGCGCTCGACCATCGGCACCGGCTTCGACCTTCGCGGCATGTTCGGGGTCGCCGATCGCAAGGACCGCTTCTACTGCTCGGAGCTGGTGTACTGGGCGAGCGGCGTCGCCGACCAGGATCGGGACGACCACTTCATCATCACGCCGGTGTCGCTCATCGAGCACGGCGAGGTCGTGTACTTCAGCGGTCGCCGCGACGATGCCCAGCTCCAGCGCGCAGCTGCCGGCTGGGCCGCCGAGCACGCCCCGGCCCGCGTCGCCGCGCACTGACGGATCAGGGCGGGGCGACCGGCTCGAGCCTGGTCAGGCCCTTCTTGACCACCCACTCGTCGTAGTAGCGCTTCTTCTTGGACCCCTTCTTCACCCGTGCCTGGGCCGTGGCCAGCTCCTCGTCGATGATCAGCTTGAACGAGCCGATGGGCTGGGCGCCGGCGAGGTAGCGGCCGTTGATGAAGAAGGCGGGCGTGGCGCCCACCCCGACCGCGGTGAGCTCCTTCATGTCGGTGGCGACGTCGGTGGGGCAGTCGCCGGCGAGGTCGCGGCGGTAGCGCTCGATGTCGAGCCCGGCTTCGATGGCCAGATCCTCGAGCTGGCTGGCCTCGAACTTGCGGGGCTTGAAGGCCTTCTCCCAGAGGAGCTCGTCGAGCTCCCAGAAGCGTCCCTGCCGGTGGGCGGCGCAGCCGGCGTAGGCCGCGTCAGTGGCGGTCATCGGATGGACGATGAAGTCGCGGTGGACGAGGCGCAGATCGCTGCCGTAGTCGGCGAGCAGCTGATCCATCGTGGCGCGGGTCTTCTCGCAGTACGGACACGCGTACTCGCCGGCGCGCACGATCGTGACCAGGGCGTCGGGCGCGCCGCGGCTGGGATAGCCGGTGACCGCCACCGCGTAGACCGCCATCGGATCGGGCTGCGGGCGTGACGGCCGCGATGGCGGCCGGGCCGCGCCGACCTTCTCGATCCGCTCCTCGAGCTTGACCAGCTTGTCGTAGAGATCCTCGACGCCGAGGTCGGTGAGTCGGCCGAGGTTGGCGGCGAGCGCGGCGAGCTGGGCCTCGAGGCGCAGCAGCGTGCCGTTGAGCTCGAGCTGGCGCTGGGTCTCGCGCTCCTCGAGCTCGGCCACCCGCTTCTCGAGCGTCCGGTAGCGGCCGCTCGACACGCACGCGGTCAGGACGGCCAGCACGACGACGAAGCGCCGGCTCATCGCGGCCTCGGCTTGGGCACGTCGCGATCGAGCACGGTCTTGCGCTCGTCCATGGCGGCGGCGCGGATGCTGTCGTCGCAGATCGAGCGCACGTGGTCGGAGAGCACGTCGGCCACGGCGTCGGAGCAGTTCATGCCGGATCGGTCCTTGATGTACTTCTTCAGCTTGGAGATGACGATCAGCATGTCGCGATCGGCGGCGGTGAGCGTGAGCTGGCCCGCGGCCGCCACGGCGGCGGGCGGCGCCGCCGGCGGGGGCACGACCCGGCGCGGAGGTTCCGGAGTGGCCGGCGTCTGGCCGCGCTTGGTCGCGGC
>SXJR01000366.1 GCA_005779305.1 Myxococcales bacterium
GATGCGCCGGTGGCCGCGGGCTCGACCGGCGCGGCGACCGACGTGATGGTCGCCGACAGCGGGACCACGATCGCCGCGGGCACCGTGTAGCGACGGCGGCGGCGGCGATGGCTCGGCCTCCGGCGGGGGCGGCGGCAACGGCAGCGGCGATGACAGCAGGACGCCGGAACGGTCGGACACGATCGCCAGCGAACGGTCGCGGCGGGTGCCCGCGGCCGGCTCGTCGGGTGGGCGGGCCCGCATGCGCAGGACCGCGCACGGGGCCCAGGTGGGCGGCGCCGAGGTGTCGGCGGCGAACGGCGCCGGTACGAGTAGCGCGGACCGTCGCGCGTCGTCGACTCGCTTTCCGGCGACGGGCAACTCACCGAGATCGATTCACATCTCCGCGGTCGGCCGGTCGAAGCTCACGTCTCACGGACGCCGGACGACGGGCAGGTAGCGCGGATGCCAGACGGTGCTGGCCACGAGCGCGGCCGGCGAGGCGGTCGAGGCCTCCGGACCGGCGACCCCGTCGCGCACCGCGGCCTCGACCACCGCGATGGCGACCTCGCGCGACACCGCGGGTAGCGCCCACACCGGGGGATAGAGCGCGTCAGGGTAGTGAGTGGCGGTGTAGTCGGCGACCGCGCGCGACCCGGCCATGACCATACCGTCGGTGATACGGGTGGCACCGCAGGCGATGGCGCCGGCGCCGAGGCCGGGGAAGACGAAGGCGTTGTTGCCTTGCGGAACGATGTGGGTGCTGCCCCCGAGGACCACCGGCGCGAACGGCGAACCGGCGGCGACCAGCGCCGCGCCGTCGGTCCAGGCCAGGATGTCGGCGGGGGTGGCCTCGGCCGACGAGGTCGGGTTCGACAGCGGGAACACGATCGGGCGTGGCGTGTTGCGCAGCGTCGCGCGCACGACCTCCTCGGTGAACGCGCCCGGCGTGCCTGACAGGCCGAGCAGCGCGGTGGCGCCGGCGTGAGTGACGGTGGCCAGGAGGTCAGGCGCAGACCCGGCGCCCCAGGCGGCGATGCGCGCGCGCGGCTGCGCGAAGCGGCGCTTGTAGTCGTCGAGCGGACGATCGTCGACCAGCAGGCCACGCGAATCGAGGACGAACAGGCGGGCGCAGGCCTGCTCCCAGGTCAGGCCGTCGGCGACCAGGCCGCGAGCGATCATCTCGGCCACGCCGATGCCGCCGGCGCCGGCGCCGTGGACCACGAACACCTGCTCGCGCAGAGGACGACCGACGATGCGCGCCGCCGCGGTCACGCCGGCCAGCGCGACCGCGCCGGTGCCCTGGATGTCGTCGTTGAACGACGGGTGCTGGCCGCGGAAGCTCTCGAGCACGGTGAAGGCGGTGTCCTTGGCCAGGTCCTCCCACTGGATCACGGCCCGCGGCCAGCGCCGGGCCACGGCGCGCACGAAGCGCTCGATGAACTCGACGTACTCGCTGCCGCGCAGGCGCCGGCGGCGGGTGCCGAGGTAGAGCGGATCGGCGAGCAGGTCGTCGCGATCGGTGCCGACGTCGAGGGCGACTGGCATGGTGTGGAACGGCGACACGCCGCCGCCGCTGGTGTAGAGGGCGAGCTTGCCGATGGGAATGGCGAGGCCGCCCCAGCCCTGGTCGCCGATGCCGAGGATCGCCGACGAATCGGTGGCGACGATCATGCGCACGTCGTTGAGCGGGTAGCGGGCCAGGATGTCGTCGGCGCGATCGATGTTCTCGGGCGACAGCGACAGCCCGCGCGGATTCTGGTAGAGCGCGCTGAACTTCTGCACCGCCTCGCCCACCGTCGGGGTGTAGACGATCGGCAGCATCTCCTCGAGGTGGCGCTCGAGCAGCGCGTAGAAGAGGATCTCCTGGCGCTCCTGTACACCGCGCAGGTACTGGTACTTGGCCAGCCGTGTGGGCTCACCGCAGTAGCCGCGGTAGGCGCGCGCCACCTGCAGCTCGAGATCGTTGACCTGCGGCGGCAAGAGGCCGTCGAGTCCGAGGGCGGCCCGCTCCTCGCGGGTGAACGCGGTGCCCTTGTTGATCAAGACCAGGCGCAGCAGCGCGATGCCGTCGACCGCGACGACCATGCGGTCCTGACCGTCCGGTCCCCGGACGATGTCGAAGAACTGGCACAGCGGCACCCGTTGAGGAGGCTCCGTGGCTGCGGGTGAATCGACTACGGTGACGACGGCGGTGGTTTGGGGCATATGGCGAGCGATCAGCGAGCGTTCAACAGTGACTCCGGACGTTCGGGGTTCACGGTTGAAGTCCGCGGTCTGTTTGGTCGGGCTGGAGTTGGCGCAACAAGAACGTCACGACTCGCGTCAGAAGGCGCGGGAGAGCATGGCGGACGACGAGCCGCCGGCGGCGGCCTCCGCGAGGCGTTCGCGCACCGCGCTGCCCATGGCGTGGGTGGTGAGGGTGCCGCCGATGTCGCGGGTACGGCAACCGTCGCGCAGCGCCTCCTCGACGGCGCGCTCGATGCACTGGGCCTCGCGCTCGAGGCCGAGCGAGAAGCGCAGCATCATCGCCACCGAGAGGATGGTTCCGACCGGGTTGGCCACGGCGTGACCGGCGATGTCGGGCGCCGAGCCGTGGATGGGCTCGTACATGCCCTTGCGGTCGTCGCCGAGCGAGGCCGAGGGCAACAGGCCGATCGATCCCGACAGGACCGCGGCCTCGTCGGTGAGGATGTCGCCGAACATGTTCTCGGTGACGATCACGTCGAACGACGACGGGTGGGTGATCAGCCGCATCGCCGCGGAGTCGACCAGGAGATGCTCGACGCGAACCCCGGGATGGCGCTCGGCGACCTCGATGGCGACCTGGCGCCACAGCCGCGACGACTCGAGCACGTTGGCCTTGTCGATCGACGTGACCTTGCTGCGCCGGGTGGCGGCGATGCGGAAAGCCAGCTCGACCACGCGCCGGATCTCGTGCTCGGTGTAGACCAGCGTGTCGACGGCGCGCAGGCCCTCGGGCCCCATGGTGCGCTCCTTGGGCGTTCCGAAGTAGAGGCCGCCGGTGAGCTCGCGGATGACGATCAGATCGACGCCCGACAGCTTCTCGGGGCGCAAAGGCGAGCGGTCGAGCAGGCACGGATAGGGTGCCACCGGCCGCAAGTTGGCCCACAGGCCCAGGCGCTGGCGCAGCGCCAGCAGGCCCTGCTCGGGCCGGACCGCGGCCTTGGGATCGTCCCATCTGGGCCCGCCGACCGCGCCGAGCAGCACCGCCTCGGCGGCGGCGCAGGCCGCAAACGTGTCCTCGGGCAACGCGGTGCCGGTGGCGTCGATCGCGACGCCGCCGATCAGGTGCTCGGTGTACGAGACCGTGTGGCCGTAGCGCACGGCGACGGCGTCGAGGACCTTGCGGGCCTCGGTGATGACCTCGGGGCCGATGCCGTCACCAGGACAGAGAGCGATCCGCGCGTGCATGGTTGCTCCTTCGCGACTGCGGTGGGGTGAGTGCCAGCTCGAGCCCGTCCAGCAGCGCCTGCCAGGTAGCCTCGAGGATGTTGGGGGATGCGCCGACGGTGGCGAAGCGGCGCTCGTCGTGCCGCCACTCGATCAGCACGCGGGTGATGGCGCGCGTGCCGGCGACGCCATCGACGATGCGGACCTTGTAGTCGACCAGCGCGAGGCGAGCGAGCTCGGGGAACGACGGCGTGAGCGCGGTGCGGAGCGCCGCGTCGAGGGCGTGGACCGGGCCGTCGCCGTCGGCGGCGGCGTGCACCGGCCGATCGCCGACCAGCAGCTTGACCGTGGCCTCCGACGTCGTGACCGCGCCGCGGTTGCCAGCGACCACGCGGTAGCCGTCGACCGCGAAGGGCGGGGCGTGATCGGCGCGGGCGCGCAGCAGGAGTAGCGCCACCGAACCGTCGGCGGCCTCATAGGCGAAACCGTCGGCCTCGCGCTCCTTGACCAGCCGCACCGCGGCGGCTGCGGTCTCGGGATCGAGCTCGCCCAGGCCGAGCGCGGCGGCCCGCTCGACCAGGTTGGCGCGGCCGGACAGCTCGGAGACCACGAAGCGGGCGGCGTTGCCGACCGCCGCTGGATCGACGTGCTGGTAGCTGTCGGGGTTGCGCATCATGGCGGCGACGTGCACACCCCCCTTGTGGGCGAAGGCGTGGGCACCGACGTAGGCCGCGTGATCGTCGGGGGCCAGGTTGGCGACCTCGGCGACCAGACGCGCCACGGCGGGCAGTCGGGCCAGGTGGCCGTCGGCCAGCGCACGCAGGCCGAGCTTGAGGGCCAGGCCGGGGATGACGGCGGTGAGATCGGCGGTGCCGCAGCGCTCGCCGTAGCCGTTGATCGTGCCCTGCACGTGGCGGGCGCCGGCCCGCACCGCGGCCAGCGAGCTGGCCGTGGCGCAGTCGCTGTCGTTGTGGGCGTGGATGCCCAGACGCGGGCCGTGGGCGCCGAGGTAGTCGCGGGCAGCGCGCACCGCGGCCTCGACGTCCCACGGCATGGTGCCGCCGTTGGTGTCGCACAGCACCACGGTGTCGGCTCCGGCGGCGGCCGCGGCCGCGATGGTGGCCAGCGCGTAGGCCGGATCGGCGGCGAAGCCGTCGAAGAAGTGCTCGGCGTCGTAGATCACGCGGCGGCCGGCGGTGCGGAGGAAGCCGACCGAGTCAGCGATCATCACCAGGTTGTCCTCGGGCGTGGTGCGCAGGACCTCGGTGGCCTGGAAGCGGGACGACTTGCCGAAGATGGTGCAGACCGGCGTGCGCGCCTCGACCAGGGCCTGGAGGTTGGCGTCCTCGGCCGGGGCGATGCCGGCCCGGCGGGTGGCGCCGAAGGCACACAGCGCGGCGTGGCGCCAGCGCTCGCTGCGGGCGCGCTCGAAGAACAGTGCGTCCTTGGGGTTGGAGCCGGGCCAGCCGGCCTCGATGAAGGTGATGCCAAGCTCGTCGAGGGCGCGGGCGATGCGCAGCTTGTCCTCGACCGAGTACGAGATCCCGGCGCGCTGCGCGCCGTCACGCAGGGTGGTGTCGTAGATCTCGACCGTGTCGGTCACGATCGTGCCTCGTGGGCTTCGATCTGCGGCAGGTGCCCGAGCAGGTAGCCCAGCTCGTCGACGCCGTCGAGCAAGCAGCGGCGGGCGAAGGGGTCGACCATGAAGCCGGCCACGCGGCCGGCCGCGGTGAGGGTCTGGGACTCGAGGTCGACGGTCACGGGGGTGCGTGCGTCCGCGGTCATCGCCGCCACCAGCGCGGCGTGATCGGGCTCCGACAGCGCCACCGGCAGGAGGCCGTTCTTGAGCGCATTGCCACGGAAGATGTCGGCGAACGAGACCGCGACCACGGCGCGGAACCCGGCCGCGCACAGCGCCCACGGCGCGTGCTCGCGTGAGCTGCCGCAGCCGAAGTTCTTGCCAACGACGAGCACGGCGGCGCCGGCGGCCTCGGGGAGATCGAGCGGGAAGCCGGCGGCGTAGGCCTTCTTGAAGTCGCAGAACAGCGCCTCGCCGAGGCCGTCCTTGTCGGTGACCTTGAGGAAGCGCGCCGGTACGATCTGATCGGTATCGACGTCGTTGGCCAGGAGCAGCGCGGCGTGGCTGGTGAGCGTGGTGAACCGAGCACCAGACGCGGCGGTCGAAGCGGTGGTCATACGGCGACCTCTGGGGTGAGCGTGCGCGGGTCGGTGACCATGCCAGTCACGGCGGCGGCGGCGGCGGTGAGCGGTGAGGCAAGCAGCGTGCGGCCGCCCTGCCCCTGCCGGCCCTCGAAGTTTCGGTTCGAGGTCGAGACGGCGAGCTGGCCGGGGCGGAGCTGGTCGCCGTTCATGGCGATGCACATCGAGCAGCCCGGCGTACGCCACTCGGCGCCGGCCTCCTTGAACACCCGATCGAGCCCCTCGGCCTCGGCGGCGCGAGCCACCGCCTCCGAGCCAGGCACGATCATCGCGCGCACGCCGGCGGCGACCTTGCGGCCGCGCATGACGGCGGCGGCCGTCCGAAGATCGGACAGCCGGCCGGTGGTGCACGAGCCCACGAAGACCACGTCGACGGGGCGGCCGAGCAGCGGCCGGCCAGGTTCGAGCTGCATGTAGTCGAGGGCGCGGCGCAGGGCGGCGCGCTCGTCGGCATCGCCGAGCGCGGCCGGATCGGGCACCGGGGCGCCGATCGCGCCGCCCATGCCGGGGTTGGTGCCGTAGGTGATCATCGGCTCGAGCGTGGCGCCGTCGAGACGGACCTCGGCGTCGAAGCCGGCGTCGGCGTCGGTGGGCAGCGAGCGCCAGCCGTCGACCGCGCGATCCCAGGCCGCGCCGGCGGGCACGTGGGCGCGGCCGGCCAGATACGCGAAGGTCGTGTCGTCGGGCGCGATCATGGTCCATCGCCACGGATTTCTGA
>SXJR01000367.1 GCA_005779305.1 Myxococcales bacterium
CGGGATGATGGCGCGGCCGCGGGCGACCTCGTCACGCACGAAGGCGGCGTCCATGCCCTCGCGCAAGGCGATGAAGCGCATCTCCTCGGTGATCAGGCCCTTGCGGGCGTAGTGCATCTGCGAGCGGTTGCCGTCGTCGCCGTCGCGCAGGCGGCGCTCGATCCACGGCTTGCGCAGCTTGGGCAGGCCGTGATGGAGGTCGTGGTTCGCGGGCCCCGAGGTGTCGTAGACGTCGAAGGACGGCTCGCCGCCCGACAGGTGTACGCGCCGCACCGGCACCCGCAGGTCGCCGTCCTCGACGTAGACCTTCTCGGACGCCGGGAAGCCCTCGACGGGCGGGAGGTCGGCCACCGGATCGGCGGCAGAGATCGTGGGCAGCGTGCGCTTGGTCGTCATGGGCTTTCCTTCGCCGGCATTACCCGGAGCAGGTTCAGGGGTCGCACGCGCCAGCAGGCGCGTGCCTCTCAGCCGTGATGGGCTCCCCCAGCTATGGAGATGTGACTCGGTCGGTTCGACGGACCATATCGCAGGGCCCCCCGAATGCAACCACCCCGGCGCCAGGCTCGGTATCATCGACACGATGAGGATCCCTGGGCTGTGCCTCGGTGTCGCTGCGCTCGTGGCCTGCTACAGCGGGAACCGCGCCACCCGCGACGTCAACGCCGCCTGGCGCGGCCGCAGCGGCGCCGAGCTGCAGGCGCGCTGGGGCACCGGCACCGTCGCCACGCTGCCCGACGGCGGCACCACGTTGACCTGGTCGCGCACCTCGTCGAGCTACACCCTGCCGTCGCTGTCGGGCCACGCCCGCGCCGACGCCGACGCGCGCGGCGGCGGCTTCGACGTTCACCTCGAGGCCACGCCGGGCACGATCACCAGGTCCCGCACCGATGTGGTCGCGACCGTCGACGCCGGCGGCCGCGTGGTCGACCTCGTCGGACCGTCGCTGTGGCTCGGCAAGGGACCTCCGGCGGGCTCCAACCTGCGCTGGGGCACCGTGTTCGGCCTTCACGCCGGCGCCGGTGCGCTCGACGACGCGACCGGCCCGATGCCGTCGCTCGGCATGTACATGGGCGGCATGCTCGGCCCCCGCCTCGGCCTGGTCGGCAGCTATGCCTTCGTCAACGGCTCGGGCGACGACGGCTACGGCATGGCTCACAGCTGGAGCGTCGGCGCCCAGTACTGGCCGGCGGCGCGGGTGTGGGTGCGCGCCGGGCCGGCGATGGTGGTGCCGCTCGACGCCGGCCTCGACAACGCGCGGGTGCGGCCCGGCCTGGCCACCGGCGCCAGCTACGCGCTCGTGCGCGGCCGCGTCTTCGTCCTCGACCTCCGGCTCGACGCCGTCGCCGCCACCGACCGGACGTTCGGCTCGGTCGGGATCGGCGTCAATGTCAACTGACGATCAGTTGATCGTGTAGTTGAGCGTGAACGCGCCGCTGGTGGGAGCGGTGAAGCCATAGCCGTCGACGATCAGCCAGAACAGGCCCGGCCCGGCGGCGCTGCCGCCGGTGAACGACGAGAGCCGGATCGGCGACGCGGTGCCGCACGGCGTGGCGCCGTCGTCGTTGCAGGCGAGGTCGGTCGCCGACGGCGCCTTCTCCAGGTAGAGCACGCTGTCCCACGACGTCGCGGTGCCGCAGGTGTTGGCCGCCACCGTGCGCGTGGTCGCCGGGCAGACCAGGAAGTAGTAGCCGACGTCGGGCGACGTGCCGGTGGTGGTGCAGCCGCCGGTGCTGACGTTGGCGGCACCGACGGTCGTGCCGGCGACCGTCGCCGTCCCCGGCGCGGTGATCGAGGTGCCGGTGCGGCCGCCGCGGGTGAAGGTCAGCGTGGTCGCGCCGGCGGTCTGGAAGCTCGAGTACTGATCGACCACCAGGCAGTAGGTACCGGCGGCGAGCTGGATCGCGCCCTGGCTCTGGGCGCCGCTGCACTGGTCGTCGTAGCAGATCTGGTTGGCACCGAGCGACGTGCACGCACCCGCGAAGATGCGGACCACGCTGTCGTAGGTCGAGCTGAAGGTGTCGACGTAGACCACCTCGGCGGCGGGCAGCGTGAACGTGTAGTAGAGGTCGCGGCCGCCGGTCGAGCCGCAGAACGAGCCCGAGAAGTCCTGATCGTTGCGGGCGGCGGTGAGGTCACCGGTGAAGGTGCCGCCGGCCGAGATGTTGATGGCGCCGGCCGGGCCGTCGTTGGTCGGGCAGGTCGCGTCGGCGCCGCTGCAGTCCTGATCGATGCCGTCGCCGCACGTCTCGGCGGTGGGGCTGCCCTGGGTGACGTTGCAGACCACGCCGGTGCCGCCCGGGTTACACACGTAGTTGCCGCTGCGCTGGCAGGCGCCGATGCCGACCACGCAAGAGCCGCCGACCGCGAACCCGTCGTCGATGCCGTTGCGGCAGTCGTCGTCGAGCCCGTTGCACAGCTCGACCGTGCCTGCGGTCAGGTCGTTGCACTCGGTGCCGCCGCCGGCGGCGCACACCAGCACGCCCTCGATGCACGAGTCGCTGTCGCCGCCGTCGCACATCATGCCGAGGTTGAAGCCCTCGTCGGTGGCGCCGTCGCAGTCGTCGTTCAGGCCGTTGCAGGTCTCGGCCGAGTTCCCGGTCATGTCGCTGCAGGCGGTGCCGCCGCCGGCCGCCGCGCACACGATCATGCCCTCGTCGCACACGTCGGCGTCGCCGCCGTCGCACATGGTGCCCAGGCCGAAGCCCTCGTCGGTGGCCCCGTCGCAGTCGTCGTTCTGGCCGTTGCAGGTCTCGGCGCCGCCGTTGCCGGGCATGGCGCTGCAGCGCACGCCGGTGCCGTCGAGATCGCACTCGAACACGCCGCTGGCCATGCAGGCGCCGCTGCCGGCCATGCAGGTCGTGCCCAGGGTCGTGAAGTCCTCGTCGATCTCGGCGTCGCAGTCCTCGTCGCGACCGTTGCAGAGCTCGGAGGTGGGGACGCAGGCGTCGACGGCGTCGATGGCGGCGTCGGTCGGCGCGTCGACCTCGGCGTCGTCCTCGGTGGCGTCGACCGCCGTGGCCAGGTCCGAGCTGGCGCAGGCGGCGAGCGCGGCCAGGCCGAGCGCGACTAGGCAAACGACTCCCCGGTACATCGCCGCATCCTTACACCAACCGCTCCCGCCGATCATCCGGATTCCGGAGCCCCTCGAAGGCCCGCCTCCGGCTGCGACCCGCGTCACGTGGTACGAAACCGGTAGGACTTTCATCAGATTGCGGAGGTCGAAGTCATGAGCACCCACCTTCCCGTCGTCGGAAATCCCGCCGCCCCCCCCGAGCCCACGGGGCTCACCGAGCAGGAGCTCGAGGACGGCATCGTGCGGCTGAAGAAGGAGCGCAACGCCGTCATCCTCGCCCACTACTACCAGGAGTCGGAGATCCAGGACCTCGCCGACTTCGTGGGCGACTCGCTCCAGCTCTCGCAGGCGGCGGCGAAGACCCAGGCCGACGTGATCGCGTTCTGCGGCGTCCACTTCATGGCCGAGACCGCCAAGATCCTGAACCCGACCAAGGTCGTGGTGATCCCCGATCTCGAGGCCGGCTGCTCGCTGGCCGACGGCTGCCCGGCGCCGCTGTTCGAGCGCTGGCTCGAGAAGTACCCGGGCCACACCGTGGTCAGCTACATCAACTGCTCGGCCGACGTGAAGGCGCTCTCCGACGTGATCTGCACGTCGTCGAACGCGGTCAAGATCGTCAAGGCGCTCGGCGATCAGAAGATCGTGTTCGCGCCCGACCGCTACCTGGGCGCCTACGTGAAGAAGCAGGCCGGCCGTGACGACATCGTGCTGTGGCAGGGCACCTGCATGGTGCACGAGGCCTTCAGCGAGCGGCGCCTGCTCGAGCTGATGGCCCAGCACCCCGACGCCGAGGTCATCGCCCACCCCGAGTGCCACGAAGGCATCCTGCGCCACGCCCACCACGTCGCGTCGACCTCGGGCCTCATCAAGTACGCCAAGGAGAGCCCGAGCCAGACGTTCATCGTCGCCACCGAGGCCGGCATCCTCCACAAGATGACGGCCGAGGCGCCCGGCAAGACCCTCATCGCCGCCCCGCCCGAGGACGAGAGCTGTTCGTGCAACATGTGCCCGCACATGCGCCGCAACACCCTGGAGAAGCTCTACCTGTGCCTGCGCGATCTGCAGCCCCAGATCGACGTGCCCGAGACGGTGCGCGTGCGTGCATTGCAGCCGATCCAGCGCATGCTCGAGATGAGTGCGTGAACACGTGCGACTGATCGGGTTGTTGCTGCTGATCGCGGCCTGCTCCCGGCGCGACAGCGCCCCCGTGGTCGTGGCCTTGCCCACCCCCGATGCCGGGGCCGCACCAGCTGTCCGCGTTCCGGACAGCTCGCTCCAGCTCGTCACCGCCACCGTCCCGGCCTGGGACGCCACCACCGCCGAGCTGCGCCTGTGGACACGGCCGTCCTCGGCCTCGCCCTGGCTGCCCGCCGGACCGGCCTGGCCCGCCACGGTCGGCCGCACCGGCATCGCCTGGGGCCGCGGCTTGCACGGCGACGGCGCGCCCGCCGGCCGTGACGGCCCGCTCAAGCGCGAAGGCGACGGCAGGAGCCCGGCCGGCCTGTTCGCGATCGGCCCCGCCTTCGGCTACGCCGCCACGCCGCCGGCCGGCGCGCGCATGCCCTACACGCCGGTCGACGCGAGCTGGAACTGCGTCGATGATCCGGCGTCGGCGTTCTACAACCGCGTGCTCGACGCTCGCACCGTGACCCCCGACTGGAAGTCGGCCGAGGACATGCGCCGCGCCGATCCGCTCTACGCCTGGGTCATCGAGGTGCGCCACAACCCGTCGGCGACGCCCGGCGGCGGCAGCTGCATCTTCCTCCACGTCTGGGCCGACCCCACCGACACCACGGTCGGCTGCACCGCCATGGAGGAGCCGCGCCTGGCCGCGCTCATCGCCGCGCTCGATCCGGCGTCCAGCCCCGTGTTCGCGCAGCTCACCCACGCCGACTACGACGCCGTGGCGACGACGTGGGGACTGCCACCACGCTGACTCGCTTCACGCGAAGCTCACGACGCGGGTGTCGGCCGGGCCTCAGGGTGGCGTATCGTGGAGGGTATGCGATTCGCCGCGCTTTCCTGGGTCGGCTGCTGGGCAGGGCTCCTCGCCGCGTGCGGCGCGCCGACGACCGATGCGCCCGATGCACGCCGCCCCATCGACGCCCGGCGGCCGATCGACGCTCCTGACCGTGAGCTCACCGGCCCGTTCCGGACCTGCCGCGGTCGAGCCTTCGCGCCCGCACCCGATCAGGAGTGGCGCCACACCACGGCCACGCCGATCACCACCGCCGCCGGCGCCGCCAACCACTCGTCGCAGGATCAGATCGATCCCACCGGCACCACGATGACCCTGCCCGGCAAGTTCACGTACGGCATCATCAGCAAGGATCTCGAGGACGAGCTGGTGCGGGTCTCGATCGACGACTGCAACGGCTGGGTCGTGCTCGGCGACGTGCTCACCAGCTCCGACGGCCGCATCAGCGTGCCGGTGCCGGCTTCGATCCTGACCAGCCCGGGTGTCCACGAGGTCCGCTTCCAGGTCCTGGGCGACGGCAGCTCCACCACGTCGTACGCCTGGGCGCTGCCCCGCGGCACCCGCATCGCGCTCACCGACATCGACGGCACCATGACGATGAGCGACTCGCAGCTCTTCCAGCAGATCCTCGACGGCAGCCACGTGCCAGTGGCGTATCCCGGCGCGATCGAGCTCACCACCGCCCACGCCGGCCGCGGCCACGTGGTCCTGTTCATGACCGGCCGGCCCTACTACCTGACCCAGAAGAGCCGCGACTGGCTGCGCGATCTGTCGTTCGCGCCCGGCCCGCTGCACGGCACCGACTCCAACAGCGAGGCCGTGCCCTCCGAGAGTGGGGTCGGCGCGTTCAAGCGCGACTACATCCGGTCGCTCCTCGACGCCGGCTACCTCATCGACGTGGCCTACGGCAACGCGGCGACCGACGTCTACGCGTACCTGGCCGCCGGCCTCCCGGCCGACGACGTGTGGATCATCGGCGACCACGGCGGCGAGCAGGGCACCCACGCGGTGACCGGCTCGTGGACGGCACGGGTCACCGAGGTGCAGGCGATGCCGATGGTCGTGCAGCCGTTCGCGTGGTGAGCGTCAGGGCCCGACCGGATCGCCCTCGAGCCAGCGCTCGATCAGCCAGTCGTCGGCGGCGCCGGTGGCGGTGACCAGCGGCGACACGAAGTAGCCGCGCCGCTGCGAATTGGCGATGGCCTGCGCCGACCCCAGCGGCTCGTCGGTGACGACCTGGTCGCCGGTGTAGCTGGCGTGCACGAAGCGCACGTCGGCGCCGCGGATCACGACCAGGCCGACGTGGACGTCGAGGCCGATCACGTAGACCCCGTCATCGAGCGCGGCCAGGTGTTCCTTCAGTTCGGCCGGAGGGATGCTGAGGAAGCGGTGGACCTTGCCGGCGCCGCCGACCAGCGACTTCTGGATGTTCAGCGCCGCCGCCTGTCCGAGGCGAAAGCGATCGCGCAGATCGAAACCAGCGCCCTGGAGCACGGCGCCGACGAAGTAGCTGCAGGCGATGGTCTTGCCGGCCTGGTGGGGGCGGGTCGCCGTGCTGTTCTTGCCCAGCCCCCACGCCATGCCCAGCCACGGCGGCAGCAGCTCGTCGGTGATGACGTCGGTGAGGTAGCGGCTGGCGCGATCGCGCACCGCAGCCCGCTCGGCCGGCGTGGTCGCCGCCCGCCACGCCGCCGAGAGCGTCACGTGCTGGGCGGCGACGTCATCGACCGCCTGGTCCCACGCCGCCGCGGCGGCCGCCACATCGGGCGCCCCGGCCCCGCCGCCTGCATCCGACCGCGCGTTACCGCACCCGCTGGCGGCGGTGACGAGCGCGGCGACGAGGGCCAGCGATGCTCGCGACCTGGACGCGTTTCGGCCCATTCCCGGCGAACGCGCGACCCGGGGTGGCTATTCCGCGTCCTCGTCGTCGGCGACGGGCTTGTCGTCCGCCGCGTCGTCGTCGGGCGGATCCGCCTTCTTGGCCTTCTTGGGGGCGCGCTTGGCCTTGGCGCCGGCCGCCGCCGCCGGCGCGCCGCCGACCCGGGCCCAGCGGGCCTTGTCGAGCAACGGGCTGCCCGCCGGGACCTCGGAGGGCGCGACGTCATCGAGGTGACGCGGCGCGTCCTCGACGCGCAGGATCACACGCGGCTTGTGCTCGAAGTTGATCGTGCACTTGTCGGAGACGATCTCGACGACCACCCCGATGCCCCACTCGCTCTTCACCTTGTGGCGAACCAGATCGCCGGCCTTCACGAGGTCACCTAGTGATGCCCCTTGCCATGGCCCTTGCCGTGGCCCTTGCCGTGCCCCTTGCCGCCGTCGCGACCATCACGGGCGTCGTGCTTGGCATCGAGACCCCACAGCTCGACCTGGGCCTTGCCGCCCCCGGGCAGGTTGCCGTAGCGGAACTCGACCTTCTTGATGAAGCGGGCGTCACCCGGCAGGTCGATGACCCGGCTGGTGGTGCCCTGACCGAAGATGAGGCGCATCGGCGGCGAGTACGTGCTGCCGTCGCCGAAGGTGATGTTCATGTCGAACATCTCGAGCGCCGAGTGCTCGACCACGACGGCCACGGCGACGAACCTGCCGTCCTTCTTGCCGACCTTGATGGTGTCGCGGTCGACGCGACCCTCGACCCAGCGCTCGCCCAGCTTGTCCCAGTTGCTGCGGCGATCGAACATGCGATCGCTGACATCGGGATGTGGCTGAAGGGGCGCGAGGGAGCGGGATTGCTGTGGCTGCGCGCGGGGCTGGCGAGCGTGCTGAGCC
>SXJR01000368.1 GCA_005779305.1 Myxococcales bacterium
ATGGACTTGGCGAGGTCACGCTCCGTGGTCACGGAACCCTGCACGGTGATGTGGTAGACATCGCCTCCACCATCTCCACCCTTGCCGGAAAGCGAGAGGTCGCCCTTGCGGATGCCGTCCATGAAGGTGGAGGGAATGATACCCTCCCCCTTATGCACCGTGGCGAGGGAATCGTAAGGCATCTCGGGAGTTCCCGCCGCGAACGCTCCGGTGTATCCGGCGTTCTCAAGGATCGACCTGTATTTGTCCAGTTTCCGCTGAAGGCTGTCACGCTCCCGCTCACCCACGTCGCCGGATTCGATCTGATCCTTGACTTGGTTGTAGCTGGCCAACGTGGAGGAGATGAGCCTGGCATTGGCGGTGGCGGCGTCCACGGGAGGGGGAGCCACAGAGCCAGTGCTGATCCCCGACGCTATCAGCATGGCCAGCTTCTCGGCGTCGGTTCCCTTGGAATCCTCCATGCGGGTCTGCACGGCGACAAGTTCGGCAAGCCGCGTGGACATGTCCGTCATGGTGTTGAGTTGCTTGTCGGCGTAGGAGACGAGCGTCTCCTCGGCGGGGCGCATGGCGTTGGCCTCTGACACCCTGCCAGCATACTCCGACGCGGAGATGACGCCCATCTCGTAGAGATCCTGGTAACTCTTGACCTGCGCGTCCACCATCTCGTTCAGCTTGTCTTTCAGGTAATCAATGGTGTCGCCGAGGGCATCAGTGCCCCTCTTGAGGGCTTGCTGTTGGAGTTGCGCCTCCATGGTGGACATCAATTGCCCCATCTCCTCCAAGTTCGCCCCGAAGAAGTTCAACGCGCGTATGACTATGTTGATGACCCCTATGAGGGAGTTTCCCAACGGCACGATGGCGTAATCATACAGCCACGTAAAGGCAGCGACCAGCGAATTGATCGTGGGCAGGAGAGCTTGCGTGAGGGCGTAGGTGATGGTGTCGATGAACTCCATCATGGGCTTGGAGGATGCCACGAACTTGATCACCATGTCCACGAGCTTTATCATCGGGCCACCAGCCGCCTCGATGGAAGTCACGAAGGCATTGATCGCCTTGCCGATGTTCTCCCCCATCATGGCGAGGGGGTTCCCGCCGGAGAGCAACGTGCCGAGATTGGTTCCCTCAAGCCCGCCGAAAGCGGTCTTACACGGCGGCCACGATCACGCCCGGCGATCGCGGCGTCGCCTCGGCACGCGTGACCCTGGTCTGCGGCGACGCGCTCGATCCGCCACTGGTTCCGGGCTGGTTCGATCGCGTGGTCGCGCTCAACCTGCTCGACAGCGTGCGCCGGCCGCGCCAGCTCCTGACGGTGATGGACGGCCTGTGCGCCCGCGGGGGCGAGATCATCCTCAGCTCGCCGTATGCGTGGCAGAGCGGCGTGGTCGACGAGGACGCCCGCCTGGGCGGGGCCGACCCGGCCGCCGAGGTCGCCCGGATCCTGCGCGAGGGGGATGGACTCTCGGGGCGTTACGCCATCGAGGACGAGGCCGAGCTGCCCTGGACCCTGCGGCGAGACGCCCGCAGCGCCGCAAGCTACCGGGTTCACTACATCCGGGCCCGCAAGGGAAGTTGACCGCTCAAGGATCCGTATAATCTCGCGAGAGGACTCCATGCCTGCCCCGCAAGCCTCGATGATGAAGCAGTTCTGCCGGCTCAAGTTCTCCGGCAACAGCCTGAAGATGCCCGACCAGTGGACGCAGCCCTCGGGTGATCCCGCCGGTGCGCACTACGGCCGGGCCTTCAAGGACAACGAGAAGGCCAGCTCGCCCGACACCACCGCGCCGCCGCTCTTCACGCCGGCGTCGATGAACAAGTACCACACCGACACCCAGAAGAAGATCAACGACGTCATCGGCAAGTACCTCGATGGCATCTGCACGGCCATCTGCAGCGCATGGAGTAACTGGCAGAGCATGGCCACGCTGGTCGGCGTGGTGGTGAACTCGGTGACCGCGGTCGGCGGGCAGGTGGTGGGCCCACCGCTCAACGGACTCATCCTCGCCGCCGGACCTCCGATGTCGACGCCCATGGAGATGAAGTACACCAACACGATCGCCACGGTGATCGGCACGTCGTGGCTGTCGTACACCGCCGGCATCAAGGTGAAGGGCATGCCTTGGTACCCGGCGTTCGCCGCCTTCCCCTCGCCGGTGGCGCCGCCGACGCCCAATGTCCCGTGTCCGCTCATCGCCATCTCGAGCGCGGCGGCGGCGGTGGGCGCGAGCGCGATGAAAGGCCAGATGATCGGTCAGCACGGCGATCCCAAGGCGCAGTGGCACAAGGAGATCTACGACGCCGTCACCGACGCGTTCGAGAAGTGCCACAAGATCTGGGAGCCGTCGACGATGGTGACCAACGTGCTCGGCACCGGCCCGGTCCCGTCGTTCGCTCCGCCCTACGTCCCGGTCGGTCCGGTGGTCGGTGGTGTGGGCAACATGACCCCCGGCGGGTTCGTCTAGGAGGAATGCGATGCCTGGCCAAGGAAGACTCGGCGACAAGTCCAACGTCCCGGCCGACGCGCACGGGTGCCCGGCGTGCCCGCACCCCGGCGTCGGGCCCGCCATCGTCGGCTCGCCCGACGTCAACTGCAACAAGATGCCGGCGCTGCGCGTGGGCGACAAGGGCATCCACGCCGCCTGCTGCAACGGCAACACCTGGGAAGCCACCAAGGGCAGCGGCACGGTCTTCATCAACAACAAGGCCGCCCACCGCCTCGGCGATCAGGACAAGCACTGCGGCGGCATGGGTCAGCTCATCGACGGCTCGTCCGACGTCCTGGTCGGCGGCTGACGCCGGCTGGTCGTGGTAAGCGAAGCGCGTGCGCGTGTGTTCGTTCTTCGTCGCCGTCGCGATCGCGCTGGCGGTCGCCGGCTGTGATCGCTCGGTGGCCGGTGGCAGCACCGACGGCGCCACCGTGTACCACGCCGCCTGCGCGAACTGTCACGGCGAGCGTGGCAAGCCGCCGCCGGCGATGGCGGATCAACTCGGTGTTCGCGACCTGACCGGCGCCGAGTTCCGGGCCCGGCGCAGCCTGGCCCTGGTCGAGCAACAGGTGCGCAAGGGCTCCGCCAACGGCCGCATGCCGGCGTTCACCGGCGCGCTCACCGAGGCACAGATCCAGGCTGTGGCGGCCTACGTGCTCACCCTCGAGTCGAAGTAGCCGCTTGCCGCGCGACGAGGCGGATCAGGCGCCGCCGAAGAGGAAGGAGCGGAAGAGTCATGAGGCGCCAGAAGACGGACAGCCGGTATTACGCGGTCAGCGGCAGCGCCGTGGACGACTGCTGCTTTCTCGGGGTGCGATACCCGGAGGACGAGGACTTCCGCGTCGAGGAGGGTGAGTCCTGGCTCCTGGCTGCACGAGCGGCGGCTGACGACGAGGTCGAAGTGTGGCTCGTTCAAGGCACGACGCGGGCGCTCAACGGTGTCTGGCGCTCGCCGTCGGGCAAGGTGTTCATCGTCGACGACACCGGGAACGTCTTCTCGTTCCATCGGGTGGAGCCGAACGTCTCGCCGCGCCGCGAGCAGCACGAGCTACCCACGTCGTTGACGGGTATCTGGGGCCTCGATGATTCGTTCGTGCTCGCATGGGGCTACGGGCCGCGCGAGGACTCACCGGTCTTTCGCTGGGATGGCACGAGATGGGATTCCATCGGCACGCCACGGATGAACGTTCAGTCCATTCACGGCTGTTCACCGGCGGAGGTGTGGGCGGTCGGACGGGAAGGGCGAACGGCGCGCTGGGACGGGCACGTCTGGACGTCTCACCCAAGCCCCGTACAGGAGTCGCTCGTCTCCGTGTGGGTCACGAGCCCGGATGAGCGGTGGGCCGTCGGCAATGGCGGCTCCCTGCTCGAGGGCCGCCAACAGGGATGGATCCGTGCCGCGCAGAGCGAGGACGGGTGGCCTCTTCAAGCGGTTGCCCGGTTCCAAGGGGAGACCTGGATCGCTGCGGGTGCTGCGGGATTGCTCCGGCGTGTGGGGCACAGCCAGCGCCTCGAGGTGGTCAGGAAGAGCTTCTGGCCGTATGCGCTCGACGCGCGGGGACAGCTCCTGATGGCAGCTCGAGACTGTGTGGTCAGCACATCCGATGGCGTCGAGTTCGAATCGGCGGGTGAAGACACCTTGACGGAACTGCGGGAGGGGCGCGCCTTGAGGGAGTGGTGAGATCGGGATCGACGGCTCAGCCTTGGGGCCTCGACCTCGATCGGCTCGTCACGCGGTGCGGGTAGCGGCGGCGGCCAGCTCGGCGGCGGCGCCGGCATCGCGTTCGACGGCGGCCGCGCTCGCCAGCGCCGAGGTGGCGGTGGCCGCGTCGACAGCGCCGTGCTCGACCAGCTCGGCGACCGCCCATGCCGCGTGACCCCGCACCAGCGCCTCGGGGTGGGCGAGCAAGGCGAACGCCGACGGCACGGCGCGGGCCTCGCCGCTGTTGCCGAGCGCGACCGCGACGTTGCGCAGGAGCCGTCGCCGATCGACGCGGCGCAGGGCGGTGCGCTTGACGAACTGGCGGAGCTGGTTGGCGCCGGCGGCAGCGAGCGCGATCAGATCGGGGCTGGCGTGGTCGGCGTCGCGGGCGGTGAGTTCGGCAGCGGGTGGGTGGCGATCGGGCGCGGCGGCGTTGTAGGGACAGACCTCCTGGCACACGTCGCATCCGAAGATGCGGTTGCCCAGCGCGCGGCGCAGCTCGGGCGGGATGGGCCCGTCGTGCTCGATGGTCAGGTACGAGATACAGCGGCGGGCGTCGAGCACGAAAGCGTCGACGAAGGCGCCGGTCGGACATGCGTCGAGGCAGGCGCGGCACTGGCCGCAGCCCTTGTCGCGGGCCGGCGGTTCGGTCGCCGCCAGCTCGGCGTCGACGAGCAACTCGCCGAGGACGACGTACGAGCCCAGGCCGGGCGCGATCAGCATGGTGTTCTTGGCGGCGAAGCCGAGGCCGGCGCGTTCGGCCAGCTCGCGCTCGGCGAGCGGCGCCGAGTCGACGCAGACCCGCGAGGCCACCGCGCGGCCGAGCGCGGCGCAGAGCTCGCCGGCCACGAGCTGCAGGCGATCGCGCACGACCATGTGGTAGTCGGTACCGCGGGCGTAGCGCGCGATCAGGCCGCGCACGCCGCCGGGGATCGGTGGCGCGTCCTTGCCATAGGCGAGGGCCACCACGATGACGGTGCGGGCCGCGTCGAGGACCGCGCGCGGATCGGCGCGGCCGGCCACATGCTCGGGCGTGGCGAGGTATGCCATCTCGCCGTGGCGACCGGCGGCCAGCCAGTCGCGGTAGAGCTCGCTGCGGCGGCTGGGCTCGACCTGCACGATGCCGACCCGGTGGAAGCCGTGGCGACGGGCGGCGTCGACGACGAGATCACGGAGGACCTCAGGCGATGGCGATGACGGCGGCGATGGCGTCGGCTCGGTCACGGCACCAGGCCGTCGCCGACCTCGGCCGAACCCTCGCGATCATCGTCCTCGGGCACACCATCGAAGAACACGCGATCGTAGGCGACGCTGCAGTCGCGCAGGCGCGGCTCGGGATACTCGACGAGCGCGCCGCGGTAGGTGCGGACCACGACGGCGTCGGGCCGGCGCTCGACGATGTACGTGGGCCCGATGGGGAGCTTGCCGCCGCCGCCGGGCGCGTCGATGACCAGATGGGGCAGCGCCATGCTGTTCATCCAGCCGCGCAGGCCGGCGTACAGCTCGATCGCGCCGTCGACCGGCGTCCGCAGGTGATCGGTGCCGATGACGGTGTCGCCCTGGAACAGGTAGTACGGCTTCACCCGCCAGCGCAGCAGGCCGCGGAACAACGCGCGCAGCGAGCGCACCGACGAGTTGACGCCGCGCAGGAGCACGGTCTGGTTGCCGACCGGGATGCCGGCGTCGACCAGGCGCTCGCAGGCGGCGCGGGCCTCGAGGGTCAGCTCCTTGGCGTGGTTGAAGTGGGTGTTGACGAAGACCGGGTGGTGCTTGCGCAGCGCGGCGACCAGCTCGTCGTCGACGCGCATCGGGCACACCACCGGGATGCGGGTGCCGATGCGGATGGTCTCGAGGTGCGGGATCGCGCGCAGACGGCCGAGCAGGTCGTCGAGCTTCGACGTCGATAGCAGCAGCGGATCGCCGCCCGAGATCAGCACGTCACGGATGCGGCGGGTGCGGCGCAGGTAGTCGAGGCCGGCCTCGATCTCGGTGGCCGTCGGCGGGTCGTCGCCACCGACCAGCCGGCGACGGTTGCAGTGACGACAGTAGATGGCGCAGCGGTCGACGACCAGGAAGAGCGCGCGATCGGGGTACTTGTGGACGACGCACGGCGCCGGGCGGTGGGTGTCCTCGCCGAGCGGATCGAGCAGCTCCTCGCCGCGGATCTCGAGTTCGGCGGCGCGCGGGATGGCCTGCATCCGCACCGGGCACGACGGATCGTCGCGATCCATGAGGTCGGCGTAGTACGGCGTGAGGCCGGTGCGGAACAGGTGGCGCGATGCGGCCAGGCCGTGGCGCTCGTCGGGCGAGAGCGTCACCACACGGGCCAGCTCGTCGGCCGTTGTCAGCATGTGCCGCATCTGCCAGCGCCAGTCGCGCCAGTCGCGGTCGTTGACGTCGGCGCGTCGCACGCTGGCCGGCGCGGGGTGGGCCGGGTCCGGGCACGAGTCGACGACGACGGGAAGCTGCACGACAGCGTCGGTTACCCTACGAACCGGCCCACGTCAACGTCATCCGTCGAGCCCGCTCGATCACCTCGATCAAGCCCTCCGTCGTCGCCAAGGCCACGAGCTCCTGCGCGGTCACGAAGCGCGCCGCGCGCACGTCGTCGCCGGCGCGGAGCTCGCCGCCGATCACGCGCGCCAGGTGATCGTGGATGACGTGGTGCCAGGTCCCCGCCTCCGTCCTCGTCACCCGCTCGACCACCTCGGCCAGCGCCCCGACCTCGACGATCAATCCGGTCTCCTCCAGCACCTCTCGCGCGACTCCATCCGCGATCGACTCGCCCAGCTCCAGCCGTCCGCCTGGCACGCTCCACAACCCCGCTCCTGGCGGCCGTCCGCGCTCGATCACCAGCACCCGCCCCTCCTCGTCGAACACGATCGCCGCCACCGCCACGATCGGATGCTCCGCCGTCACGCCTTCGTCTTTGCCTTCGCGTTCGCCTTCCCCTTCCCGGTCTTCGTCTCCGTCTTCGCCTCGGCCTTGCCCTTGCCCTTGCCCTTGCCCTTCTCCCTCTTCACGTCTTCCCCCTTCATCTCTTCACCCTCCCGGCCGGGCGTATCCGCCGACGGACACAGCGGCGCCAGGTCGCACAGTCCGCACGCCGGTTGCTTGGCGAAGCACACCCGGCGACCGTGCCAGATCAGGCGATCGGCGAACGTACGCCACTGATCACGCGGCAGCACCGCCATCAGATCCTTCTCGATCTTGGTCGGGTCGTTCTCGCGGGTGAGTCCCAGTCGCTGCGACAGCCGGGTCACGTGGGTGTCGACCACCACGCCCTCGTCCTTCCCGAACACGGTACCGAGCACGACGTTTGCGGTCTTGCGGGCCACGCCGGGCAGCGCGCACAGCGATTCCATGTCGGCCGGCACCTCGCCGCCGTGGCGCTCGACCAGGGCCTGGGCCATGCCGAGCAGGTGGCGCGCCTTCATGCGGAAGAAGCCGGTCGAGTGCACCGCCCGCTCGACCTCGTCGGGCGGAGCGGCGGCCAGCGCCCTCGCGTCGGGCCAGTGGGTGAACAGCGCCGGCGTGACGGTGTTGACCAGACGATCGGTCGACTGCGCGGCCAGGATCGTCGCACAGAGGAGCTCGTAGGCGCTGGTGTGATTCAGCTCGCACCGCGCGTCGGGCCACCGAGCCGCCAGCTTGGCCACGATCGCATCCACCGGGGGGGCCGGCCGCTCCGCGCGCCGTGTGGTATTCCCTGGGCGGGCCATGTCCTCACGCATCATGAACGATTTCCGGTCCCGCCGCGTGGTCGCGGTGGGGATCTCCATCGCGCTCGCGCTCGCGCTCGGCGCCGGTGGTTGTGGCGTGAACAAGAAGGAAGTCGTCGAGGCCAAGTCCTCGGTCTACGACGCCGAGTTCGCGATCGTGTTCTCGGCGGCCGTGTCGGCGGTACGCGAGCTCTATCCGACCCTCGACGAGAACCCGACCACCGGCGTGATCAAGACCGCGTGGCACGAGGTGAAGTACCGCGATCCCGGCGCCGACGACCCCAAGAGCGTGCAGTCGCGCGACCAGACCGCCGGCGTCGGCGCCGGCACTCCCAACTCCGGCCTCGGCTACAACCCGTCGCTGGCCCGCCGCCTCACCTTCATTCGTTTCGACGTGCACGTCGCCGGCGGCCGGCCGTGGCGCGTGCGGGTGATCGGCACCGCGTCCGAGCTCCAGCCCGGCAACGCCCTGCCGACCGAGATGCGCGGCGCGGCCAAGCCGCACTGGCTGATCGGTCGCACCGACGCGCTCACCGTTGCGATCCATCGCCGGCTCAAGCAATACGCGCAGTCGGCGCCCACCATCGTCGAGGACGTCGAGCCCGACGTGCCCAAGGCCACGATCGGCGGCGAGATCCCCGAGGGCGCGCGGGCGGCGGCGCAGGCCATCGTCGCCGCCATCGATACCCGCGACTACGCCGCGCTGCGCGCCACCTGCGCCGACGACGTGGTGTGGAGTCTGGGCGCCGCCCCCGGCGTCGACAGCGCCATGGCCATGTGGCAGGCCGACCCCGGCGTGTTCGCGCAGATGGAGAAGGCGATCACCGCCGGCTGCGCCAGCGACGGCGCCGACGTGGTGTGTCCCGCCGGCGCCGCCCGCGGCGCCTGGCAGGTGCGGCTGGCCAAGCGCGGCGACGCCTGGAAGCTCGCCTCCTTCATCACCGTCGAGTAGCGCGCTCTCGCGCCGGCTCAGGGGAGCTTGGCGGCGAGCACGTCGACCTTGTCGATGCGCGGAGGCTCGGCCAGGAGCTCCGACGCTTTGGCCATGAGCGCGGCGGCGATGGGGCCGGTGAGGTGAGCCTGGCGGCCGGCCTCGTGCGGGAAGGCATCGAAGACGCCGAACTCGCGATCGCTCAGGCGGATCGCGAACCACACCGTGGTATCGGCCTCGGCGCGAGCCAGCGGCAAGGCGCTCTCGAGGAAGGCGGCGACATCGGCTTCCTTGCCGGGTTTGGCGACGAGGCGAGCGAGCAGCGCGAAGCGGACCATGGGGACCTGTCTTTCTGGCCAGTGACGGCCGGTTGCGGAACGGAGGACAACCTACGTCCTCGGGACGCAAGAACACAGGTGGCGGGAACGACAACGATGATAGTATTTCCGACATGGAGCTCTGCGTGCTCGTCTTCGACGACGTCTTCGACACCGGGCTGGCGGCGCTGCTCGACACCTTCGAGACTGCGGCCGCGCTCGCCGAGGGCAGCGCGCCAGCGAAGGTGACGGTGGCCGGCGTCCGCAAGCGGGTACACACCCACCAAGGTTTGACCGTGCCGGTGGTGGCGGTGCCGCGGACGCGGCCCGACGTGGTGGTGGTGCCGGCGCTGGGATGCAAGACCCCCGACACCGTCGGGGCCGCGCTGGAGCGGTCGGACGTGCGCGACGGCTGCGAACAGCTGGCGGCGTGGTCGCGGGCCGGGGCCCGCGTGACCGCGGCGTGCACGGCGACCTTCGTGCTCGGGCGCGCCGGCCTGCTCGATGGCCGGCAAGCGACGACCACGTGGTGGCTGGCGCCGTACTTCCGCGAACGCTTCCCGGCCGCGCAGCTCGACGACACCCGCATGATCGTCGAGTCGGGCAGCATCGTCACGGCCGGCACTGCGCTGGCCCACCTCGATCTGGCGCTGTGGTTGGTGCGACGCCACAGCCCGGCCCTGGCCAAGGCGGTGGCCCGCTACCTCCTCTTCGACGCGCGGCCGTCACAGGCCCCGTACGTGATGCCCGATCACCTGGCCCACGCTGACACGCTGGTGGAGCGCTTCGAGGCCTGGGCCCGAAAGCACCTCACCGACTTCTCGATGCGCGCGGCGGCGCGCGCGGTCGGCGCCAGCGAGCGCACCCTCGAGCGCCGCGTGCGCGCCGTGCTCGGCCGGTCGCCGGTGTCCTACGTCCGTGATCTGCGCGTCGAGCGTGCCATCCATCGGCTCCAGACCAGCAGCGACACCCTCGACGAGATCGCGGCGGCCGTCGGCTACCAGGACGCGGTGACGCTGCGCGCGCTGCTGCGCCAGAAGACCGGGCGCGGTGTCCGCGAGCTGCGCCGGCTAGGGAGCACCAGCGGTTGAAGGCGGCGTGAACAGCTGGAGTCGGGCCAGCACGCCCTTGCAGAAGGTCATTCGATGCGAGACGACGGCGTCGAAGTCGCCCGGATCCTCGAGCCAGCAGGCGAAGACGTGCGGTCCGTCGGGTCGATCGACCCAGCCCACCAGCCAGCCCGTCCACGGCGCGCCCTCCTCCTTCGCGGTGCCGGTCTTCCAGTGCAGCACGGCGTCGCCGGCCTGCTCGCTCGGAAGCGCGTCGCGCACCGTCGCCATCGCCTTCGGTGTCACCGGCAGCGTACCGTCGACCAGCCTCGACAGGAACTCGACCTGCTCGGGCGCCGAGATGGCGAGTCCGCCACCTCCGAGCCAGAACCTGTCGAGGCCGCCGGCGATGCTCTTGTTGCCGTAGTCGAACGCGTCGAGGTGCGCCTGCATGCGCTCGGCACCGATCTGCGTGGCCAGCCGCCGGAACAGCGGCACCGCCGAGATCCGCATCGCCTCGCGTAGCGGCTGATCGCGGTCCCAGCCCTCGAACCAGAACTCCTCCTTCGGGTACGCCTTGGCGTCGTACGTCATGATCGCGTCGGGTCCATCGAGCAGCCCGAGCTCGGCGCCGATCAGCGCGGTGGGGATCTTGAAGGTCGACGCCGGCCGCATCGACCGCGCGCACACCGTCTCGTCGCTGGTTCGCACCGTTTTGTCTGGCGCCCGCACCACGAAACACGCCGAGTTCTTCGCCAGCCCGCCGATGTCGATCGGCCGGGCGGTCGCTGCGGGTTGCTTCTCGCCGCACGCGGCGACGAGCACGATCAGGGTCAGGGCTCGCATGGGCTCGTTCAACGCGCGATCGCCACCCTTCATTCCTGAGGCGTGTACGGCATCCAGCTCGCGCGCCGCCGCGAGCTCACGTAGCGCCGGCGACGCGCTCGGCCAGCTCCTCGAGGATGCGGGCGGTCGCGCCCCAGATCCTCGACTCCTGGTGGCGGTAGGCTCGCAGGATGTAGCGATGGCCGCGCCACTCGCGATCGCCGACGATCTCGGCGGTCGACCGATCGGCGAACAGCGAGACCGACACTTCGAACCAGGCCTGGACCTCGCGCGGATCGGGCGTGAACGGCACGTCGCCGCCCAGCACCGCCACCACCGGCGTGATCAGGAAGCCGGTCGGCGTCGGCACGTCGTCGAGTGTGCCCAGGACCCGCGAGGCCTCGAAGGGCACGCCCAGCTCCTCCATCGCCTCGCGCCGCGCCGTCGCCGCGATGTCGACGTCGTCGGGCTCGACCCGGCCGCCGGGCAGCGCGATCTGGCCGCCGTGCACCGGCGCGTCGTGGCCGCGCACGATCAGTGGTACCCGACATAGCCCGCCGCGATCCACCAGCAACACCGCCACCGCCGCGCGCCGCAGATCCTCGGGCTCGAGGCGCCGCCCCGGCCGCTCCGTCAGCGACGCCGCGGCGCGGGCCACCAGCTCGTGGTGCGACAGCTCGGACGGCGCCGTCACTCCGAGCACGAGGCCCGACGTTCGGGGATCACCTTGCCCGGGTTGAGCAGGTCGTCGGGATCCCACATCGCCTTCCATTTGCGCTGCCACTCCAGCACGCGCTCGCTCTGCTCGAGCCGCATGTAGTCGCGCTTGACCAGGCCAATGCCGTGCTCGCCCGAGAGCGTGCCGCGCAGCGCCACCGCGTCGGCGAAGACCCGGCCGCAGGCGTTCTCGAGTTTGTGTTGCACCGCCGGATCGGCGGGGTCGTCGTCGCACAGGAGGTTGACGTGCAGGTTGCCGTCGCCGGCGTGCCCGAACACCGCCATGGCCACGCCGGTCTCGGCGGAGATGCGATCGACCCGGCGCAACATCTCGACGATGTTGCTGCGCGGGACGCACACGTCCTCGCCGATCTTGTAGCGATGGGCCTCCTTGAGCGCCGGCGAGATCTGGCGCCGGGCCTCCCACAGCGCCCGCCGCTCGGCCGGATCGTTGGCGGCGAAGATGTCGATGGCGCCGCGGCGGTCGCACTCCTCGCCGATGTGCTCGACCTGGAGGCCCAGCGAGTCGGCGTCGCCGTCGACCTCGACCAGCACGATGGCGTGCGCGGTCTCGGGGAACTTGTACCGCGAGCGCGGCCGCACATGATCGATCGACGCCTTGTCGGCCAGCTCGATGACCCGCGGGCGGATGCCGCGGCCGATGAGCGCGGTGATGGACGCGCCGGCGTCGGCGATCGAGCGGAACACCGCCAGCAACGTCGCTTGCGCCGGCGGCTTGGGCAGGAGCCGCAGGGTAAGCTCGGTGATCACGCCGAAGGTGCCCTCGCTGCCGACGAAGCCGGCGGTGAGGTCGTAGCCGGTGACGCCCTTGGCGCAGCGGCGGCCGACGCGCAGCACCTCGCCGCCCATGAGCGCGACCTCGAGCCCGAGCACGTACTCGCGGGTCACGCCGTACTTGAAGGCCCGCGGCCCGCCGGCGTTGTTGGCCGCGTTGCCGCCGATCGAGCAGTACTCGAGGCTGGCTGGATCGGGCGGGTAGAACAGGCCCTGCTCCTCGACCGCGTTCTGCAGGGTCTGCGTGACCACGCCGGGCTCGCACACCGCGACCATGTCGTCGGGTGAGATCTCATGGATGCGCTGCATGGTCTCGACCGACAGCACGACGCCGCCGCGCACCGGCATGCATCCACCGGTGAGCCCGCTGCCGGCGCCGCGCGGCGTGACCGGCACCTTGTGCTCGTGGCACAAACGCAACACGGCCGCCACCTGCTCGGTGGTCCCGCACAGCGCCGCCGCGTCGCACGGATGCGGCGCCATCGGGCTCTCGTCGTGCTCGTAGTCGTCGAGCCGCTCGTCGCCGCGCACGATGACGCGCTCGCTGCCGAGCTCACGCGACAGGATGTGGCCGATGTCGACCACCGTCGCTTACACGCTGAAGGAGCTGCCGCAGCCGCAGGTCGACTTCACGTTCGGGTTCTGGAACTTGAAGCCCGCGCCCTGCAGACCCTCGACGTAGTCGACCTGGGTGCCGACCAGATACATGAGGCTCATCTCGTCGACGACGACCTTCACGCCCTCGACCTCGAACTGCTGATCGACCTCGGTCGCGGTATCGAAGTAGAGGTCGTAGGAGAAGCCGGCGCAGCCACCACCGACGACGCGCAGGCGCAGGCCCATCTCGGCCTCGATCGCCTCGGCGTCACGGATCTCGTTGACCTTGGTGGCCGCGAGTGGCGTCAGCATGACCAGCGTGTCGAGCGCCGCTGGAACATCAGCGGGAACAGGGGGAGATGCAGCGGGTGAGCTCTCGCGGAACAGCGTGGCCATCAAAGCCTCCGGCCGGGGTAGAACCGGCGATCTGATCTACCGTACTCACCTTGACGCACCTTGGCAACCCAACCCTGCGTGCGCTTGGCTTGTAAGTTTCTGTTGTCCATGGAGATCCGCGTAACTGCTCCCGAACGTGCCTCTGGCGTCGGCGCCCCGCGTCGAGTGAAACTAGAGCAAGGGGGAATACAATACGTGATGCATCCCGAGCACGCCGAGATCGAGAAGATGTCCCTGCCGCAGCTGGCTGATCGCCTCGAGGACCTGGACGGCCGCCGTACACCGGTCGGTTGGGTGCCCGAGGACGCGGTCGAGCGGGCCACGATCGAGCGCTGCATCCTGCAGCTCGTCGCCGCCGAGGACACCGGCGGCAACAAGCCGATGGCTTGCAACATGGAGGTCAAGCTCCGATCGAAGGAGCAGACCGTCACGGCGCGGGTCATCGGCATCGGCCACGGTGGCATGCGCATCGACGCGCCGAGCAAATGGGTGGTTGGCACGCACGTCGAGATGCAGGTCAAGGCCACCGAGTCGGACGAGCTCGGCCTGCGCGTGCGCGGTGTCATCCGCGAGATCCACGGCGCACAGCTGCGCATCTCGGTCGCCGAGCAGCCGAGCGAAGGCCACGAACGCCGCCTGCGCCGCTTCGTGGTCGAGCTGATCCGCCACCGCTCCGGCAGCTGATTCGCGGTCAGCGCGATAGATCGACGACGCGATTACCGCCGTCGAAGATCCCGTTTCCGTCCCACTGGGCGAGCCCGGGCGAGAGGTGCTGGAGGGCGGACCATAGCGGCGCGACCAGCTGCAGGGTCGCGTCGGTGCCGCGATCGCCCCAGTCGAGGTTGACGACCACGGTGGCCCGGCTGGCCCGAAGGCGTGGGACCACGGCCTGGCCCTGGCCGGTCGCCTCGACCGCGTGCACGGTGTGGCGCAGATCGTCCTCGAACAGATCGCCGCCGGCCTGGTTGACCTCGACCTGACCGAGCTGGGCCTCGCCGCGGATGAGCTCGCCCAGATCGATCTTGAACGTCGGGTCGTACTGCTTGAGGGTCTGCTCGATCGCCTTGGTGGTGAGCGGCTGGGCGGCGAAGTAGCGGACGTAGTAGGCCATCGGTACCAGGAGACTACCGCAGCGCGTGCGAGCGCGTCTCGCTCTGCCTGGACGCGCTACGATGACCCGGCGTGCGAGCGGTCGTCGGGCTCGGGATCGGACTGATGCTGGCCACCGGATGCCCGCTGACCCGGCCGTCGCCGGTCCAGCCTCACGCGCCCGAACCGTCGCTGGACGGGCCCGCGCAGCAGCCACCGCCCACGACCAAGCAGTCGATCACCTGGGCCCGGGCCGCGACGCCGGCCGACGTCCCGGGCCCGCCGCCGCCGGGCACGTGGCGCGTGCACATGATCGACGTGGGCACCGGGCTCGCGATCCTGGTGCAGGGGGCCGACTTCACCCTCCTCTACGACGCCGGCTCCAACGATCCCGACGAGAAGCCGGCGCGAGTGATGGCCTATCTCACGGCGGCCCTGGGGCCGTCGGGCGACGAGCAGTGTGTGGGGGCGGGCGTACCGAGCGCGGCTCGCCGCCGCATCGATCACGTGATCCTGAGTCACCCCCATCAGGATCACGCCTCGGCGCTCGACCTGGTGCTTCACTGCTTCGAGGTCGGCGACGTGTGGGACTCGGGGCGGGTCAACGACGCCGTCTTCTACCGCGACTTCCTGTACGCGGTGGCCGAGGCCACCGGCGCGACGTACCACACCGCCTCGCCGCCGCCCGATGATCGTCGGATCGCGGTGAAGGGACAGGTGGTGACCATCCCGCCCGAGGTCGCCTGGCAGAGCTTCAGCGAGGGTGACGAGGTCACGCTCGGCGCCGACGCGCGCCTGACCCTGCTCCACGCCGAGGCCAAAGGCCACGCCGATCCCAACGGCAACTCGATCGTGGTCGCGGTCGATCTGGGCGGTGCCCGTGTGCTGCTCACCGGCGACGCCGAGTCGGGCGAGCGCGCCGATCCGTCGGCGCCGCTCGGCGACGTCGAGGAGCACGTGGTCACCCACTTCCCGGCGCTGGTCGACGCCGACATCCTCCAGGTCGGCCACCACGGCTCGAAGACGTCGAGTCGACGCGCGTTCCTCGACGCGGTCAGCCCGATGGTGGCGCTGGTCAGCGCCGGCCCCAGGCGCTATCGCAAGACCCGCCTGCCTGACGCCGAGGTCCTCGCCGCCCTGGCCGCCACCGGCGCCGCCGTGCTGCGCACCGACGAGCACGACGGTGCCTGCCCGACCAGCCCGCGCATCGGCGCCGACAAGGGCGCCGGCGGCTGCGACGCGTGGGTGGTCACGATCGGGCCGTAGTTAGTTAGCCCCAATGCCGGTAAGAGAGGAGCGGGAGCGTCCAAATCCACGTCCACGTCGACGTCCACGGCGACGAGGATCGTCAACGCTCACGCTCACGCTCACGCTCCCGCTCACGTCCACGACGCCGTGCGGACCAAACAGGAAGCATGGTCAGCTTCCAGAAGCTCGACGTCCGGTTCCGCTCAACGCCGCGGAGGCCGCCGGTCGGGCATCCGACGCCGACACCGGCCTGGACGTGGACGGTCTGGGCTCCACTGCTATCTGACCGGCCTTGGAACTAGCTCGCTTCACGGCGGTGTAGGCTGCGACCATGGAGCGCGTTCGCGGGATCGGCGGAGTCTTCTTCAAGTCCAAGGACCCCAAGGCGCTGGCGCGCTGGTACCAGGAGCACCTCGGCGTCGAGGTCGAGGACTGGGGCGGTGGCAGTTTCAAGTGGGCGCTCCACGATCCTCGCGGCACCGCCAGCACGGTGTGGTCGCCGTTCGCGGCCGACACCAGCTACTTCGCGCCGAGCACCGCCAGCTTCATGATCAACTATCGGGTCGACGATCTCGACGCGATGCTGGCCCAGTTGCGCGCGGCCGGCGTCCAGGTCGACGACAAGGTCGAGGACAGCGAGTTCGGTCGATTCGGCTGGGCCTTCGATTGCGACGGCAACAAGCTCGAGCTGTGGCAGCCGCCGACCTGAGCGGCACCGGCGCTACATCGCGAACGAGAGCGTGAGCCGCATGGTCGCGTAGTCGTGGTGCTCCGGCACCGACGGCGCGTAGATGAGAATGACCACGCCGTTGGGGAGACGATCGCGGACGAGATCGCGCTGGCCGAGCCGCGCGTCGACGCCCAGCCAGGCGCGGCGGCCCAGGGCGACGTCGAGGCCGGCGCCGACCTCGAGGTGGCGATGATCGCCGATCCACCACTGTGACTCGGTGCGCGTGACCCCGCCGCCGGCGAGGGCATAGGGCGTGATGCCGCCGGTGGCGCGATCGGAGAGATCGAACACCAGCGCGGCGCCCAGGCGGGTGGAGGTGTAGCTCTCGCCCTCGGGCGACGAACGGGCGAGGTCCACCTCGAGCGCACTGCGACTGCCGGTGCGTAGACGCACGAAGGCGCCCTTGCCAGCGGTGTCGTCGATCTCGTCACCGCCGGTCTGGCTCAGGCTGGCGCCGACGGTCAGGCCGCCGGCGAGTGCAGGGGAGGAGAGGGCAAGAAGGAGTGCGATTCCAGGAACGATCCTCATCGACGGCGGGTGATTGCAGCGGCCGTGCCGAGACGCAAGCTCGCGAACGTGCGCGCGCCCCTCTCAGGATTCTGCGAGGGGCCACGAGCGCCTGTGGGCCTGCTGCTACAGTGCCCTCCGATGACCGAGGTGAGAGAGATCACCCCCGACGACGTCGCCGCCGTGCTGCCGGCTGGGGCCGCCGTCGTCATCGACGTGCGCGAGCCCCACGAGCTGGGCGGCGGACGCATCCCCGGCGCGCTCACCATCCCCCGGGCCGAGCTCGAGCAGCGCGTGCCCGCGGCCGTGCCGGACCGAGCCCGTCCGGTGGTGCTGTACTGCTCGCGCGGCTCGCGCTCGCTGGCAGCGGCCCGCACGATGACGTCACTGGGGTACGGCGACGTGTGCTCGATGGCCGGCGGATTCGCGGCGTGGACCAAGGCCGGGTTGCCGGTCGACGGCGTGGCCGGCGGGCTCAGCGCCGAGCAGCGTGAGCGATACTCGCGGCACATTCTCCTGCCCGAGGTCGGCGAGGACGGGCAGAAGCAGCTGCTCGCCGCCAAGATCCTGTGCGTGGGCGCCGGCGGCCTGGGCTCGCCGGCGAGCCTCTACCTCGCCGCCGCCGGCGTCGGCACCGGTGGCCTGGTCGACGACGACGTGGTCGACGCCTCGAACCTGCAGCGCCAGGTCGTGCACACCACCGACCGCATCGGCATGCCCAAGGTGGAGAGCGCGGCGCGCACGTTGACCGCGCTCAACCCCGACGTGACCGTGACCGGCCACAAGACCCGGCTCACCTCCGACAACGCGCTCGAGCTGATCGCGCCCTACGATGTCATCGTCGACGGCGCCGACAACTTCGCCACCCGCTACCTGCTCAACGACGTCGCCCTCCGGCTCGGCAAGCCGGTGGTGCACGCCTCGGTGTTCCGCTTCGAGGGCCAGCTCACCGTGTTCCCGGCGGCCGGCGCGCCTTGCTACCGCTGTCTGTTCCCGGAGCCGCCGCCGCCCGGCGCGGCGCCGTCGTGCCAGGAGGCCGGCGTGCTCGGCGTGCTCCCCGGCGTCCTGGGCGTCCTCCAGGCCACCGAGGCGCTCAAGCTCGTCCTCGGCATGCCGACCCTGGCCGGCCGCCTGCTCATCTGGGATGCGACTCGCTCGCGGTTCCGCGAGCTCATGCTGCGGCGCGATCCGCGCTGCCCGACCTGCGGCGAGGGCGTCGATCGCAGCTCGATCCCGCTCGTCGACTACGCCGCGTTCTGCGCCGGTACCTAGAGCGCATCTCAACTCGCTCCACGCAGGTTCTCGGGATGCGCGCTGGTGGCCCGTAGTCGCAGGTAGCGAGGTGCTACACTCGGCGGCGGAGTGGCTGTCGCCGAAGGCCAGCAGGTCGGCAACTATCGCGTCCTGTCGCGCATCGGGACAGGCGGCATGGGAGCGGTGTACCTGGCCGAGCACCCGGTCATCGGCAAGAAGGTCGCGCTCAAGGTCATCCACCGCGAGCTGGCCGGCAACCGCGAGGTGATCCAGCGCTTCTACCAGGAGGCGCGCGCGGTCACCAAGATCGGCAACGAGCACATCGTCGAGATCCACGACTTCGGTCAGTCGGATCAGGGCGACCACTTCTTCATCATGGAGTACCTGGAGGGCCAGACCCTGGCCCAGCTCATCTCGCGCGAGCGCGTGCTCGACATCCAGCGCGCGCTCCATATCGCGGCCCAGGTCGGTGACGCGCTGTGCGCGGCCCACGCCGCCGGCATCATCCACCGCGACCTCACGCCCGACAACGTCATGCTGTGCATGCGCCTCGGCGACCCGACCTTCGTCAAGCTCCTCGATTTCGGTCTGGCCAAGATGTACGACGGCGGCGCCCGCAACCTGACGGCGCAAGGCGTGGTGCTGGGCACGCCGCAGTACATGTCGCCCGAGGCGTGCGAGTCCAAGAAGGACATCGATCACCGCACCGACATCTATGCGCTCGGCGTCCTGCTCTTCCAGATGTTGACCGGGCAGGTGCCGTTCGACGGCCAGACCATGGGCGAGGTCTTGATCAAGCAGGTCATGCACGCGCCGCCGGCGCCGCGCGCGTTGAACCCGCACATCCCGCCGTCGGTCGAGCAGATCATCCTCCGCTGTCTGGCCAAGTCGCCCGACGCGCGCTTCCCGACCATGCTGGCCCTGCGCGAGGCGCTGCTCGATCCTGATCGTTACCTGTCGACGTCGCCGCCGATGATGCCGGCCGCCATGCCCAGCGCGCATGCCCAGGCGGTCACGATGTACGCCACCGCGGCGATGCCGGCGGCGCCGGCGCCGAGCGCAGGGCCGACCCGGGCCGGCCATCCGGGACTCGCGCTCAAGCCGCCGGCCGTCGATCAGCGGACCATGGTCGATCCGCAGCTGATAGGCCACGCGGCGACGGCGGCGTTCACGGTGCCGAGCGGTGGCACCGGTTCGCAGCCCGTGCAGACCGGACCCGCCGGCGGGATGGCGGGGCCGGGGACGCGGCGGATGTCGGTCGCGCCGGATCAGGCGCCGCCGATGCAGGCGCAGAACCACACCATGGTCATCGCGACGCCGCCGGGGTTCAGCCGCAATCCGCCGCGGCGCGGGCTGGCCTGGGCGATCGTCGGCATCGCGGTGGCGGCGGTGGTCGCGGGCATCGTGGTGGTGTTGACCATGGGCGGCGGGAAGAAGCATGAGCAGGGAGGGGTGATGGAGACAGGGACGGCCGGGACGGGGAGCGGGACGGCGGGGACGGGGAGCGGGACGGCCGGGAGCGGGACGACGGGGAGCGGGAAGACAGGGACGGACACGGCGTCGGGATCGGGTTCGGCTTCGGGTTCGGGTTCGGGCTCGGGTTCGAGTTCGACCACGGCCACGGGCTCGGGCTCGGGGACCGGCACGGCGACGGCCACGGGCTCGGCCTCGGGGACTGGCACGGCCACGGCCGTCCCGCCCAGACTGGCCACGATCACCATCACCAGCGATCCCAGCGGGGCCGAGGTCTTCGATGCCTCGGGCAACCGGCTGGGCACCACGCCCACCGAGGTCGGGCTTCCGGCCGACGGCACCGAGCACACGTTCACGCTCCGTCACCCGCGCGCGAAGGAGCGCACCAAGACCATCTCAGCGACGGGTGACACCGCCATCGAGGTCATCCTCGAAAAGAATCCTCGCGGCGGCGGCGGGAGCCGCGGCGCGGGCAAGGGCTCGGGCAAGGGCTCGGGCAAGGGCACCTCCGACATCATGGATCCCGCTTTCATGGACAAGATGGACATGTAGTGTGCGCGGGCCCGTCGAGCTGGGCCCTGGTGCGCTACGCTTGGCCCGTGCTGGTCCTCGCCATCGTGCTCGGTCTGCTCGCGGCGGCCACCGCCTTCGCGGTGGTCCGGGCCCGGGCCCAGCGCGAGGCGATGGAGATCAAGGCAGACGCCATCGCCGAGTGTGACGCGCTGCTCTCCAGCGCGCGGCTCGAGGCCGCCACGGCGCGCAGCGCCGCCGATACCGCGGCGCGCCAGGACAGCCTCGCGCTGCGCGAGACCGCGCTGACCGAGATCGATCGGGCCGCGGCGGCGGCGCAGGCCCGGTCGGCTGCGGCCACG
>SXJR01000369.1 GCA_005779305.1 Myxococcales bacterium
CACGTTGATTTATGAGTTGAACACCAAATCAGATGTGCTCGAACAGGATGATAAAGGATGGAAAGCCTGTCGGCTCAGAAAGGGCAATTAAATATACCGGCAGGGCGGCGCCGGCGCTGGCCGGCAGCGGATCGCAGGCGTAGACCAGATCTTCGAGATCGACCGGCACCACGCCTTCGAGCTCACCGCCGACGACCTTCTCCAGATCCTGGCGGCGAACCGCCTTGAAGCCGAACTCGAGCACGTGCACGAAGACCTGAGCGCCGCCGACCACCAGGTAGCCGGTGTCCTTCTCCAGGCGCTGCTCGCGGATGATGCCGGCCAGCACGCGGGCCGCGCGCCGCTCGTGGGGCTCGTCGCCGGCCGGCACCACGCGCTCGATCACGTCGGTGATCGCGGCGTGGCGCAGGCCCGCGTGGGCGATCGCGACCTTGACGCTCCAGGCGCCCAGATCGATGGCGAAGATGCGGCTCATGCTTCATTCCTCCCGCAGGTACAGCCAGGCACCAGTCTTGGTGAGCTGCGGATTGCGCGACTGCTGGTTCACGTGCTTCTGGTTCCAGAAGGCGCGCAGGGTGCGGCGCGCCGGCATGAAGGGCTCGCGGTTGACCTCGCCCCACGCCTCGACCTGGTAGTTCTCGATGGTCCCCGACGACGCGACCTGGTTGAGCTTGGCGGTGTCGAGCTCGATGCCCTTGATGCCGGGCGGGAGCTGGGGCAGGCCGGTGACGGGCGCGGCCGGCTGTCCCTCCTCGCCGCCGCCGGCCAGGCCGGCGAAGGCGGCAGCCGGGTCCTTCACGAACGTGGCGAACTCGCCCGGCTCGACGAAGTAGAAGCCGAACTGCTTGGCGGTGATGACCAGGTTGGCGATGGCCCACAGCGCCGCCGGATCGCGCAGCACGGGATCGTTGGCGTCCTTGGCCGACAGCGAGATGACCGCCGCCACCACCTTGGCGTCGTCGAGGGCGCGCAGGTTGACCTTGCAGCCACCCCACACCCGGAACGCTCCGCCGAACAGCGTCCAGAAGCGATCGTCGACGCCGCGGACCAGCTTGAGCTCGGAGACCGAGTCCATCTTGTTGTTCCTGGGCTTGTACTGGTCCTTGAGGTTCTCGTAGCCGTAGTCCTCGGGGCCGCCGGTCGACTCGGGCGGCTTGTCGTCGCGGATCTCGATGCGGCTCTGGTTCGAGTCGACGTAGTCGATGATGGCCGCGACCTGGGTGCGGCGATCGCGGCGCCAGCCGTCGGCGTCGGGCCCCTCGAAGATCGGGTCGAAGGCCGGCGGGTAGATCAGCGACTGCAGCGAGCGGGCGACCAGCGAGATCTCACCGACGGCGGTGGAGCCGCCGCAGTTGACGTTGATCTTGCCGTCGACCGGCGTGATGCGGACGCCGAAGGTCCCGATGCTGGCGCCCAGGCCCTTGGTCTGCGACATTGACAGGCCGATCGCGGCCTGGACCTGCTCCTCGTCGCCGCCGAACGCGGCCATGAGCGGATCGGCGAAGTCGGTGATCTGCACGCCCTGGAGCTGCTGGAAGTCGGCCGAGGCGGTGTCGAGGCGAAGCTGGAGGCGCACGATCAGCTCGGTCAGGTTGAGCGAGGAGCGGGCCAGGAAGTGGGCCCGCATCTGATCGAGGTTGTTGCGCGACTGCATGATGTCGATCGTGGTCGAGGTGCCAAAGCCGTTGACGATGACCAGGCAGATCGCGACCGCCGTGATCACCGCCAGCATGGCGATGCCCTGCTGCTTGGCCCGCCATCCACCGGTTCGTCCTGAGCGGAGGGCGCGCGAACGCGAGCCCGCAGTCGAAGGACGCATTCTGTGGAACCGGGGCCTCATTGCGGAAAGCTCAGCTCCTCCTGCAAGAGCAGGCGAGCCTGGGTGGAGATCTTGAGCTCCTCACCCCGCCCGTTCTTGTAGGTGAGCTCGATGCGGACCCGGGTCGGGAGCCGCTTGGGCTCGCTGTCGCCCTTGGTCGTGTCCCAGGTCTCCTGCCACTTCTTGTCCTTCCAGTCCCAGTACTCGATCTCGACCTTCTCGATGTCGCGGAGGAGCACGTCGTGCTCGCCGGGCTCGCCTTCCCAGGGCTCGTTGGAGGTGCGGCGCAGCTCCTTGCGGTACAGCGCATCCTTGCCCTGGTTCTCCCGGTCGTCGTCCACGTAGTACGAGATGAGCGTCTGGTCCGACTCGTTGGCGTCGGACCACAGCGAGACGTGGCCGAAGCTCGAGAAGCGCAGCGCCTCCGACTTGCCCACGAACAGGGTGCGGCGGTTGTCGAACGACTGGTCCTCGTTGCTCGACAGGTAGGCGCTCTGGAGATCCTGGACCATGCGCGCCATCGCGACCCGGACCTCGTGGTTGCGCTCCTCGAGCGCCGTGAAGTTCACGCGAGCCTCGGAGGCCGAGCGGATCGTGGTCCAGGCGATCGTCATCATGAAGCCCATGATGGCGAGCGAGATCATGATCTCGATGAGCGTGAGCCCACGCTGGCGCGTCATGGCGTGGCCCCCAGGCTGCCCAGCACCTTCTGCATACCAGCGGCGTCGGTGACGTAGAGGATGACCTCGAAGCTCTCCTGGTGGACGCCGGCGTCGTACTCGATGGTCAGCGTGATCTTGCGGATCGCCTGCTTCAGCACCTGCTGAACCAGCGTGTACTGGCTCTGCAGGAAGCCGGCGGTGGCCTGCTCGCTGGCGCTGGCGCTGTCGCCGCCGCCGCCGCTCGAGCCGCCCATGCCGAGCATGCCGAGCATGCCGCCCAGCGCGCTCGACTGGAACTTGTCCATCTCGTTCTCGCCGTCGCCCGAACCAGATCCGGATCCGGAGCCGGAGCCGCTACCGCCGTTGGCTTCACCGGAGGCCAGCCCCATCAGCACCTCGAAGTTGGGCAGCTCGACCGGCTCGATGATCACCTTCCACTTGACGCTGTCCCAGCCCTCCTCGGAGAAGTCGCCCTCCTCGCTCTGCTCGGTCTCCTGGAAGCCCTCCTCGAGGAGCTTCTCCTCGAGGTCGTACATCTTGCCGCGGGCCAGATCGGTCGCGATGCCCATGTAGAACGAGTCCTGGGCCGCGGTGATGTTGCCGGCGATGCTCTTGACCAGGATCACCAGCGCCGCTCCCAGGATGGCCAGCGCCAGCATCACCTCGATGAGCGTGAAGCCAGCAGACCTGAACGCCCGACCGACCGACCTCATCGCGAAGCCTCGCGCTCGACCTCGCGCTCGCCCTTGGCGTCGCGGAGCATGTGGTCGTCGGGCTCGCGCAGGGCACCGGCGCGGATCTCGACCCGGCCGGTGAGGCCATGGACGAGGATGGTGTTGATGTCGTCGTCGCCGGTGCCGATCTCGATGATCGCCTTCTCGGCCCAGCCCAGCGGGAAGAACGAGATGCTCACCTGCCCGCCCTGCTCGACCGACACCGACTTCTCGAGGTGCTGGACCCAGACCTCGCGGAACTTCACGCTGCGCGTGGTCTGGAGCTGGCGGCGCAATTCGCGCCCGACCGCGTCGCCGGACAGGAGCGGGCCGAGCTGCTCGGCGGCGGCGCCGCTGCCCAGCGGGCCGCACACCCGATCGCCGACCTTCTGCCCGGCCAGCGCCGAGGCCATCTTGGCCTCGTCCTCGGGCGTCGCCGCCTGGAGCGCGCCGGCCGGCAACGTGGCCAGGCGCTGGCGCGCCTCCTCGAGCGCCTCGGCCGCGCTCTCGGCGTCGACCTTCTTCTCTTCCTTGACCCGCGACAGGCTGGGATCGCCGGTGCAGGCCTCGACCCAGTACGCGTGTTTGTCGAAGTCGATGACCACGCGGGTCGGGATGCCGCCCTCGATCGACAGCAGCTGGGCCCGGCGCATGAGCAGCGCCACGTCCGAGGTGTCCTCGGTCAGCGCCGCACCGGTGAGGATGCGGAACCCGCTGTAGCCGAGGTAGGACATCATCGCGATGATCGCGAGCACGATCATGATCTCGAGCACGGTCAACCCGCGCTGCGTCCGGCTCCGGCTCGAGATCGAGATCGTGGACATGGTCGACTCGGATTACGAGGTCACTGGTCCCACGACTTGATGTCGTCGCCGGTCCCTTCCTTCTGGTCCTCGCCCTTGCTCATGACCGCGATGCCGACGGCGCCGGCCGGCAGCTCGCCGCACTTGATGATGTACTCCTGGCCCCACGGATCCTTGGGCTTGGCGGTGGCCATGTACTCGCCGAGGTTCTCGGCGGTCGGGCACTTGCCGGCGTTGCCGGGGCGCGACACCCACTGCGAGTAGGCCTCGAAGGCCATCTTCTTGGTGGTGGTGCGGGCGATCTCGACCTTGCTCTCGCCAAACATCTTGAGCACCTGGGGGCCGACGAGCAGGCCCATGACCAGCGCGAGGATCGCGAGCACGATCATGATCTCGAGCAGGGTCATACCGATCATCTTGCGCAGGCGGCGACGGAAGGTGCGGGAGGTGCGGGACATGACAGGATCTCCTTGGGTCACTTGAACTGGCCCATCGACATGATGGGCTGGAGGATCGAGAACACGATGAAGGCGACGGCGCCGCCCATGCCGACCAGCATGAGCGGCTCGAGCATGGCGGTGACGCGGCCGAGGCGCATGTCGACCTCGTTCTCGTAGGTCTCGGCCACACGCTCGAGCATCTGCTCGAGCGCGCCGGCGCGCTCACCCACCGCCACCATGTGAGTCATCATCGCGGGGAACTGGCCCGAGCGCTTGAGCGTGACCGCCAGCGACTCACCCTCGGTGACCGCCTGCTTGGCGTCCTCGATGGCCTTGCGCATGATCACGTTGCCCATGATCTCCTTGGCGGTGTCGAGGGCGCGCAGCATGGGCACGCCGGCCTGGAGCATGGTGCCGAGCGTGCGCGAGAAGCGGGCCACGTTGATCTTGCGGGCCAGGTCGCCGATCATGGGCAGGCGCAGGACGAAGCGGTGCCACACCGGCCGGCCGCCCGGGCTCTTGATCCAGGCCCGGAAGCCGAAGATGGCGCCGACCCAGAACAGGATGATGAAGAACAGGTAGTCGCGCAGGGTGTCGGCGACCCAGATCAGGAAGCGAGTGTTGAGCGGCAGGACCTTGTTCTGCGACTTGAACATCTTGGTGATCTCGGGGATCACCGCGACCATCAGGATGCCCATGATGACCACGCCGACGACGATCATGATCACCGGGTAGACCATCGCGCTCTGGACCTTGCTCTTGAGCTTCTGCGAGCTCTCGAGGAAGTCGGCCAGGCGGTTGAGCACCTCGTCGAGGTTGCCGGCGACCTCGCCGGCCTTGACCATCGAGACGTAGAGCTCGTCGAAGATCTTGGGGTGCTTGGCGAGGGCGTCGCCGAACGAGCTGCCCTCGTTGACCATGGTGCGGACCTCGCCCAGCGGCACCTTGAGGCGCACGTTCTCGGTCTGCTCGAACAGGGTGCCCAGCGACTCGGCCAGGGCGATGCCGCTCTTGAGCAGGGTGGCGAGCTGGCGAGTGAAGTTGGCGACGTCGGTCTTCTTGACCCCGCCGAAGATCGCGCCGAGATCGACCTCCTTGGACAGCGCGCCGCCGCTGCCGGCCTTGGCGCCCTTGCCGACCGCCGCGCCCTTGGCGCCCTTGGTGGACGGCTCGCACTCGGTGACGATCACGCCCTCCTTCTTGAGGAGCTGGCGCAGGACCTTCGGCGTGTCGGCGTCGCGGACGCCGCCGGTCGACTTGCCGTTGGCGCCGATGCCCTTGTAGGCCCACATCGGCATCAGAGATCGGCCTCCGCGGTCATCAGCATGACCTCCTCGGTGGTGGTCAGGCCCTGGAGCACCTTGCGGGCGCCGTCGACGCGCAGCGTGGTCATGCCGGCCTCGGCGGCGGCGGCGCGGATCGAACCAGCGTCGGCCTTCTCGAGGGTGAGGTGGCGGACCTTCTCGTTGATCATCAGCATCTCGTAGATGCCGGTGCGGCCGCGGTAGCCGACGTCGAGGCATGACGGGCAGCCGACCGGCTCGAACACGGTGCCGGGCGGCGGCGGGCGCTGGCCCTTCACCGCCGGGAACGAATAGCCGCCGCGGTAGAAGGTGGCCGGATCGAGGCCGAGCTGGAGCAGGACCTTCTCGTCCGGGCGCGTGGGCCGGGCGCACTCGTAGCAGGGACGGCGCACCAGGCGCTGGGCCAGGAGTCCGACCAGCGACGATGCGACCAGGAACGGCTCGATGCCCATGTCGACGAGGCGGGTGATGGCGCCGGCCGCGTCGTTGGTGTGGACGGTCGAGAACACGAAGTGACCGGTCAAGGACGCGGTGATCGCGATCTCGGCGGTCTCCTTGTCGCGGATCTCACCGACCATGATCACGTCGGGATCGTGACGGAGGAACGAGCGCAAGCCGGTGGCGAAGGTCAGATCGATCTTGGGATTGACCTGGGTCTGGCTGATGCCCTCGAGCTGATACTCGACGGGATCCTCGACGGTGAGGATGTTCTGGTCGGGCGAGTTGATCTCGCTGAGGCAGGCGTAGAGCGTGGTGGTCTTGCCCGCGCCGGTAGGGCCGGTGACCAGCAAGATGCCGTGCGGCCGTTTGATGATGGCGCGCACGACCTCGAGCATGTCCTCGGCCATGCCGATATCGGCCAGGCCGAGGAGGACCGAGCTGCGATCGAGCAGACGGATGGTGATCCGCTCGCCGCCGGCGGTGGGCACGGTGGCGACGCGCATGTCGACGTCCTTGCCGCCGATCTTGCGGCGGATGCGGCCGTCCTGGGGCAGGCGCTTCTCGGCGATGTTGAGGCCCGACATGATCTTCACGCGGGCGAGGATCGAGGCCAGGAACTTGCGCGGGGCCCGCTTGGCCTCGCGGAGGACGCCGTCGATGCGGTAGCGCACCATCACGTCCTTCTCGCCCGGCTCGATGTGGATATCGGAGGCGCGCTCCTTCACCGCCTGGAACATGAGCGAGTTGACCCAGCGGATGATGGGCGCCTCGTCGTTGAGGTCGAGGATGTCGACCAGCTCCTCGGCCTGACCGAACTCGTCCTCCTCTTCTTTCTTGTTGTCGTGCTCGAGCTCGGCGCCCTGGCGCAGACGGCCGTAGATCTTGTTGATGTGGTCGACGATCTTGGCCGGCGAGGCCACCACCGGATCGACGCCGGCGCCGATCATCACGGCCACGTCGTCGATGACCTCGAGCGCGGTGGGATCGGCGAACGCGACCTGGACCCGGCCGGTCTCGGGATCGCGGGACAGCGGCAGCACCCGGTGCTGCTTGGCGAAGTTGATGGGCACGGCCTCGACCAGATCGGCGGGCACGTCCTCGGCCCGGGGCAGATCGCGGAGGAACGCCATCTCGGCCTGCTGGGCCAGAGCGAAGGCGAGCTGATCCTCGTCGACCAGGCGCAGCTTGAGCAGGACCTCGCCGATGAGGCCGCCCTCTTCGCGCTGCTTCTCGAGGGCCTTGTCGATGGCCTCGCGACGCACGCCCAGCTCGCGGACGAGGATCTCGCCGAGCAGCGGGGTGCCGAATGCTTCAGCGGGGTTCATTTCTCGGCCTCACCCTTACCCTTGCCCTTACCCTTCTCCTCCGGCTTCTCCTCCGGCTTCTTCTCCTCCGGCGGCGGCGGCGCATCCGGATCGGTCAGATCGTCGGCGCCGCCCTTGAGCTGGTACTCGACCGCGCCCTCGACGACGCCGAGGTCGCGCGCCTGCAGCGACTGCAGGAGCTCGCGCTCGGTGTCCACCGACTGGATGGTGCGGTTGATCTCCTCGATCACGCCGCGCTTGCGGCGGTAGTCGACGCGAGGCAGGTACGAGGCCTTGTCGAGGTTGTAGAAGGCGCGCAGGAACTCGTTGCGCTCGCGGACCTTGCGCTCGACGATCGCGGCCAGATCGAGCTGGTCGTGGATCACGTACGGCGTGAGCAGGATGAGGAGGTTGGTCTTCCTCTTCTCGCGCTTGGTGTACTTGAACAGGTAGCCCAGGATCGGGATGTCGCCGAGGAACGGCACCTTGGACTCGCTGTAAGAGACGCGGTCGGAGATGAGGCCGCCGATCACGATGCTCTGCTGATCCTTCACCACGACGGTGGTCTTGATCTTGCGCTTGGTCCACGACGGGCCGAGCTGCGGGTCCTTCTCGCCGACGTCCTGGATCTCCTGCTCGATCTTGAGCGTGACCATGTCGCCGGCGTTGATGGCCGGGGTGATCTTCATGGCCAGCTGGATGTCGGTGCGCTGGATCGAGACGTTGCCGAAGCCAGGGATGCCGCCGGTGGCGCCGCCGGTGGGCAGGCCGAAGTTGACGCCGCCGATGTAGGGGATGTTCTGGCCGACCGAGATCTCGGCCTCCTGGTTGTTGGTGGCCAGGATGTGCGGGCTCGACAGCACGTTGACGTTGGACGACTTGGCCAGGGCCTGGAACAGCACCGCGTACGACGGGATGCTGGTGCCGAGCAGCTCCTGCGACTGGGGCAGGATCGGGCCGAGCAGGCCGCCGATCAGGCCCGTGGCCGACAGCAGGCTGGAGAGCTGGAGCGACTTGAGGTCGGAGCCCTGCACGCCGCCGAACACCAGCGAGTTTTCGTCGTCGCCGACCGGCAGGCCGCCGTGGAAGCTGGTGCCGAGATCGAGGCCGTTGCCGACGTTGAGCTCGAGGATCACCGCCTCGATGAAGACCTGGCGGCGGGGCAGATCGAGATCGCGCACCACCTGCTTGAGAGCCTGGAAGTCACGCCCGCTCGACAGCACGACCAGCGAGTTGGTGGGCGCGTCGTGGGTGATGCGGACCTGGCCCTCGAAGGCGGCGCCGCCGCCGCCGGCACCCGGGGCACTGCCGTCGAAGTTGCCCTGAGGCGTGGGCCGACCCGGCGCGGCGCGGCCGCCGCCGCCACCGCGGCCGCCCTGCTGCGACACGCCGGTGAGCGCGGCGTTGAGGGTGGTGGCCAGCTCCTCGGCGCTCGCGTTCTCGAGCGCGTAGACGTGGATCGAGCCGCTGTCGCCGCCCTCGATGCCGACGTCGAGGCGCTCGACCAGCGCCTTGACGCGCAGGTAGCCGGCCTCGCTCGACAGCAGGATGAGCGTGTTGGTGCGCTCGTCAGCCATGATCTTGGTGGGGATCGCGGCCGAGACCGTGTCACCGCCGCCGCCGCTCTTGCCGCCGCCACCACTCATGCCGGCGTTGGTGCCGAGGATCTCGCCCAGCTTGGCGGCGAGCTGCACAGCGTCGGAGAACTTGACCTGGATGGTGTAGATGCCCTCGCCCGAGGCCGGCTTGTCGAGCTCCTTGGCCACCGTGACCATGTCGCGGATGTGGCTGGAGTAGTCGGTGATGACCAGGACGCCGGCCTTCTGGACCGGCTGGATGACGCCGATGTTGGACTTCACCACCGACAGCGCGTTCGACAGCTCGTCGACGCTGACGTTCTGCGGGCGCAGGATCAGGCGGACCACGTCGTCGGAGTTGCCGGGCGAGCCCTTCTTGTAGATGGGCACGGTCTCGCTCTTGGCGTTGGCGGCCTCGACCACGCGCAGGACGTTGCCCTTGGGCACCACGGTCAGGCCCATCGTCGAGAGGCTGACCAGGAAGACCCGGTAGGCCTGCTGCGGCGTCATCTTGTTGGGCGCGATGACGGTGATCTTCTTCGAGCGCTGCAGGATGCTCGACTCGTAGATGAAGTTCTTGCACGTGAAGCTCATCGCCCACGTGAGCAGATCCTTCAGCTCGGTCTCCTGCTTGAGCGTGACCGCGAACGACGCGCGGGCCTTGCCGCACGAGTACAGCATCGCGTCCTCGCCCGGCGGCGGATCGGAGGTGCCGGGCGCCGGCGGCGTGGGCTGAGCGAGCGCCGGCTGGAGCCCGGCCACCAGGACGGCGGTGGCCAGAGCCAGCGTGGCGACGAGTGAGTGACGACGTGTGTGCATCATGACGGTACCGATCGCAGGCTCAGCGAATGGTGTAGTTGAGGGTCACGGGCTTGCCGCGACGGGTGACGTTGACCTGGAGGCTCTGGGCGTCGCGCACCTTGGAGTAGACCTCCATGGCCTTGTCCATCGAGTTCAGCTCCATGCCGTTGATGGCGTGGAGGGTGTCGCCGTTGGCGAAACCGAGCTTGGCGTAGACCGAGCTGGGCCGGACCGCGTAGAGCTTGAAGCCGTTGGGCTCGCCGTTCTTCGATGACGGCATCACCCGCGCGCCCTTGGCCACCGCCATCGGGTTGGCCAGCACCTTCTCGACCAGCGAGCGATCGATCTCGAAGGTGGTCTCGTCGATCTTCTTGATGCCCTGGTCGATGGCGGCGGTCAGGTCGTCGCCGTCGCCGGTCGGCGGCGGGTTCTCGACCGTGGCCACGGTCGGCGGCGGCGGCGCCTCGCCGGTGATCGAGATGCGCTCCTTGCGACTCGACGCGGTGTTGGTGAAGTCGACGTACATGTAGTTGATCGCCACCACCGGCCCGGCGCCGGGGATTTCCTGGCCGATCCAGTACGCGCCCTGCTTCTGCGTGGCGGTGTTGAGGATCGTCGCGAACGCGTCCTTGGCGTGGCGAGCGTCGGTCACGTGGGTGGCGACCAGCATGAGCGGCAGGCCAGTCAGCGGGGTCACGTTGGGATCGACCGGCCCGCTCGCCGTCGACGCCACCGGGAGGGGCGGCAGGCAGCTCGAGCAGAACATGTTGCGGTCGACCATGGGCTTGCCGTCCTTGGTGCGCGACGCCATGGGCGCCGACGGCGAGGGCGCGGGCGGCGTGACCTTGGGGCTGCGCTTGGGTTCGGCGAGGAGCTTGGCCTCGGCGATGTGGTTGACCAGCTTGGCGGCGAACAGCGCCGACAGCGCGATGGTCAGCGCCACCACCACCCAGAAGTACCGCTTCACGTACTCCTGCATCACAGGTTCCCTTCGAGGTCGCCGTCGTGATCGCCGTCATCGGCGGGGGACTCGAGATCGTCGGCGGCGGCCTCGGCGCCGTCGACGGCCTCGCCGACCTCGGCCAGGCGGCGGTAGATGGTGCGGGTGGCGATACCGAGCAGCTTGGCGGCCAGGCGCTTGTCGCCGCGGGTGTGGCGCAGGGTCTCGCGGATGACGCGCATCTCGATGTCGGCCAGCGTGGTGCCGATGGCGAAGCTCATGCCGGGCGCGCCGACCGCGGCCGCGTCGCGGATCTCGCGCGGCAGGGCGTCCTCGTCGAGCGAGGTGCCGCGGGTGAGCACCACGGCGCGCTCGACCGCGTTCTCGAGCTCGCGCACGGTGCCGGGCCACGGGTAGTCGGCGAGGCGGGCCAGCGCCGCGGCGGTGATCCCGCTGATCGGCTTGGCGTTCTTCTCGGCGTAGAGCTGGACGAAGTGCTGGGTGAGCAGCGGCACGTCCTCGCGGCGATCGCGCAGCGGCGGCACATGCACCGGGATGACGTTGAGGCGGTAGAACAGATCATCGCGGAAGCGCCCGGCCTTGACCTCCTCGCCGAGGTCGACGTTGGTAGCGGCGACCAGGCGGATGTCGATGCGGCGCGGCTTGCCGCCGGCGCCGAGGCGCTCGATCTCTCCCTCCTGGAGGACGCGCAGCAGCTTGACCTGCACGTGGCGCGAGATCTCGCCGATC
>SXJR01000370.1 GCA_005779305.1 Myxococcales bacterium
GCCGGTGCGCCCGGCCGGCGGCGGCGGCAGCGGTAGCCCGGTGCCGGGGCGCGGCGGCGGCGTCGGCACCGCGAACGACAGCGCTCCGGAGAGCTGCTGCTCGTTGAGGCGCGCGATGTGCTCGAGGGCCGCGCTGACCCGGTCGGCGATGTCGCGCTTGCCGCCGGCCATCGGCGACAGCCGCAGCGCCGCGTCGAGGGCATCGGCGAGCGCGCGGGCGTCGGGAAAGCGCTCGAACGGCGAGCGGGCCAGGCAACGATCGATCACGCGCACCAACGGCCGCGGCAGCTCGAGCGACGCCGGCCGCCCCGACAGCACCGCCTGCTCCAGCTCGATCATGCTGGCGCCGCTGAACGGCCGCATCCCCGCGACCAGCTCGTAGGCGATCACGCCGAGCACGAACACGTCGCTCGCCGCCGACACTGGCTCGCCGATGAGCTGCTCGGGTGCGAGGTAGGCGATGCGCGCGCCCAGCGACGGATCCGCCGACGGCCGCGGTGGCAGCCGGCAGGCGAGGATGCCGACGTCAGTGACCTTGACGTCACCGTCGGCGGTGGCGATCAGGTTGGTCGGCGACAGGCCGAGGTGACACACGCCGCGGCCGTGCGCGTAGCCGATGGCGCGCGCCGCCGCCGAGATGAGGCCCAGCGCCGCGCCGACCGGCAACGGCGATCCGGTCTCGGTCGCCATCGCCAGGAGCCGCGAGGTGTCGAGTCCGTTGACCCACTCGACCGCGGTGAAGGTCTCACCACCGGCGACGCCCAGCTCGGCGAGCCGCGCGAGCCGCGGATGATCGAGTCCACCGTAGGTGCGCGCCGCCTGCGAGAGCCGGCTCGACACGCCGGCGGTCGCGAGCAGCGCCGGATGGAAGCGCTTGACCGCGAGCTGACGCTCCATGCCCGCCACGCCAACCACCTTGGCGCGATAGACCTCTCCGCACGGGCCACCTCCCAGGGGCTCCACGAGGTGATAGCGGCCTAGGCGCCGGCCCGGCGTGGCGGCGGTCAACCCTGGGATTCTACCAGCTTGAGCGCGCGAAGGAGGAAAACTGGCCCACGCCATCGAACCCTGGCACGCCATTCACCATGGGGAAATCTCCTTCTCGGTCGCGCAAACAGCTCAAGTCCACCTCCGCGCCATATTCGGCGGCGGCGGCGACACCGGCGGCGGCGAAGGTCGTTGTACCGATGCCGCCGCCTCCAGCGGCGCCGCCGGGGCCTCGGACCTCGGGCCTCGGGCCTCAGCAGCCCGTCACTGCGCCCGTTCTTCCGGTTCCCGTCATCTCGGCTCCCGTTCCCGTCGTTCCGCCGCCCGTTCCCGTCGTTCCGCCGCCCGTTTCCGTCGTTCCGCCGCCCGTTTCCGTCGTCCCGAAACCCGACCAGGTCGCCGCTGTGCCCGAGGCCCGAGGCCCGAGGCCCGAGGCCCTCGTCTCCGTCCCACCACCCGTGCTCCTCGAACGCCCGCCGTCCGCGGTCCTCCCGACCTTCGACCTCCGCTCCATCGCCCGCACCTCGCTCGGCTTCTGCGAGGCCGCGCTGACCTCGCTGCCCGCGCCCGAGGACCTCGTGGCCGGCGATCCGTCGTCGCCGTCGCCGCCGCCGGGTCGGGTTCCGCCTGGGGATTCGCGGTCGTTGCGGCTCGACGGCCAGTTTGCGCTGATCTACCGACATGGCGCGTCCCTGGTGATCCGACGGGGCATGATCGGCCAGCGCGGCGTCCACCGCGTCGTCGATTACCCCGGACCTGGCCAGGCGGCCGCTGCGTACGCCTCGGAATGTTCTAGACTGCGAGCACAAGGCTTCGTCGACGTCGAGTGACGTTGCCTGCACGCTTGATGTCCAAGAAGTCGCAGCCGCCCGATCCACCGTCGCCCGACGAGACCGTCTCGCCCGCGACGGTCGCCTCTCCCACGCAGCGCTTCCGCACCGCCTCGTCCAGCGTCGTGCAGCGTTTCGGCTGGGTAGCCCGCTACCTCGCCGAGGCGCCCTCGCGCTGGCTGGGCCGGCGCAGCACCGTCGGACAGGACCTCGCCGGCGGCGCCGACGGGCTCACCTACCTGCGCGGACTGGTCCGCGGCAATCGCATCCGCCGTCAGGCCAGCTTCGAGACCGCCGACGCCGCGTCGCCGCCGGTGCTGCTCATCCACGGCTTCCTGGGCACCCGCGGCTCGATGTACTTGCTCGAGCGCCGCATGGTCGACGACGGCTTCGTCGTGGTCTCGTTCAACATCGGCACGCTCAACGTGCGCGACATCCGCCGCTCGGCGTTCATGATCCACCGCAAGATCGAGCGCATCCTCGCCCAGACGCCCTGGCAGAAGATCGACATCGTCGGACACTCGATGGGCGGCCTCATCGGCCTCTACTACGTGAAGAAGCTCGGCGGCCACACCCGCGTGCGCAAGCTGGTGATGATGGGCACGCCCATCCACGGCACCTGGGTGGCGCTGGCCGGAATCGCGACCTTGGGCTTGTGGTCGACCTCGTCGTGGCAACTCCTGCCGCGCAGCCGGTTTCTCGACGAGCTCGCCCAGGGCCCCATGCCGCCTGGGGTCGAGCTGCACTCGCTTTCGGCCGCGCGCGACTGGGTCGTGCCGCTGCGGCGTACGCGCATTGCCGGCGCCGCGACCACCACGGTCCCACTCGGCCATTCGAGCCTTGTCGTCGCCGAGGACGTGTACCGGCGGCTGTCCGGGATCCTGCGCCCACCGATACTTGCGCCCTGACACCCGCTGGCACTACACTTTTGCCACGGAACGACCCGAGATCCTTCGGGTTGGAGTTTCTATCTTGCTGTCTGGCCCGTCCGCCGCCATGTCCGACCGACCCAGGTTCGCGCTCCGTTTCATCTCCGGCAAGTACCAGGGGGGCGAGTTCCCTCTGCGCATGAACCGCGAGATCATCATCGGGCGATCCAGCGATCTGGACATGGTCCTCGTCGAGGACATGGTGTCGCGCCGTCACGCCAAGATCACGACGACCGACGCCGACATCCTGATCCAGGACGTCGGCTCGACCAACGGCACGTTCGTCAACGGCGAGAAGATCTCCGGCCGCGCTCGCCTGGCCGAGGGCGATCGCATCCTGGTCGGCACGTCGATCATCAAGGTGGTCGCCGTCGACGCCCAGACCGCCAACCAGTCCGAGGCCGAAGCCCGCCGCCGTCTCGAGGCCGGCGCCGCCCGTCAGTCGAGCTCGGCCGGCCGGCCGATGTCGGGCGTGATCGAGGAGATCCCGCTGCCCGACCTCCTGCAGCTCCTGTCGACGTCGCGCAAGTCGGGCGTGCTCACCATCGTCTCCACCGGCCAGGTCGGCAAGATCTACCTGCGCAAGGGTCAGCTCTACTTCGCCGCCATCAACGACGACTTCGCGCTGTCGCCGCAGAAGGCGATCTACCGGATGCTCACCTGGGCCACGGGCACGTTCGAGCTCGAACCGCAGGTCGAGATGCAGGTGATGGAGGAGATCCAGGAGTCGACCGAGGCGCTGCTCATGGAGGGCGTGCGCCAGCTCGACGAGCTGCGCAACATCGCCCACCACCTTCCTCCGCCCGGGTCGCCGCTCGCGGTGCCGACGCCGCTGGCCGGCCGCCTGCGCGATCTGACGCCCAGCGAGCTCGACACCTTCCAGCTCGTCCTCGATCACGGCCAGCTCCAGAAGGTGCTCGATCACTTCCCCGGCAGCGACCTCGACTGCGCCCAGAACCTCGTCGCGCTGATGAAGCGCGAGTTCGTCGTCGTTCCCTGACCGCGATGTGGGTGCAGGTCGGCGACAGGCGGGGTACCAGCGCCGTCGATTGACCGTGGCCGGCGCACTCTCTAGCCTGGGTCGGTGCGAGTTGTGGTGTTCCTCGCCCTGTGCGCTGGCTGTGCCTTCGAACCCAGCGGTGGTGGCGGCGATCAGCTCGTGCTCGACGGCGGCGACGGCGGCGGCTCGAGTGACGGCAACTCCACCACGTCGATCGACGCGACTCCGCCCTGCCCCGACGGGGATCAGGACGGCATCTGCGACGCCAGCGATCCGTGGCCGTGCGGCGCGACCCAGCCGACGCTGCCGGCGATGGTGAGCATCGGCTCGCTGACCAGCGCCTCGATCTCGAACGTGAGCATCGCCGGCGACGGTCGGGTGGTCGTGGTCGCCGCGGGGGCGGCGATCACCTACGCCGCGAGCTGGACGCTGCGCGACGCCGGGTTCTGTGCGAGCTGTCCGTACCAGCTCGAGGTCGGCCTGGTCAGCGGTAACCGTCAGGCCTGCGTCTACGACGCCAACCCGCCCCAGGACCAGACCCAGAGCGGCGTGGCGACGGTGCAGATGACCGCGCCGACGACGCCCGGACTCTACGCGCTGCGCTTCCAGATCGCGCAGGACTTCAGCTGCAACGCCTTCGGCCGCAGCAACTGGTGGTTCGGTCCGCCGCCGGCCGAAGCCACGTTCGGGATGCTCTGCGTTCGCTAGGA
>SXJR01000054.1 GCA_005779305.1 Myxococcales bacterium
ACATGGACTTCAAGGTCACCGGCACCACCCGCGGTGTGTGCGCGCTGCAGATGGACATCAAGGTCGACGGGCTGACCCGCCAGATCCTCGAGGAGGCGCTCGACCAGGCCAAGCGTGGTCGCCTCCACATCCTGGAGGAGATGGGGAAGGTGCTGCCGGCGGCGCGCGACGAGCTGTCGCCCAACGCCCCCCGCATCATCACGGTGCAGATCAAGCCCGACAAGATCCGCGACATCATCGGCCCGGGCGGCAAGACCATCCGCGCGCTGCAGGAGCAGACCGGCGCCCAGATCGACGTGAGCGACGCCGGCATCGTGTCGATCGCCTCGGCCGATCTGCGCAGCCTCGAGCAGGCCCAGGCGCTGATCAGCGGCCTGACCATGGAGCCCGAGGTCGGCCAGTACTACAACGGCATCGTCAAGCGCATCATCGAGATCGGCGCCTTCGTCGAGATCCTGCCCGGCACCGACGGGCTCCTCCACATCTCGGAGATCTCGAACGAGCGCATCCGCGCCGTCGAGGACGTCCTCAAGGAGGGCGACGAGGTGGTGGTGAAGTGCGTGAAGGTCGACCGCGACGGCAAGATCCGCCTGTCCCGGCGCGAGGTGCTCGAGGCCAACCCGGATCCCGACGAGATCAACAACTTCGTGATCTGATGCAGACCGGACAGCCGCCGGCGGTCGTCTTCAAGCAGCTGCGGCCCGACGCGATCGTGCCGCAGTACATGAGCGACGAGGCCGCCGGGATGGATCTGTCGGCGGCCATCGACGCCGCCGTCGTGCTCGCGCCGGGTGAGCGGGCGGCGATCGGCACCGGGCTGGCCATGGCCCTTCCCCTCGGCTTCGAGGGGCAGGTCCGGCCGCGCTCGGGCCTGGCCGCGCGCCACGGCCTCACCGTGGTGAACGCGCCGGGCACCATCGACAGCGATTACCGAGGCCACGTTATGGTCTTGCTGGTCAACCTCGGGCGCGAGCCCGTGACCATCGAGCCCGGGCAGCGCATCGCCCAGCTGGTGATCGCGCCGGTCGTGCGCGCCGAGGTGGTGGTGGCCGAGGAACTGCCGTCGACCAGCCGCGGTGCGGGTGGCTTCGGCTCGACGGGGCGATGACCATCGTCGGGGCCCGCCTGGCGGGACGGTTCGACGTGCGCGCGCGCGTACGCGAGCTGCCTGGCTACGTCGAGCTGCGCGCCCTCGATCTCGAGTCCGACACCGAGGTCGCGCTGTGGTGCATCGAGCCGGGCCTGCACGGGATGGTCGCCCACGACACCCTGTTCGGCGAGATCGACAAGCTGCGCGGGCTCAAGCACAAGGGCCTGCGCCGGCTGCTCGCCATCGGCGACGACGGGCCGTCGATGTGGATCGTGTATCCGCTGGCCCAGCCCGGCCCCGAGCCCCGCGCCGGGCACGTGTTGCCCGCCGACCAGGTGGTGGCGTGGGTCAAGGCGGTGGCGGCGGGGCTCGACGCGGCTCACGTCGCCGGCTGGTCGCACGGCCGGCTGGTGCCCAACGACGTCTCGCTCCTGCGCGGCAACCTGGTGATCGGCGGCGTCGGGCTGTGGCACGACATCGAGCCGGGTCCGGCAGCGAAGGCGTGGCGATCGCTCGAGCAGTTCATCGCTCCCGAGGTGCGGGACGGTGCTCCGCCGACGCCGGCGGCCGACGCGTGGAGCCTGGCCATGTGCGCCGCGTCGTTCCTGATCGGCGCGCCCGACGGCGGCCGCGATCCCGAGACCCAGGTCGCCGAGCGGCATCCGCCACTGGCCAGGGCCCTGGCGGCGGGCTGGGTGCGCGAGGTCGAGCGGCGCTGCTCGGTGCGCGATCTGGCGCTGCGCATCGCCGACGCGGCCAGGCAGCCGGCGGCGCCGGCGTCGGCGACCGGCACGCTGCACGGGGTGCGCACCGGCGCTCAGAACGCGCCGGTGACCGGCGCCGTCACCGACGCGATGTCGTCGGGGACCCTGCGTGCGGTGTCGATGCGGCCCGGCGGTGAGAAGGCCGATCGGCCCGAGCCAAGCGAGGAGCGCGATCCGGTCGACGACACCGCGCGGCGGGCGACGATCCGCCCGATCGCCGAGACCGTGGGCCGCGGCTTCGCGACCGCGCCGGGCGCGCTCGGCTACATGGCGCCGCCGCGGGCGGCGACCGAGGGGCCGAAGCGGAGGAGCACGGCGCTGATCGTCGGAGCGGCGGTGGTGGTGGCCGTGCTCGCGGTGGTCGCGCTGGCGGTCGTGATGAGCAACACGAGCACGAGCACGGGCACGGGCACGGGCACGGGCACGGGCACGCGTGGAGATGCGTCCGTGGCGGTGGACGCAGCCGCGGTCACGACCGATGCCGCCCTGGCCAGGGCGTGCACCGACGACATGGCCGTGATCGGCGCCGTCTGCATCGACGGCTTCGAGCACCCGGGGCAGGGCCGCTTACCCCAGACCGGCATCGGGCACGAGGAGGCGACGACCACGTGCCGCAAGCGCGGGCTGCGGCTGTGCACGCTCGAGGAGTGGCGCGCGGCGTGCGCCGGTCCTGGCGGCGGAGCGTGGCCGTACGGCGCGACCTTCGAGCGCGGCGCCTGCAACGTGGGGACCCGCGGCATGATCGCCAAGGCCGGCTCGTTCGAGCGCTGCGTCAGCGGCGCCGGCGCCCACGATCTCGCCGGCAACGTCGCCGAGTGGCTCGCCGATGGCGCCATCGCCGGCGGCTCGGCCGTCGACGGTAGCGACGGCCGCTGTGACGCCGCGCCGCGCCCGGCGGCCCCAGGTGCGCGTTTCGCTGATGTCGGCTTCCGCTGCTGCGGCGACCGCTGAATAGTCAGGTAGGATCACCCGGTGATCCGCACGCTGGGCGGTCGCTTCGACCTGCTGTCACTCCTGGGAGAGGGCGGCATGGGGGCGGTGTGGCGCGCCCGCGATCGCGAGCTCGACGAGGTGGTGGCGCTCAAGCTCATCCGCCCCGAGCTGTCGGCGATCGGCGACATGGTGAAACGCTTCCGCAGCGAGGTGAAGCTGGCCCGGCGCGTGACCCATCGCCACGTCGCCCGCATCTTCGAGGTCGGCACGCTCGAGGGCGTCGCCTTCTTCACCATGGAGCTGATCGAGGGCGGCTCGCTGGGCGCTCGCCTGCGGCTCGGCGGGCGGCTGCCGTGGCGCGAGGCGGTCACGGTCGCCGCTGCGATCCTCGACGGGCTGGAGGCCGCCCACGCGGTCGGTGTGGTTCACCGCGACGTCAAGCCCGACAACATCCTGCTCGAGCACGGCGGCCGGGTCGTGCTCACCGACTTCGGCATCGCCTCGGCGCGCACCGCCGCGGCCGGCCTCCTGGCCGGGACGCCGGTCTACATGGCGCCGGAGCAGGCGGCGGGCGAGCCACCCACGCCCGCCGTCGATGTCTACTCGGTCGGCGTCGTGCTCTACGAGATGCTGACCGGCGCCGCCGCCTTCGCCGGCACCCCGCCGGAGATCTTCGAGGCCAAGCGCGCCCGCGAGGCGCTCGAGATCACGCTGCCCGACGTCGAGGCGGCGCTGGCCGACGTGGTCCGACGCGCCACCGCTCGCGATGCGGCGCGTCGCGTGCGCTCGGCCCACGAGCTGCGCGGGTTGCTCGGCCGCTGGGTCGATCCGGGGCCGGTGCCGGTGCGTCCGGCGCGGCGGCGCAGCGACGCGGCGGTGCGCGACGTGGTGATCGTCCCGCCCGGAGAATCGGAACCGCGCCGCTATCTCGGCGACGCGCTGTGCGAGCACCTGGTGTCACGGCTGTGGCAGTCGCCGGGCCTGCGCGTGGTGGCGAGCTGGCAGCCCAACGCGCCTGCCGCCCCCGCGGCCCGGGTCACGCTCACCATCGACGACGCGATCACCGTGAGCGCGCGCGACGCGGGCGAGCAGGAGCTGGTGCGGGTGCGCCTGCCGGCCGCGGCGGACATGGTTCAGGCCGGCGCTTCCGCCGTGGCCTCGGCGCTGGCCGCAGCCCTCGGTGTCATCGACGAGGAACGCACGGCCCCCGAGCTCCCGGCCGAGATCGCCGAGCTCTACCTGCAGGCCCGCATGAAGGCGCGGCGGATGGGCCGCACGCCGGTCAACGAGGCAGCCGCGCTGTTCGAACAGGCCCTCGAGCTCGCGCCCGACGATGGCCGCCTGATCTCGGCGCGGGCCATGACCCTGGCCCGCAAGGTCTTCTACGATCGCGCCGACGACCGCGCCCTGCGGATCGCCGAGGAGGCGACCCGCGACGCCCTGGCCCGCTGTCCCGATCGTGGCGAGACCCAGATCGCCGCCGGCCAGGTCGCGCTCCATCGCGGCGATGTGGGGGCCGCAGCCCACCACCTGCGCCGCGCCATCGCCCGTGCGCCACACGCCGCGGAGGCCCACGAGTGGCTCGGCCGCATCCTGCTCGAGGCCGGTCACCTCGAGGAGGGCATCGCCCGGGTCGAGACCGCGCTTTCGCTCGATCCGCGCCTCGAGCTGGTTCACTGGGAGATCGCGCGCGCCTATGCGCTCGAGGGCGACTGGGATCGGTACGACCTCATCGCCCGCGAGCTGATCGGACAGAACCGGCTGTCGAGCACGGCCTGGGCGGCGCGCTTCGAGTCGTGGCGCGGCCATCACGAACGGGCCCGGGCGATTCTCGGCGGCGGCGACGGCGGCGCGGGCTCGGGCGAGAGTGGTCTGCCGCTCGAGTTCCTGCGTCGCATCGGCGCGGCCTATGCCGGCGACTGGGCCGGTCAGCGCGATGGGTTCCTGGCCCTCGCCGCCGCGCCGGGACAGGCCAGCGCCCGCCGCGCCAGCATGCTGTGCCAGCTCGTCGCCGAGGTCGCCGCCGCGCTCGGCGACACCGCGGCGAGCGTCGTCGCCCTCGAGCATGCCATCGGCCACGGCTTCTTCGACCTGCACTGGCTCGACAGGTGTCCTCTCCTCGACGCGGCCCGCGACGCTGGCGCGTTCGCCCACCTGCGGCCGCTGGTGGCGGCGCGCTCGGCCCGGATCCTCGAGGCGCTCTACGGCGACTCGCCGTCCCACGGCGCCACCGCCGACACGATGATGGCGACGCCGTCGGGCGACGGCGGTCACAGCTTGATCGAGAGCACCTGGAGGTAGCGGTCCCTGGGCTGGGCTGCGACCGTCGGATAGTCCGGAGGCAGGCCACCCTGATCGATCACCGCGCCGCGGCCGCGCAGGCCGCGCTGGGCCAGCTTGGCCAGCGAGCCGAGCTCGTGGGTGTTGGCGGCCAGCCACAGCAGGCCGCCCTCGGGGATGACGGCGGCGGCCTGGGCGATCAGCTCGGGGTAGTCGCGATCCAGGGTCCAGGGCTTGCCGCGCGCCGTCGAGAACGTCGGTGGATCGATCAACACCAGGTCGTAGCGCTCGCGGGTCTTGTCGGCGCGGGCCAGGAAGCGGACCGCGTCGCCGGTCTCGAAGCGCCAGCGCGCAGCGTCGGTGAGGTTCGAGCGGGCGAAGTTGCCGCGGGCCCAGGCCTGCACGCCCTCGGAGGTGTCGACGCTGGTGACGCGCTGCGCCCCGGCGCGGGCGCAGGCCAGCGACAGCGCGCCGGTGTACGAGAACAGGTTGAGCACGGTGCGACCGGGCGCGTGGCGGGCCAGCGCCAGGCGGTGCTCGCGCATGTCGGTGAACAGCCCGACGTTGAGGCCACCCATGGCGTGGATCTCGAAGGGCACGCCGCTCTCGAGCGCGACGTGGCGCTCGGGCGGCGCCTCACCGATGACCTCCTGGGTGACCTCGGCGGCGCCGCCGCGGGCGCGGACCTTGACCACGACGCCGGCCAGCTTCGCGAAGCCGCGCACGGCCTCGGCGAGCAGCCGCGCCACCGGCAGCAGCGCCGGTGCGTAGGCGTAGAGCACGGCCCAGCGGCCGAGCACGTCGCAGGTGAAGCCGGGCAGACCGTCGCCGGCGTGATGGAGCAGGCGATAGGCGTGCTCCGGACCGGGCAGGCCCAGGGTGGTGCGCCAGGCCAGGGCGCGCTCGACGCGCCAGCCCAGCAGCGCGCCGTCGATGCGGGGGAAGCCATCGGCCGGCGTGGCCATGACGCGCAGCCGCTGGTTGTCGGGATCGAACAGCGCGAGCCCGAGCTCGTCGCCGCTGTCGTCGAGCAGGTTGACCCGATCGCCGGGCGCCAGCGCGGCGGTGAGCGCGGCCAGGCGCGAGGTGTCGAGGTCGCGGCCGCCGCCGCGCAGGAAGGTGGCGGCGTCGCTGGGCAGGACGATGGTCAGGACTCGTGACCCGGGTCGGGCGGGAGATTCATCATCTCCTCGGGGAAGCGGGCGGCCACGAAGGCGAGGATGTCGCGGACCGAGACCAGGCCGGTCACCCTGCCGTGATCGTCGACGATGGGGAGGTGGCGGCGGCGGCCTTCGGACATCAGGCGCAGCGCCTCGGCCAGGGTCTCGTCCTTGCGGCTGACCATGGGCATGGCCGTCATGACGTCGCGCACCGCCACATCGGGCCAGGCCGGATCGGCGTGATCGACGCGGCCGACCAGATCGCGCTCGGTGAAGATGCCGACCAGGGCGCCGTTCTCCTCGACCAGGACGCAGCCGCGGCCCTTGGCCTTCATCTCGCTGACCACGGTGGCCAGGGTGGCGTCGACCTCGACCCGGGCGTGCGGCCGCGGGGTCAGCTGGCCGATGGTGGCCAGGGAGAGCAGGCGCATGCCGCCCGAGGTCTCGGCCCGCATCAGCCGCCCCCGATGTCGATCGTGGTGACGTTGGAGATGTCGTCCTGGGGCGAGATGTCGCGCGGCGTGGCGTCGATCTCGTCGAAGATGTCGCCCAGCACGCGCATCACGTCCCACACCGTGAGCACGCCCAGGAGGCGACCGTCGTCGACGATGGGCACGTTGCGGAAGCCCTCGACGGCCATCCAGTTGATGGCGAAGGCCACCGAGTCCGAAGGCCGCAGGGTGCGCGGCGCGGGGGTCATCACCGCGGCTAGCGTCATGACCTTGGCGTCGGCGCGCGTCGTCGCCACGCGGTTGAGGAAGTCGCGGCTGGTGAAGATGCCGGCGAGCTGGGCGTCGTCGCCGATGACCAGCACGCAGTCGTGCGCGTCGCGCCGCATCGCGTCGAACGCGAACGCAACCGGCTCCGCGGCCGAAAGCCGCGGCACGTTGCGTGTCCATCCCACTTCCTCGATGGTCCGGGTCAGTCTCCTCATGACCACTCCTCCCCTCGACGATACCGCAGATTGGCCACCCGGACCCCGCTAGATCTGCTCTTGCTTGGCCAGGCGCTGGAGCACCTGCTTTGACAGGGCCTTGAGCGTCTCGAACACGCCGACGCCCTTGATCGCCGAGGCCTCGAACTCGGGGGCCTTGAGCGGATTGAGCGCCTCGCGCAGCTCCTCGATGGGCGTGACCTCGGGCAGGTCGCGCTTGTTGTACTGCACGACGTAGGGCAGCTTCTCGAGTGCGCTGCCGGTGTCGGCCAGGTTCTGGGCCAGGTTCTCGACGCTCTCGATGTTGGCTTCGATGCGGCCCGGCTGCGAATCGGCGACGAAGATGACGCCGTCGGAGCCCTTGAGCACCAGCTTGCGGCTGGCGTCGTAGAAGACCTGACCGGGCACGGTGTAGATGTGGAAGCGGACCTTGAAGCCGCGCACCATGCCGAGATCGATGGGGAGGAAGTCGAAGAACAGCGTGCGCTCGGTCTCGGTGGCGAGGCTGATCATCTTGCCGCGGGCCTCGCTCTTGGTCTGCCCGAAGATCCACTGAAGGTTTGCCGTCTTCCCGCACAGACCGGGACCGTAGTAGACGATCTTGCAGTTGAGCTCCTTGGCCATGTGGTTGACGTAGCTCATCGGAGATTCGCCTCCACGTCGGCGGCCAGGGACGCGACCAGGGCGCGGACCCGGTCGGCGTCGATCGACACGTACGAGCCCAGCGCGATCAGCGCGTCGAGCTCGATCTGCTCGAGGCGGCCGTCGGCCATTGCCACCAGCGCGGCGAAGGCCAGCGCGTCGTCACCGGCTGACTGATCGGCCAGCTCGGCGGCGGCGCGGGCCAGGCGCTGGCTTCGGCCCATGATCTCGACCTGCTCGGCCAGCTCGCCGAGGTGACGATCGAGCATGTGCTCGTTGACGGCCTCGCCGGTCACGGTGGCGAGCAGGGCCGCCATCGACGTGCGCTCGGCGGGATCGAAGCCGTCGGCCGAGGCGACCAGCCAGCCCAGCTCGACCAGCGACAGGAACCAGTCGGCGCTCCTGGTGTCGGTCGGGTTGTCGACCACCGACTGCGAGGCGCCGGCGGCCAGGCGGGCGGCGCGGACGCCGTCGGAGACGACCACGTGGTGGACGGCACGGGCGATGCGTGCCGGATCGGTCGCGTCGAGGGCGACGACCGGGGCAGGATCGGACATGCCCCGATGGTACCGCGGGGGGCGCCGTTACAGATCGCGGCGGACGTAGAACTGACCCTGGTTGGCCAGGTCGGGCGAGGCGTCGAAGACCACGTCGGGCTGGGGCTCGACCCACGCGCTCTCCATCTCGAGGCGCGACGCGTCGTAGTCGAAGTTGCCCATGACCAGGGTGCGGAAGCTGGCGCCGACGTACGTGCCCCGGGCGACGCGCAGATCGAGGCCCACGCCGAAGAAGCCGGTGGGCATGGTCTTCTGATCGCGGACCGTCTTGGGCCCCTCGGCGGCGCCGTAGGGCACCGACACCCGGGTCAGCTCGACGCCGGCGCCGACCTGCACGTAGCCGCGCACCCGGGAATGGAGCTGGGTGCGGGCCCCGGCGGCGACGCTGACGAGGCCGCTCATGCGATCGATGGGCAGGTCGGTCTCGGGCGACGGGGTCGGGAAGGCCTGCGAGACATACGCGTCGAGCCCGCCTTCGACGAAGAGCGGCCCGCGCACGCCGTGGCTGGCGAAGACGCCCACGCCGTTCATACGGCACTCGGTCCACGAGTCGGCGCTCTGGTCGCCCTCGCGGTGGAAGCCGTAGCCGCCGACCCGGAAGCCGACGTCGACAGGTTCGGCCGCGGCGACGGCGGCGCCGGTGAGGAGAAACGCGATGGTGGTCCGGGAGATCAGGCTCATGCCCGGGGCAAGAGCACACGGCGGGCCGGCCCTGGCGTGAACGCCGCTTCACGGACCGCCAATCGCCGGTCACGACCCGGTGGAGAAAGGCCACGTCTACCCCGGGTTGGGCGTCGACGTCGCGTTGTACCAGATGTGGAGCGCGCCCCGGCCGCCCGCGGCGGCGTTGTAGGGACAGACCCGGACGTCGAAGTAGAAGACGTTCCCGGTCCGGGCCCGGAAGCCGCCCGGGCTCATCGACGCGCACGCCATGTTGCGGACGCCCTGCTGGTTCTCGCAGCGGAAGCCCACCGCGTAGGGCAGGGCGGTGGTGTCGGTGCAATCGTCATTGGTGACGTTGTACGTGTTGCCGAGGTTGTCGGTCACCGACGAGATCACCGGGTCGCCGCCTGGCATCGGATTGCCCGACGGATAGCAGGTGGTGAACAGGTACGAACCGCCGGGGTTGATGCCGTAGATGCGGACGATCGAGCAGTTGGTGCTGGTGTAGTCGACGATCTGCGGCCACTCCACCGTGCGCCAGCGCGTGCCCTGGCACTCGGCATCGCTGCTGCTGCCGCACCCACCACTGCCGTCGAACGCGCAGCAGTTGTCGCCGTTGATGCCACAGGCGCCGACCGGGATGTGGCAGCGCACGTTGCACGAGGCGGCGGTGCCGGTCTGGCGGTAGCACGTGAACGGCTCGGCCGCGCACTGGCAGTTCTGGCCGGCCGGTGCGTTGGGGTCGCAGGTCTCGCCGCTCTCGACGGTGCCGTTGCCGCACACCGGAGCGCAGTCGTTGTCGTTGTTGGCGTTGCATCCGGTCGGACAGCAGCCGTCGCTGTTGGCGCACGCGGTCTGCATCCCGGCGTTGGTGCAGGCCGCGCCACAGGTACCGCCGCCGGTCAGCGTTCGGAGCTGGCAGCCCTGGGCCGGGCACGCGGTCGGGCACGTGTTCAGCGGATCGCAGGTCTCCCCGGCTTCGATCACGCCGTTGCCGCAGCCGGGCTGGCAGTCGGTGTCGTTGTTGGCGTTGCAGCCGCTCGGACAGCAGCCGTCGCCGCTGGCGCAGGTGGTCTGCATACCGGCGTTGGTGCAGGTCGCGCCGCAGGTGCCGCCGCCCGAGAGCGTGCGGAGCTGGCAACCGACCTGCGGGCACGACGCCGGGCACGAGGTCAGCGGATCGCAGGTCTCGCCGCTCTCGACGGCACCGTTGCCACACGCGGGCGTGCAGTCGGTGTCGTTGTTGGCGTTGCAGCCGCTGGGACAGCAGCCGTCGCCGTTCTGGCACACGGTCTGGGTCCCCGCCGGCTGGCACTGGGCGAAGCAGGTGCCGGGCTGATCGAGTGTGAACAGCGCGCAGCCCTGGGCCGGGCACTCGGTCGGGCAGGTGCCGAGCGGATCGCAGCGCTCGCCCGGCTCGAGGGTGCCGTTGCCGCACACCGCGGCGCAGTCGATGTCGTCGTTGGCGTTGCACGCCGCCGGGCAGCAGCTGTCGGCGACATCGGTGCAGGCGCGCTCCGCGCACGTCACCTCCATCGGTCCGTCGAGAGGGCCGGCGTCGACGAAGACGGTCTCCACCGGGTCGCAGGCGGCGAGCGCAACGAGCACGGACAGCGCGAGACCCATGGACAGGCGACGTGCGTACATCCCACCACGTGACCATCGTTCACGGCCGGGTGGGCTGGCAGAGGGTGGCACGAACCGGTCAATCGACGATCAGCAGCACATCCTCGAGGTCTCGACGCGGCGCAGGATGGCCGACGCCCTCCACGGGATATCCCAGGCGCAGGATCATCTGCGGGTGCTCGCCCCGGTCGATGATGTTGGTGACGTCGCGGCGCAAGATAGGGATCTCGAGCGCCTGGTTGAGGTACGCCGCGGCCAGCCCGCGCGTGGTCGCGCCCAGCAGGAGGGCCTCGAGCGCCTGGCCAGCGGCCAGCCAGTGGCCCGGGCTGTCGCCGGCGGTGCCGATGACGGTGACCACCGGCGAGCCCTCCACGCGCTCCTGCTCCAGCTTGCCGAACTCGCTGCCGAGCCCCGGCGAGCGCAGCGCCCGCACCACGCTGAACGGCATGACCGACCCGTACTCCTTCTCGGCGAACGGGATCCCGTCGGTGCGCCGGCTGCCGGTTGCCGCCAGCCAGCGCCCCAGCTCGGCGCGGAAGGCCGGGTCGCGGTACTGGGCGCGGTCGGCGCGAAGGACGAGCTCGCCGACGCGCCGCTTCTGATCGGGATCGAGGCGGCCCATCCACACGCCGGGCCGGCGCGCGGCGGTGAACAGCTCGTCGGTGTCCGACAGCGCGACCGGTCGCGACGCGAAGGGGCGGCGGTTGGTGCGGCGCAGGGGGATGGCGCGCATCAGGGCGCGTTCCGCATCGGTGGTGATGACCGACGCGCCGACCTGGATCGTCGCGAGCAGGTCGGGTTGCTCGGGATCGGGCATCACGGTCACGACATCCTCGTGGCCCATGGCCCGGACCGCGATCTGGGCGTTGAACAACGCGCAGCCACAGCTCTGCACCAGCTGACGGCGGTCAGGATCGATGACGGTCAGGTGGCGGCGCGGGTCGGCCAGGAGCTCGAGGGTGTCGCCCACCAGGCGGAAGCGCCACGGCTGGCTGTTATGCGAGCTGGGCGCCATGACCGCCGCGGCGACGGCGTTGATCAGGATCTGCCGTCGAGGATCACGCGACGCGTCGAGGACGGGCATCACCTGGCGTGGTGCAAGGCGCGGACCGCGACGGCCCGCGAAATTCCGGCGCCCTGTCGCGTTCCGATGCGAAGGCGGGCCGCAGTTCGTTCGCGCGGTCGGCGACCTCGCGCAACCGATGCGCGGATCAGACCGCCTCGGAGACCGAGGCCAGGTTGAACTCGCCGCAGCGCAGCGCCGGTACCAGGCCGGTCGGCGTCTGCCATAGCCGCGAGGTCATCGCGTCGCTGGTCCCCAGCATCACCAGCGGCGACTCGTTGAAACGGAAGTTGTTCACCGGGGCGGTGACCGCGCCGTTCTCGATCAGAAAGACACCGTCACGGGTGAGGCCGGTGATGAGCATCGTGCGGGGATCGACCCAGCGCGTGTACCAGAAGCGCGTGATCAGCACGCCACGCTTCACGCCCTTCACCAGATCGTCGATCGACGCGGCGCTGCCGCCCGCCATCCGCCAGGCGCCGGGCCGGCCCAGCGCCGCGAGCCCGTGCTTGGCGGCCCAGAAGCGCGAGCACGCGAGATTCGTGATGGCGCCCTGGTCGATCCAGGTCGTCTTCGTCAGCGGCAGGCCGTCGCCGGCGAAGGGCGCGGTCGGCAGGTCGGGGTCGGCCGGATCGGAGGTGAGCGTGACGTGGGCGGGCAGGACCTTCTCGCCCAGCCGGGTGCCGCCGCCCGGCTTCGAGAAGTAGGAGCGACCCTCGTCGGCGGTACGGCGGTTCATGGCGCCGGCGAAGAAACCGAGCAGCTCGCCGACCGCGGCCGGCTCGAGCACCACCTGATACGTGCCGGGCGCCAGCGACCGCGGCTTGGCCGAGCGCACCGCCTTGTCGGCGGCGACCGTGGCCAGGGCGCCGGCGTCGATGGCGCCAGCGGCGCGCGACCAGGCTCCGGCCCAGCCCGAGCCAGTGGCGTCGGCGGTGCGGCAGGTGGTCGAGAACGATGCGCGGGTCGAGGCGTGGAAGGCGAACAGCCCGGCGCTGGTGGCGCGGGCGCGGCTGGTGGCTGCGTGCTCGTAGAAGCCGGCCACGTCGAGCTTGCCGGCGACCCCGGCGTCGATGGCGGCGGCGGCGGCGGTGGCGCGCTCGGCCGCGCCCAGGCCGGCGGTGGCCTTGTCGAACGCGCCCTTCACGGCGACGTAGCGCTGGGGGCCGAGCACGGGCTGGCGCTCGGGATCCTCGGGCGCGATGCGGGCCAGGCGCGCGGCCTGATCGATCGCCGCGCGCAGCGATCGCTCGTCGAGCTGGTTGGTCGAGACCGAGGCCTCGCGCTTGCCGAATGCGATCGACAGGTCGAGGGTGGTCTGGGCAACGTCGCCGTTGGACGTCAGCTCGCTGCGCGCGAAGCGGGTGTTGGCCGAGCGCGACGACGACAGCGACGCGCTGACCTCGGCGCCGGCGGCCAGCTTCTTCGCCAGCCCCAGCACCCTGTCGAGGTGCTTGCGGGCGGCGGCGGCGTCCAGCCCGCGAGCCGGGGCGGTCATGGCGTCCTCCGGGTGTCGGTGTTGAGCACGTCGATCTTGCGGAAGCGAGCCGGCGGGCAGCCGTGGCTGACCGCGTTGGACTGGCCGGGCTCGCCCTTGCCGTCCGACATCGAGCCGCCGAGTTGCCAGGTCCTGGCGCCGCCGAGCAGGTCGCAGGCGTGCCAGAACGCCAGGGTGTTGGCCTGGTAGGCCACGTCCTTGAGCATGCGGGTGACCTTGCCCTTCTTGATCTCGTGGAAGGTCTGGCCGCCGAACTGGAAGTTGTAGCGCTGGTGATCGATCGACCACGAGCCGTTGCCGGCGATCAGGATGCCGTCGTCGGTGGCGCTGACCAGATCGGCCAGCGACAGCTCCTTCTTGCCCGGCGCCAGCGAGATGTTGGGCATGCGCTGGAACGGGAACGAGCCGAAGTTCTCGCCGTAGCAGGTGCCGCGCGAGCGGGGCTCGTTGATCCAGCCGGCCTGCTCGCGCGTGGTCTGGTAGCCGACGAAGCGGCCGCCCTTGATGATGTCCCATTTCTGGGTCGCGACGCCGTCGTCGTCGTAGCCGCAGGTGGCGAGCCCGCCGGTCGTGGTCTTGTCGGCGTAGACGTCGACGTGGGGCGCGGCGAACTCGAGCTTGCCCAGCTTGTCGACGGTGGCGAACGAGGTGCCGGCGAAGTTGGCCTCGTAGCCGAGGGCGCGATCGAGCTCGGTCGGATGGCCGATCGACTCGTGGATGGTGAGCCACAGGTTCGACGGCAGGAGGATGAGGTCCTTCTTGCCCGGCACCACCGGCGCGGCGTTGAGCTTCTCGACCGCCTCGGCGGCGATGCGGGGCGCGTCGGCCAGCATGGTCGAGTCGGCGACGTACTCCCACCCTGCCTGCATGGGCGCGATCTCGTGGGCGCGCGACGCGAACTCGCCCTTGCCGACGTCGACCGCGGTCACCGCGTAGCCCGGCGCCACCCGCACGATGTCCTGCTCGAGGTAGGCGCCCTCGCTCGACGCGAACAGCTTCCACTCGCTGGCGCCGTCGAAGCTCGACGACACGTACTTGACGCCCTTCTGCTTGAGCGCGACCTGGTTGATCGCCAGCAGGAGCTCGGCCTTGTCCTCGAGCGGGATCTTGAACGGATCGCGCGACAGCGGCGTCTGCCACACGTCGACGTGAGGCGGCTCGGCAGCGAGGGTGACCGGGCGCTTGACGATACGGGCGTTGGCCCGGGCGATGTCGACGGCGAGCCGGGCCGCGCGGGTGGCCTCGGCCGGCGTCACCGTCGCACTGGCGGCGAAGCCCCAGGCCCCGCCGGCGATGACGCGCACGCCCACGCCGTAGCTCTCGCTGGCCGAGACCCCGCTCACGTGATCCTCGCGGGTCTGGATCGACTCCCAGCGGCGGCGCACGATGCGCACGTCGGCGTAGGTGGCGCCGGCCTTCTTGGCCGCCGCCAGGCCGGCCTGGATCACGTCGTCGAGCGTGCGTTCGGTGAGCAGGCCGCGCGCGTCGGCCAGCCGCGACAGCGCCGGGGCGGCGAGGGCGAGGGCGGCGCCGGCGCCGGCGCCACGCAGGAGGGAGCGTCGGGTGAGCGTCATCGGGGCCGCGACCATATCAGCTCGTCCTTGGCTCAGGCCGGGCCCATCGTCCAGTCCAGACGGGTCGAGGCGGGCTGGGCGCGTTCGGCCAGGAACGTGGTGTAGTCGCGGCGCGACCAGGCCTCGAGCGCGACCAGCACCATGCGGGGCAGGGCGCCGCGATAGAGGCGGGCGATGCGGCGCGGGCTCAGCTCGGCGCGGAACGCTTCCTCGTACTCGTCGCAGACCTGATCGCGG
>SXJR01000055.1 GCA_005779305.1 Myxococcales bacterium
AATAAATTTACTTTCAATACCAGTAGGACACTCATACATTATAGTATATTTATTAACAGCACTGTCTAGTCCTGCTGGTATTTGCATTGCTTTAGTTAGAGATGGGCGCCCTCACCGACGCCGGCGACGGCGGCGGCGGCACCGGCGACGGCGGCTTCGGCGCTGACGGTGGCGAGGGCGGCGGCGGCGGCGGCGGTTGCTGCTCGGCGGCGGTCCACGAGGCCGGCGAACCGGCTGGGGTGGCGGTCCTCGCGCTGGCCGTGGTATTCGGCCTGAGCGGAGCCTCGCGACCTCGCCGTCGCCATAGTCGTACATGGTCAACCTGAATTCCCCGGCTGCTGCACCGCCGCGCGAGCGCGTGGGCGAACGCGTTCGTTGATCATGTCGTCCATCCCCACCAACCTCTACACCGACGCCGGTGGCCAGCTCATCCAGCGGAGCTACCGCCTGGTGGTCGTGGTCGGGCCCGACGTGGGCATGCGGCACACGGTCGAGAGCGGCACGACGATGATCGGCACCCACGCCGATAACGACATCGTGCTGACCGACTCGACCGTGTCGCGCTACCACCTCGAGCTACAGGTGAAGCGCGAGGGCCTCGCGGTCCGCGATCTCGACACCACCAACGGTACCCGCTGGGGCGGTGCGCGGGTCCAGGCCATCACCCTCACCGAGCCTGGCCGCCTGCGCCTCGGCAAACACACCGAGATCGCGATCGAGGCCGATGACGTGCCCGCCTCGCTCAGCGAGTTCCCCGGCGACAGTTTCGGGCGCGTCCTGGGCAACACGCCGCCGATGAAGAAGCTGTTCGCGTTGCTGGCACGGGTCGCGATCACCGACGCCACCGTCCTGCTCGAGGGCGAGACCGGCACCGGCAAGGAAGCGATCGCCGAGGCGCTGCACACCGCGAGCGCCCGCGCCCGGGGCCCGTTCGTGGTGGTCGACTGTGCGTCGATCCCGCGCGAGCTCATCGCCTCCGAGCTGTTCGGCCACGCCCGCGGCAGCTACACCGGCGCCATCAGCGACAAGCGCGGCCTGGTCGAGTCCGCCGACGGCGGCACCCTGTTTCTCGACGAGATCGGCGAGCTGCCGATCGATCTCCAGCCCCAGCTCCTGCGCGCGCTCGAGAAACGCGAGGTCCGCCGGGTCGGCGAGACCAGGCCGATCCCGGTCGATCTGCGGGTCATCGCCGCGACCCACCGCGATCTGCGCGCCATGGTCAAGAGCGGCGGCTTCCGCGAGGATCTCTACTACCGCCTGGCCGTGGTGCGCTGCGAGGTCCCGCCCCTGCGCACGCGCCTGGCCGATCTGCCGGCGCTGGCCCGCCACTTCGCCGAGGCCTTCGGTCGCTCGGGATGGGACGTCTCGCCGGCGCTGCTCGAGCAGCTCAACCGCCACGGCTGGCCCGGCACCGTGCGCGAGCTGCGGAACGTCGTCGAGCGCGCGCTTTCGCTGGGCACCATCGCCGTCGACGCCGAGCCCATGCCACCCAGCGCAGCCGGCTCGGGCAACTCGCCCGGAGGCGCCAGCGCCGGCGCCGGCGCCTCCCAGGCCATCCTCGATCTCCCGTTCAAGGAGGCCAAGGCGGCACTGGTGGAGGGCTTCGAGCGCGACTACCTGGTCAACCTCCTGGCCCGACACAAGGGCAACATCTCGCGGGCCGCGCTCGAGGCCGGGATCGATCGGAACTACATCCACCGGCTGGTCAAGAAGTACGGCCTCGACGTCGAGCGTTCCTGACCAGCGAGCGAGCGGCGAGCGCGCATGGGCCACCTCGACGAACCGACCTTCAAGACCACGCTCGCCGCCTGCCGCGCCTGCGGCGGCGCGGCCTTCGAGATCGTCACCTACCTCGATCGCCAGGTCTCGGTGATGCTGGGCGACGCCAACGACGACGGCCGCTGGACCTACGACGGCGAGAAGCTCATCGACGGCGTGTCGCGGGTGACCTGCACCGGCTGCCGCGCGGTCGCGTTCGAGAGCGACGACTGCCCGCGCTGCCACGCCGCCGGCGCCTTGCCCCGCGCCGCGATCGCGTCGCGCCTGTCGGTGCCCAGGCGGTGCCCAGCGTGCAGCGGCAACGACGTCACCGTGATCGGCCTGGCACCCGCGGTGGTGACCACCGTCGCCGGGACCCGGCCGCCGCCGCCGGTGCCCAGGGCGCTCTTCGGCGACGACGGCTTCCAGGTCATGGCCATCGCCTGTGACGACTGCGAGTGGGCCACGGTCACCGACGACTGCCCGCTGTGCGGCGCCCCCGGCCCACTGCGCCCGCGGCCCTAGATCGAGTTGCGCTCTAGTACAATCGCGCCGATGCGCATGCGGTCCTCGGTCGTCGTCGTGCTCGCCGTGCTCGCCGTGCTGGGGTGTGGTGGGAAGAAGCAGGCCGCGCCGAGGGCCGGCGACGACGGCGGCGTCGCGATCGGCGCCGACCTCGGGCGCTGTGTGGCGACGCTCGAGCGGGCCGCGACCATGACGCCGGTGGAACGCGGCGGCGCGGTGGCGCGGGGCTGCGGCCTGTGCGGCAAGTCGTGGGACGCGCTCATCGCCGCCGATCGGGCCGACACCGGCGCTCCCTTCGACCTCGAGGAGATCTGGGCGGTGGTCAAGGCCTGCGGCGGCGCGTGCAGCAACCAGGCGGCGGGCGCCTTCCGCAACCAGCTCACCGAGCTCGGCTCCGGCAAGCCGGCCACACGGCCGTGGCGCGGGCTGGCCTCGGCTTGCGGCGCGCTCATGCGCGTCGACGCCGCCAGCGAGCGCTTCGCCAGCGCGCCCTGGTACGCGCTCGCCATGATCGGCGACAAGCTGAAAGCCGCGCGCTCCACCCTGCCGGCGGCCGAGCAGGCCCGGATCGACACCGCGCTCGCCGCCATGCTGTTCCCGCTTCCTCCGTTCACGGCGCCGGGCACGGGGTTCATCGTCCCCGGCGGCGGCCTGCGGCCGGGCACGCCGTGGCTCCACATCACCGTCACCTCTGACGCCACCTTCGTCGGACGCCTGGCCTTCGCTCACCTCGCGGCCGATGGCCTCCGTCTCGTCGACGGCGGGATGCCCTATCCAGGCACCAGGCTCTCCGCGCTCGATGGCCTCGCCGCGGCCCTCGACGCGCCCCGCGCCGCCGGCGCGCCGCCACCGCCGACCTTGCCCGACCGCATCGAGGAGCCGGTGCTCATCGCGCCCCGCGCCGCGCCGGCGCGCCTGGTCCTCGACGTGACCCGCGCACTCGGAGCCCACCGCACCTACCTCGCCGTCGCCGCGCCGGCACCGGCGGCGTTGTGGCGCGGCCTGGTCGCCGCCCATCCGCTCCCGTTCGCCGCCACCGCGCCGGCCGGCACCCGGCTACGGGTCGGCCTGGTCACGCCGCGCATCGCCGTCGTCGACGCCACGGGCGCCGTGATCGCGTCGGCGGTGCTGCCGCTGGAGGATCGCCCGCTGGTCGAACGCTGGACCGCGGCGCTCAACGCCGTGGCCCAGGGCCGCACCCTCGAGATCGTCGCCGAGGACGGGCAGGTCGACACGCTGTCGGCGTTGCTCGACGCCGCCGCCGGGGGCGCCGCCGCGGTGGCGATCGCCGCGCCGGCCAAGGCTGCGCTCTCTGGCAAGGAGCTGCCCGCGTTCAGCGATGTCGCGATCAAGGCCGCCCTCGGCGAGGCCCCGGCGGCGGCGCCGCCGAGTCCCGGCCTGTGAGCCCGACTCGCGGCTTGACGGTGCCTGCCTTCCGCGAAATGGTGAAGGCGTGAGCGAGCTCCTCGACATCGTGGTGATCGGCGGTGGCATCACGGGCGCCGGCATCGCCCGCGACGCGGTCCTGCGCGGCATGAAGGTCGCGTTGTTCGAGAAGGGTGACTATGGCTCGGGCACATCGTCCAAGTCGTCCAAGATGGTGCACGGCGGGCTGCGCTACCTGGAGCATGCCGAGATCGCCCTGGTCTTCGAGAGCGTGAGCGAGCGCCGCGTGCAGACCCGGGTCGCGCCGCACCTGGTACGGCCCATGCCCTTCCTGGTCCCGATCTTCGAGGGCACCAAGCCCGGCCTCGAGGTGATGAACCTGGGCCTGTGGATCTACGACTCGCTGGCGCTGTTCCGCGCACCCCGCATGCACAAGACCTTTCGCGGCGCCAAGGCCGCCAGCCGGCTCGAGCCGTGCCTGCCCACCGAGAAGCTGCGCGGCGCGATCGAGTACTACGACTGCGCCACCGACGACGCCCGCCTGGTGCTCGAGAACATCCTCGATGCCCAGGCCCTGGGCGCCGACTGCCGCAACTACACCGAGGTCACCCGTCTCATCCGCGAGGACGGCAAGGTCCGGGGCGTGGCCGTTCGTGATCGCATGACCGGCGCGACCGAAGAGCTGCGGGCCCGCGTGGTGATCCTCGCCGCCGGGGCGTGGACCGACGAGATGGCCAGGCGTTTCGAGGTGCCGCTCGAGCACGAGCTGTTGCGCCGCACCAAGGGCGTGCATCTGGTCATTCCCCACGAGCGCCTGCCGCTGGGCCGCGCCATCACGTTGCTCTCTCCCGTCGACAACCGCGTGATGTTCGCGATCCCGTGGCGCGGCCGCACCGTGCTCGGCACCACCGACACCGACTTCGAGGGCACCGCCGACGAGGTCCACGCCGACGCCGCCGACGCCCGCTACCTGTGCGACAGCATCAACGGCTACTTCCCGCAGGCCCACCTGACCCCGTCCGACATCATCGCGACCTGGGCCGGGCTGCGGCCGCTCATCCGCGGCGGCGACGGCGAGAGCGAGAGCGACGTGTCGCGCGAGCACGAGATCTTCACCCGCGACGACGGGCTGGTGATCATCGCCGGCGGCAAGCTCACCACCTACCGACGCATGGCCAAGGAAGCCGTGCGCAAGACGGTGAAGTGGCTGCGCGAGCACGACCCCGAGTTCGACGCCGCCGGCCGCGAGCGCTCGGGCACCAAACACCGGCCCCTGCCCGGCGCCGCCGGCCTCGACGAGCCATCGCTGGAGAGCGTGGCCGCGGTCGGCCGCGCGCTCATCGACGACCACGGCCTCGACGGCGAGACCGCCGTCCATCTGTGCGGTGTCTACGGCGTGCGCGCCAAGTTCCTCGGCGAAGCCATCGCCGCCGATCGCACCCTGGGCCAGCGCATGGACGCCGAGCTGCCGTACGTGTGGGCCGAGGTCGACTTCGCGGCCACGCACGATCGCGCCCGCACCGTCGACGATGTGCTGTCGCGGCGGGTGCCGCTCCTGCTGGTCGGACGTGAGCAGGGCCTCGACGTCGCCGACCGGGTCGCGGCGCGGCTGGCGGCGATCCACGGCTGGTCGCAGGCCGAGATCGCGCGCCAGCTCGAGCAGTACAAGAAGACCGTCGCCGACAGTCGCCGGTTCCGGACGTGACCGTCGGCCTCGCTGCCCTGGGCTGGGACGAGACCTGGGCTGCAGCATGGGCCACGCCCGAGCTCGATGGGCTGCGCGCCGCCGGCGCCACGCCGGCCCGTGTGGCGATCGAGCACCGTGGCGCCGTCGAGGTCGTCGACGAGGGCGGCGCGTTCTGGGCCCAGTCGACCGGCAAGATGTTCTTCGACGCCGGCGACAAGCGCGGCCTGCCCGTGGTCGGCGACTGGGTCATCGTCGGTGACGCCGACGCCGCGCGCGCCTCGGGCTCGCGGGCGCGGCTCAACGCGATCCTGCCCCGCCGCAGCTGCCTGGTCCGTCGTGCCGCCGGTGAGAAGGAGGAGCCGCAACCGATCGCTGCCAACGTCGACGTCGCCTTCGTCGTGACCTCGGCCAACCAGGACCTCAACCCGCGGCGCCTCGAGCGCTACCTGGCCACGGTGCGCGACGGTGGCGCCGCGCCGGTGATCGTCCTCAACAAGATCGATCTGGTCGCCGACGCCGCGCCTCTGGTGGCCGCGGCGGCCGCCGTCGCCGATGGGGCGCCGGTGGTCCCGATGTCGGCATCGACCGGCGCCGGCGTGGGCGCGCTGTTCCCGTTCCTCGGCGTCGGCCGCACCGCGGTGGTCGTCGGCAGCTCGGGCGTCGGCAAGTCGACGATCGTCAGCGCGCTCGCCGCGGGCGAGCTGGCCCTCGCCACCCAGCCGACCCGCGAGCACGATGATCGCGGCCGCCACACCACCACCCGCCGCGAGCTGTTCGTCCTCGCCTCTGGCGGCGTCCTCATCGACACCCCGGGCATGCGCGAGCTCCAGCTCTGGGGCGACGACGAAGGCGCCGTCGCCGCGTTCGACGACGTCGACGCGCTGGCCGCCGGCTGTCGCTTCTCCGACTGCCGCCACCGCGAGGAGCCCGGCTGCGCCGTGCGCGCCGCCGTCGTCAGCGGCGCGCTGACGCCCGAACGCCTGGCCAGCTTCCACAAGCTGGCCGACGAACGGGCCGCCGCCCTCGCCCGCCGCCCGCGACGCCGCTGACGCTGACGTTCACGTCGCCGGCAGCAGCGCAGACACCTGCGCCCACTCCTCGCGGCCACCGGGGTGGTGCTCGTTGTCCATGAAGTAGAGCCGCGCCGGCGTGATGCGGAAGAAGGCGTGGGTGCCGAGGTTGCTCGCGATGACGGCGGGGTCGGTCTCGCCGTGCCAGAGCGCCGCGGCGAAGGGGAAGCGACCGAGGTATGCCGCGACGGTGCGGCGGACCTCGTCGGGGTCGGTGACGAGCTCGACCCGGCCTTCGAGCTGGATGCCCTTCATGGCCAGCCAGGTTGTGCAATCGTCGTTGATGGTGCCGGCGGCACGGCCGGTCGCGACCAGGTTCTGGCCGTGGCGAGTGGCGGCGACCGACGTGAAGTACAGCCGCGCGCCCTCGTGGACGTAGAGCACGGCCGCCGCCCACAGGCCGGCCGGCCCGTCGGTGGCGAGGTTGAGGGTGGTATGCCCGTCCAGGTAGGCGAGCACGCGGTCGGTGAGCGGTGGAGCGGACATGGTTCCTCGGTTCAGGTGAGGGTGGCGTCGATCACGAGGCCGGCGCCGAGGCCGACCGCCATCAGGACGAAGGCGAGGAGCGTCCACGCCTGCGCCGGGATCAACTCGTGCACCCTGTCCGGGTACCGGACAAGTCGGCCGGCGGCGGCGACGGCGTGGGGCAGCCCGATCCCGCCCAGCCAGACCAGCGGAGGCAGTCCGACCGCGGGCAGCGCGGCCAGCGCCACGAAGGCGACGGCGACCAGCGCCACGAAGCCGTGGGCGGCGCGCCGGCGGCCGAGCCGCACCACCAGCGTGCGCTTGCCGGCGGCGGCGTCGGCGCGAGCGTCGGGGAACTCGTTGATCCACAGGAAGGCGCCGACCGCGAGGCCCAGCGGCAGCGAGGCCCACAACACGCCCGCGGAGATGTCGTGGCGCTGCACCAGGTAGGTGCCAGCTGCGATGACCGGACCGTAGCTGAGCGCGACCGCGAGCTCGCCCAGGCCGCGATACGCGAGCCGGAGCGGGGGCGCGTGATAGAAGAACGCCAGCCCGACCCCGACCATGCCGAGCCACAACACCGCCGGCTCGCGCACCAGGACGATGACCAGCCCGGCGGCGATGGCGACCAGGTAGAACGCGGCCGCGACCACCGCGGTCTGGCGGCGGGTGAGCAGGCCGTCGACGATGACCCGCTTGCCGCCCGAGAACGGCGAGCGCTCCTCGTCGGTGACGCCCTGGTCGGCGCCGGAGTCCCAGTCGAAGATCTCCCCCGACGCGTTCTTGGCAGCCTCGATCGCGAAGATGCCGAGCACGGTCAGCGCCAGCCAACCCCACGCCACGGGCCCGTCGTGGGCGGCGGCGGTGGCGCCGACGATCATCGACGCCACCGAGGCCAGGGTGATCTTGGGATCGGCGACCCGCCATACGCCGGCGCCGATCGAGGAGCGCGGCGCGGCGGCGGCGGCGGTGGGAGGGGCAGCGAGCGCGTGGGTGGTCATGGCATCCTCCGGGTAGCTCAGGTGAGCAAGCTGGCGCCGGCCCACACCGCGGCGGGGACCAGCAGGTTGTCGGTGCTGCGCGGCGCCGACGCCTCGACGATGGCGGCGAGCACGCCGAGGAAAACGACGGTCGAGGCGTCCACCGGCTGCCCGAACAGGCGGGCCGCGAGCCCGACCCCGACGGCGGCGGCGGCGGCCACCGCGACCGAGCCCTCGACGCTCTTGGTCTTGCCCCACGGCGCCTGGTAGCGGTGGCGGCCGAAGCGACGCCCGATCGCGCCGCCGAGGCCGTCGCCGAGGGCCAGGGCGAACAGGCCAGCGGCGGCGGGGAAACGCGCGCCGGTCAGGCCGAGCGTGGTGAGCGCGACGTAGGCGGCGACGTAGACGATCAGGCCGTCCCACAGCTCGACCCCGTCGCTGACCGCGTCGCGCAGCCGGGCAGCGAGCCCCAGCCGTGGCGCGACCAGCGGCACCGCGATCACGGCCAACATCGCGGCCAGCGTCAGCGCCGCCGGCACCAGCGCGCCGTCCCAGTACGGCCAGCCGAAGATCCACACGCCGGCACCGACGTGCAGGAGGTCCCGCACGTAGGTCGTCGCCAGCCCGAGCCCGCGCAGCATCACGCAGGTGCCGAGCCCGACGGCGAGCACCGCCATCCACACCGCGACGAGCTCCAGGTCGCTCATGCCACGGCCCTCCGCTGCGCGCCGATCGCGTCGACGACCTCCATGGCCGAGGTCGCGGCCAGCTCGGTGCCGATGCCGCGCCCGCCAGCGCCGTCGCCGCAAAGGTAGAGGCCAGGCACCGGGGTGGTCACCGGCAGGCGGTCGCGGCCGACCTGGCCGGGGAACTGGCCGTTGCAGATCGCGCCACGGTTGCCCTTGCCCATCCACGCCGCGATCGCCGGGATCGGCGTGAACTCGGCGAAGATCAGCTCGTCGTGCAGGCCGGGGATGATCTGGGCCAGGGCTTCCAGCGCGCGGTCGCGCCAGCGTCCCGGCGGATCCAAGGGATCGGCGCGGACCGGGCCGTAGATGCTGGCGACGATCAGCTGGCCGCCGGCGGGACCGAGCGACGGATCGTAGTTGGTCGGCACCGGCGCATAGACCGCGAGCGGATCCGAGACGCTGCCGGCGTCGATGGCCGCGACCGTCGAGCGCATCAGCTCGAGGCTCAGATCCGGCAAGGTCCGGCCGTCGAGCGAGACCCCGCCGATGATGCAGCCCTCGTCGACCAACCGGCGACGCAGCCCCAGCTTGACCTGGTGCGCGTTGCCGGAGCCGCGCAGGCCGGCGACGCGCGCGCGGTACGCCTCGGGAATGACGGCGCCGCCGACCAGGGCGAGGGCGTCGGGCGCGGCCATGTTGCAGGCGACGACCGGGGTGCGGTACTCGGCGCCGTCCTGGGTGACCACGTCGAGCTCGCCGCCGTGTGGCATCACCGACACGACCTTCTGGCCGGTGACGACGTCGCCGCCGCGCAGCTCGACCAGCCCGAGCAGCGCGTGGCTGAGGCTGTCCATGCCACCCTCGACGTAGGACAGGCTGTAGCTGCTCAGCACCCAGCGCAGGCAGCGGATGGCCTCGCCCGCAGCGACCTGCCACGGCGGGAGCACGAAGAAGATGCTGGCCAGGAAGCTGAACAGGAAGTACGCGCCGGGGTGCTCGGTGTGCTGGCGCACGAAGTCGTCGAGCGTTCGGCGGTCCCAGGCGCGCAGCTCCCACTCGGTGAGCGTGAAGACCTGCTCCATCATGCGGAGCAGACGCAACCGGTCGCGCCACGGCAGGCGCAGCGCGCGCGCCGCCTCGAGCGCCACCGCGGGCAGGCCGCGGCGGTGGGCCGGCGCGGCGATCTCGAACATGCCGCGCGAGCGCACCGGGATGCAGTGGGTCAGGAAGCGCGGCCGGTCGAGCCCGCACTCGCGCAGCGCGTCCCCGAGCGGGCCGTGGGCGCCGCGCGAAACCAGGTGACTACCGACGTCGATCTTGAAGCCGTGATGATGGTACGAGGCGAGGATGCCGCCGAGCACGGCGTTCTTCTCGAGGACCAGGACCCGGTCGCCGGCGTGGGCCAGGAGGCCAGCCGTGACCGAGCCGCCGACGCCGCTGCCGATGACGACGGCGTCGTAGTGAGCGTGGCGGCCCCGCACGCGCGTGGGCGGTATCCGGACCGCGCTCAAGGAGTCCTCGGCCGGCGGCGCGCGCTCGAGAGGCGCCTGAGGCGCGAAGGACTTGCGCGTCCGGCGCACGCCTCCGCCGTTCTTGCGCGACGCGACGCGGGCGGAGACGAGATGGCGAGCAGATGGCTCACGGGCCGAGGATTTGCAGTCCCCGTGCCGCGCATGGTCGATCGTCGCCGCTCGCTGCACTACGTCACCGGCAAGGGCGGCGTCGGCAAGTCCACGGTGTGCGCGGCGCTGGCGCTGGCGGCGGCGGCGCGTGGACAGCGGGTGCTCGCCATCGAGCTGGGCCAGCCGGGTGGGCTTCGGCGTTTGCTCGGCGTCGCGCCCGAACCGGCCGGGACCATCGCCCCCGCGCCGGCGGCGCCGGGCGTCGCGGTCACGTGGTTCGACGGTGCCGCGGCCCTCGGCGAGTATCTGGTGCGGCGGCTGCGCCTGGGCCGCCTCGGCCGCGCGCTCATCGCCCATCCCATCTACCAGGCGTTCGCGACCGCGGCGCCGGGCGTCCGCGAGCTGATGGTGATCGGCAAGGTCCGCGACGAGCTGGTGCTGCAGCGGATCGGCGCACGGCCGCGCTGGGATCTGATCGTCGTCGACGCCGGCGCGTCCGGCCACGCGCTCGCTCACCTGCGCATGCCGGCGGCGGCCGCGCGCAGCTTCCCGGCCGGTCTGGTCCATCGCGAGGCGACGCGCAACGCGGCCTTGCTCGGCGACCCGGCGACCTGTGCGGTCCACGTCGTGGCCTCGCCCGAGGAGCTACCGCTGGCCGAGGCGGCGCAGGTGGTGATGGCGCTGCGCACGCTCGGCCTGGACGGCGGCGCGCTGCTCGTCAACCAGTGCCGGCCGGCGGCGCCGCCCGAAATCGACGAGACGGTGGCGCGCCTCGGCGAGCTGGCCGTGACCCCGGGGCTCGAGGCGGCGCGCGACGAGGTAGCGACCGCGGTGCGGCGGGCGCGGCGCTGGGAGCGCATCCAGGAGCGCGGTGTCGCCGCGCTCGAGAGCGAGCTCGGCGTGACGGCGGTGCGGCTGCCACGGCTCTGGCACGGCGAGGGCCTGGCGCGGGCAGCGGCGCTGGCGCCGCTCGTCGAGGAGGCGACCCGGTGATCGCGACCAGCTCCATCGGCGCCATGGTCGATCGCCATCGCCTGGTGGTGGTGGTCGGGACCGGTGGCGTCGGCAAGACCACGATGGCAGCGGCGCTGGCGCTGGGCGCCGCGCTGCGCGGCCGGCGGGCCATGGTGCTCACGATCGATCCGGCGCGGGCCCTGGCCCGTTCGCTCGGCCTGGCGACGCTGGCACCGGGCGGCGAGCCGGTCTCGCTCGTCGCCTGCACCACGCGGACCCCGGGCGGCCACCTCGACGCCGGCATGCTCGATCAGAAACAGGCGTGGGACAGCTTCGTAACCCGCCACGCGCCCAGCGCGGCGGCGGCGCGCAGCATCCTCGACAACCGCTTCTACCAGGAGCTGTCGACCTCGTTCGCCGGCGCCACCGAGTACATGGCGATCGAGGAGACCTGCCGGCTCTCCGAGTCCGGGCGCTACGATCTGGTCGTGCTCGACACGCCGCCGGCGGTGCACGCCCTCGACTTCCTGCGCGCACCCGAGCGCCTCGATCCGCTGCTCGATCATCGGGTCACGGCGCTCCTGACCCGGCCCGGCGCCGCGGCCGGCGCGGTGGCGCGCGTGGTGCTGGGCTGGCTCGAGCTCGCGGCCGGGCGCATCGCGCTCGCCGAGGTCTCGGCGTTCCTGGCCGCGCTCGACACCCTCCTCGACGATGCGGTCGCGCGCACCCGCAAGGCCCGCGAGCTCCTGCGCGGCGGCAACGCCGGCTTCGTGCTGGTCACCGGTCCACGCCAGCTCGTGCTCGACGAGACCAGCGCGTTCGTCGAGCGCATGCGCGCGGTCGACGCCGAGCTGGCCGGCGTGGTCCTCAACCGCGCCCATCCGGCGCCCGCCGCGGCGGCGCCGGCGGTCGACGCGGTGTTCGCCGCGCTCGCCACGCTCGGCGCACCCGG
>SXJR01000371.1 GCA_005779305.1 Myxococcales bacterium
GGCCATCCTGGCCGCGACCGGCGCGGTGAGCGGAGGTGCCGCGGATCGCGAGGCGGCATGCCGCGTGGCCGCCGCGGCGATCGCGCCCGACTGGACGGCGGAGATCGCCGCGCGCGTACGCGAGCGCACCGAGGACGGCACCGCGGCGGCGCTCGGGCACTGGGTCGATCGCTGGCGCCTGCGGCGGAACGAGCTGTGCCGCGCGGCGACCGGGCAAGGTGCCGCCGATCCGCGCGTGGCGTGTCTCGAGCGGGCACGGGTGTCGTTCCGCCACACCGTCGCGGGCCTGGTCGGCGCCAGCACCTCGCTCCAGCCCGACGCGATCGTGCAGATCTTGCCGTCGCTCGATCGCTGCGACGTGGCGGGGCCGGCCCGGGTCGAGCCGCCGCCGCAGGTCGCTGCCAAGCTCGCCGAGGTCGAGGACGCGATCTCCACTGCGGAGCTCGGCGCGCTGAGCAACATGCCGCGCGTGACCCGCGCGCAGGTCGCCGTGCTCGCCGCCGAGGCCCAGACGCTCGGCTTTCCCCCGGCGGTCCTGCGCGTCCAGCTCCTCGACGGCGTCGTGGCCGCGCTCACCGGCGACGAGACCGCGGCGAAGGCGACGCTTCGCGCGGTGGTGCTGGGGGCCGAGGCGCAGGCCGACGACTTCACCCGAGCGCGCGCCGGCGCGCACCTCGCGCTGGTCCTCGCGCGCCTGCGCGATCCCGAGACCACGACGGTCGTCACCTCGGCGCGCGCCGCGCTGGCGCGGGCCGGCCAGGACGCGGCGACGGAGATCCTGCTGCTCGAGGCCGAGGCCGCGTTCGGGATGGGACAGAGCGACTACGCGGCGGCCGCCGCCGCCCAGGACCGCATCGTCGAGCTCACGATCGAGCAGTTCGGTCCTGACGCGCCCAGCCTGGCCGAGGCGTACATGGCGGCATCGGGGGCGTGGGCGCTCGCCAAGGACCCCGACCGCGCCGCCGCGCGGTCGAGAGACATGACCGCGTTCCTCGAGCGCTCGGCGCGCAGGGACGGCGCACCGCGCGACGGCGCCGCCGTCCTCAACGAGGACGCCAACGCCCCGTTTGTGGCCGGCGACTTCGCCAAGGTGCGGGAGATCTCGCTGCGTCAGCTCGCGCACCTGCGATCGATGCCGGTGCCGGAGCCCCACTTCTCGACGTACGTCATGGCGCAGCTCGCGCGAGCCAGCGAGATGGTGGGTGACTGCAACGAGGCGCTAGGCTGGTACGCCGAGGTCGAGGCCATCCTGCGCCGACCCGCGGCCGAGATCGCCGGTACGTCCCCGCCCGATCCGACGGGGGTCCGTCGCGGGCTCGTCGACAGTCTGCTCGGCCAGGGCGCCTGCCTGCTCGATCTCGACAAGGCCGACGCGGCGGTCGCGAAGTTGCGGGACGCCGAAGCCGAGGCGATCGCCGGCGGCGTGGCCACGGCCGGGGACCTGGCGGTCGTGCACCGCAACCTCGGGCAAGCGCTCGCGGCCGCCGGCCAGCATCGCGACGCGATCGCGATGTTGTCACCGATCGTCGACGGGTTCCCGGCCTCGGCACCCAGGCCGTACTCGCGCGCCGTGACCGCCTTCGCCCTCGCCCGGTCGCTGTGGGCCACGGGCGGCGTGCGCGATCGCGAGCGCGCCCACGCGCTGGTGAACGACGCCGAGCGCGAGCTCCACGAGGCGGAAAGGGAAGGCCGCGATCCGTCACAGCCCGCGATGCGCATCATGGGCCCCCGATCGCGGAAGCAGCTCGCCGCCGTCGCGGCCTGGCGCGCCTCGCACCCGCTGGGGCCGCGGTCGCCCGCGCCGCGCTGATCAGAAGCGCTCGAGGCTCGACTCGAAGTCGGGATCGGTGCGCGTCGGCGCGCGGCGGTGGTCGTCGACGAACCAGGGTGCCAGCGGCGGGCTGGCCAGCTCGAAGTGGTGGATGTCGCAGTTGGGAAAGGTCGCGCCCCAGACCAGGCCCTGCTCGCGCAGCGCGAGCACGCGCTTGCGCGGATGGCTGACGAGCTCGTACCCGGGCGTGGCCGCCAGCGGCGCGGCCTCCTCCAGATCGACGTGGAGGAGGCGCGCGATCGTCTTCACCGCGAGCTGCTTGTCGTCCACCGGGGGTGGGATGTCGTCCAGGAGCGGATGAGGCGCGGCGTCGGGGCGGCCGACGCCTCCGTAGTCGACCAGCGTCCCGGGATGCCGGCGCGCGAAGTTCGCGGCGCGCGCCGGCGCGCGTCGCGCGGCCTCGATCTCGTCGACGACGATCGCGGCCCAGGCCAGGCTGAACGCGACCAGATCGTCGTAGAGCTGGTCGGGATGCTGCTCCCAGCGCCGGCGCGAGCGATCGACCTTGCGCCCGACCCGCGCCTCGATCGCGTGCCAGGTCGCGGCACCGACGATCGGGTTCTTGCTCGGCTCGATGTCGACGGCGTGCCCCAGCCCGTGCTCGCTCAGCGTGCCCATCACGTAGCCGTGGTCGTCGCGCTGCGGCCGCGGGCAGAAGCCCTGGACCGGGATGGTCGCGCCCAGCTTGGCCTCGGCCGCGGCGATGGCCTCGCGCATCTGGCCGACGATCTGCGCCTCGAAGAGCGCAACGATCGCGGCATCGTCGAGGCCGCGCCGGTGGTATTCCCAAGACACCCAGTAGAAGAAGACGCGCTGGGTCTCGCCGTGCTCGTTGATGATGCGCCGCACGGTGCCCCCGCTGGGCAACGGCTTGTCGAGCAGCGCGTCGGAGTCGTTACGCCACATGAGGTACGACTGGAGCGAACCCCACGTCGTCTTCACGCGCCGCACGTATTCATCCGGGGTGCCGAGGTCCACGCCGGCGGGGGCGAGGAGCTGGTAGTCCTGCCAGACCAGGTACTCCTCGCGCGGGAACCGCGTGCGCGCGCCCTCCCGCGGGCCGACCGCCGGCGGGAGGCCGAGCTCCTCGTTGTCGAGCAGGTGGAACCCGAACGGATCGTCCGGCTCGCGCGCGACGTTGAGCTCGCCGATGGAGGGCTGGCGCGCGGCCGGCTCCTTCACCGCGGGCGGCTTCTTCGCGGCGGGCAGCGCGTCGGTGCGCGCCTTCTTTCCGGGCGCCGGCGCCGCATCGGCAGCCTTCGCCGCCGGGACCTCACGTTCTTCATCGGCTTTCGGTTTCCATCCCATGCCAGCAGGAGACGGCTCCCCGCCGAAGTCGCACCGAAATCAGCGTCCGGTACGAACCAGCGTGTAACGACTGCCGCGGCCGTCGTCGAGGGCGAGCAGCCGACCGCCGCGCACGGCGACGAGGTGGGCGGCGAAGGTCTGGGTGGCGCCCTGGAACCGCTCGGTGGCGACCAGCTGCCATCGCGCTGCCTCGAACGTGCCGCGGTACGCCTGCTGGTACGTGTTCATGCCGCCGACGCGGCCGGTGGCCCCGTTGTGCACGCTGGTGTAGGAGCCGTCGGGCGAGAACGTGAACACGTCGCTCGTCGCCACCCCGGTGGCGCCGACGTACGCGCCGGTGTGCGCGTCGTACCAGCTCGTGGTTCCGCCGCCGCCTTCCTGCCACGTCCCATCGACGTCGCGCGCGCCGAGCGGAAAGCGGTTGAAGCGCTGCATCGCCGAGATGGTCGGGATCCCGGGATGGAACGCGTTGGCGTCCGGCGGGAAGAGCGTGAACACCGTGCCGTCGTCGGGAGCGGACACGAGCGTGACCAGCGCGAAGTTGGGCTCGAAGCTCAGGTCCATCGCGAGGAAGCGGCGCTGACCGCTGGCGCGATCGGTGGCCCAGCCCTCGATGTAATGAGGGGGCATGCCCATCGCCCCGGCGTCGCGATAAAGCTTCTGCTCGACGGCGTGCTCGCGGGCCACGATGCTGTCCCAGTAGTGGTCGCGCGCGGTGCGTCCGGTGCCCGAGAAGTCCGACGCGTTGTACGGCAGGGCGTAGAAGAGGTGCACGCGCACGCCGCCCCGCTCGACGAGGACGCGGTCGGCCAGCACGGTCGAGGTCCAGCCGTCGTCGAAGGTCACGGTCGTGTGCTCGAAGCCGTCCCGGACCGGCGCGGTCGTGGTCCCGCTGCCACCTCCGCCCGGATTCGCGGCGACCTGCGCGCCGGCGCCGCTGAAGCACGCCTCGTACTCGGCGGGGCACTGCGCCTGGAGGCACTCGATCGTGTCGCAGCCGGTGCTCGCCATGCACGTCACGACGGCGCGGCCCTGCGCCGGCACGCCGGGCGCCGCCGTGGTCTCGCACTGGGCGATGCAGGCGTCGGTCACGGGCTCGCACGCCCCGTAGCAGACGATGGTCTCCGCGCAGGTCGCCCCCGCGGCGGGGGCGGCCGCCGTGGTGCCGCCGGCCGCGCTCGGGTAGGCGCCGGCCGCGGTCGGCGGCACCACGCAACCGGCGAGAATCACGAAGGGCATCGCAAGGACAACGCGTGTGCTCATGAATGCAGGAGACGCCTGCCGCCGGATGTTGCACGCCGGACTTCGGGAAACTCGCGGTGGTGCGGAAGTCGCCGCGGCCGCTTCGCGACGCCGGCCGCCGCCGGTCGGTTCGCCGCCGGCGGTGGAGACGAGGCGCAGTGCCGGCGCTGTCGCGCCGGCTACCGGTCACGACGTTACCGTTGATGCGGTTGCCGGGCGTGGAGGTGAGCTTGTGCACGATGAGTCGTGTTTCTCCGTCGTCGTCGAAGTGATCCACCCGGCAGAAGAATCCGAGTGACTCGAGGCGCGTCACGAGCTCCTGAATTGTCATGGCAGCCAGTCCTTGATCGGGATCGCGCCTCCCGGATGTGTCGGCGCTCTCGCGCCTGCTACCTGTCACGCGCCCGCGGGGCGGCCCGGCCCCGCCACGAAGTCGTGCTCGACCCTCATCGGCGAGTCAGCGTCGAAGAAGTAGTGCAGCAACTCCTCGTAGACCTCGGCTGCGTCGCGAAACGTCTTCTCGTACGCCCCGCGAGAGAGCGGTATCGCGGCGCTCACGAAGTAGTGGATGTGATCCGAACGGAACCAGACGATCGGGGCAACATCGTCGACATCGAACGTCTCGATTGCTCCGTCTTCCTCGAAATTAGCCTTGACCGTGTTGCCTTCGATACGGTTGCCGGGCGTGGAGCTGAGCTTGTTGACGATCAGCCTCGTCTCCCCGCCGTCCTTGAAGTGGTCGACGTAGCAGACGAACCCAATAGCCCTCAGTCGCGTCAGGAGCTCCTGAATCGTCATGGCAGCCAGTCCTTGGTGGGGATCGTAACTCTGGGCGTGCCGGCGCTCTCGCGCCGGCACCACTCAAGCGCCCGCGGGGCGGCCGGGCCCTGCCACGAAGTCGTGCTCGACCCTCATCGGCGAGTCAGCGTCGAAGAAGTAGTGCAGCAACTCCTCGTAGACTTCGGCTGCGTCGCGAAACGTCTTCTCGTACGCTCCGCGAGAGAGCGGTACCGCCGCGCTCACGAAGTAGTGGACGTGATCCGAGCGAAACCAGACGATCGGGGCAACACCGTCGACATCGAAGGTCTTGATCGCTCCGCCTTCCTCGAAATCGGCCTTGATCGTGTTGCCCTCGATGCGGTTGCCGGGCGTGGAGCTGAGCTTGTTGACGATCAGCCTCGTTTCGCCGTCGTCCTTGAAGTGGTCGACGTAGCAAACGAACCCGATGGCCTCGAGCCGCGCTAGGAGTTCTTGAATCGTCATGGCAGCCAGTCCTTGATCGGGATCGTAACTTCTCCGGTCCACTTCTTAAGGAACGTGTCCGCCCTGAGGAAGAACTGTGAGCCCTTCCCAGCCGGGTCTCGAACCGCAACGACCTTGCCGAGCTCCGGCTTTGTCGTGACGCCATCCACCACGATCGCGTGCACCCCCGTCCGAGAGCCGTGAGACGTTGCCAACGCAATCACAGGCGTACCGCGGGCTGTGACCGCCTCGAGTTGGCTGATGCCACCGAACCTCCTGGCCTCTGCCTTCACACCTTGTCCGTGGAACGCCTCGGCGATCTGCTGATTGGGCAGACCTGGCCGCTTCGTGGCCATGTCGACGAAAGGCTGCAGGGCCGCCCTATCCACCTGTGCCCCCATGGTGTCCATCGCCATTTCTACGCATTTCGTAGCACACGTCGTGGTGCCGACACCCTGACCGATGACTGTACGATTTCCGCTGCGTGGCACAGACGCAGCCATGGATTCCGCGTCCCACCCACCGCCGCCAGCCGCCTCGCCGGCGTCGTCGGCGTGCCGGCCGAGGCCTGCCGCGAACTCGCCAGCATCGTCGGCCTTGCCCAGGACCTTCCTCCCGATCTTTCCACCGACCTTGAGCACCCTGCCAGCAGCCCAACCGGTTGCTGCCGCCGCTGCGATCCAGGCGCCTCCTTCCGCCGCCGCTCCCCAGTTCCCGTTCATGAGGTGGTGGGCCACCTCGGCGACGTCCGTGATGCCGATGACGTCCACCGACTTGAGGGCCTGGTGAGCCACGGGCAGGAGGTGGACGAAGGCCTCGGCCATCACGTCCCCGGCAGCGATGCCCTTCTGGGCCGCGACCTCCGGTGGAACATCGTTCTCTTGGTTGTCGTAGGGATCTCGCCCGTCGGGATCGACGTAGCGAAGCGGGTTGTTCAGGCTGAACGTGTAGAGGCCCAGGCGCCGCGGCTCCGCGCCGGCATACTCCGGGGCGAAGCGGAACAGCGGATCACTCCGGTTCCAGAGCATCGTCTCCGGGTCGTAGAGGCGAACGCCGTAGTCGTACCAGCCGCTGATCGTGTCCCGCTCGCGGTCCTGGTATCGCCGTTCGAACCCAGCAGCATCGGACTGCTGCTCGAGGATCTCGCCGAACGCGCCGTACGAGAATCCAGCGCGCATGCCACCGAAGCCGTGAGCACCGATGAGCAGGTTGCCGGTTGCGTTGTGATGGAGGTACTGGATCTCCGAACCGTTGACCACGCGGGCGACGGGCGTGCCCACCTTCACCGTGAGGCGCGTTGTCGTGACACCGCTGCGAGTCTCGACCTCGAGGTCTTCGAAGTTCCGGCGGGTCTCGACGTTGGTTCCATTCAGCGTGCGGATCGCGAGCACGCGGCGCCCGTTGGTGTCGTAGTAGTAGCGCTCACGCTCGCCGTTCCGCACGGCGATGCGAAGGCGTCCGTCGCCGTCGTATGTGAAGTTGCCAGTCCCAGCTCCGGATAGCTTGCTCGTGGTGTTTCCGGCCGGGTCGTGCGACAGGCGAACCACGTCGGCGCCGGTCTGCCGATCGAGCATCGCGACGAGCCGCTCGGGATCCAGGTCATCGTAGTCGTAGGTCACGTCGCGCGACGGCACGTCCGCGTTGACCACGTCGAGATCGACCGTGAGGATCCGTCCGGCCGGCGTGTAGTCGTAGCGACCGAGGTAGCCTCGATCATCAGCGGCCCGGCGGATCTGGCTCTGATGGTCGTATTCGTAGGAGAAGGTTCGATTGCTCGCGCCGACCAGCTCGGTCATCCAGCGAACGTCACTGGAGGCGAAGTAGCCATGGGTCTGTCGGCCGATCAGCCGAGGCGAGA